>NZ_FRCS01000001.1:1237221-1546527 GCF_900143005.1 Cryptosporangium aurantiacum
CAAGGAGATCTCCACCGACCGGGTGGCCGCCACGACCGGCGTCGTCCTGCTGCTGGCCGGGCTGCCTTCCCGGTGATCCCGCGGTGACCCAGATCTCGTTGTCGTAATCCTTACCGTATGTTCGGCTGGCTGGGTGACTGAGACAACCACTCCGGCCGGCGACGCGATCACGGTGACCGGGACCGCGCAGCAGCTGGCCTGGCGCGACCGGATCCTCCCGCCGGTCGAGCGGGTCCGTCCCGGCCTGTGGTCGGTGCCCACGGCCATGCCGCACAACCCGCTGCGGTACGTGCTCACCTACCTGATCGAGACGAAGAGCGGGCTGGCGCTGGTCGACACCGGCTGGCCGAGCGAGGACGCCTGGCAGGGCTTGGTGGACGGCGTCCGGGAGACCGGGCACGAGCTCGCGGACATCGACACCGTGATCGTCACCCACTTCCACGGCGACCACTTCGGACTGGCCGGCCGGGTCCGCGAGGTCTCGGGCGCCCGGGTGGCGATGCACCGTCTGGACGCGACCGTGCTCCGCTCGTTCTCCTCGATCGAGAACTTCGTCGACACCGACCGGGAGTGGCTCCGCCGCCGGGGCGTCCCGGATGAGGAGCAGCCCGAGATGCTGCCGCCGGTGGACGCCGAGGGCCCGCTCTGGGAGCAGGGCGAGGTCGACGTGCTGCTCGAGGACGGTGACCGGCCGATGGGGGCGGGCACGCCGCTGCGTGTGGTCTGGACGCCCGGCCACACGCCGGGGCACATCTGCCTGGCCCACTCCGACCACGACGTCCTGCTGACCGGTGACCACGTGCTGCCCCGGATCAGCCCGAACATCTCCTCGTCCCCGCTCGGTGACGAGGACACGCTCGGCCAGTTCTTGGACTCGCTGGCGCTGCTCGGCGACCTCGACGTCGCCGAGGTGCTGCCCGCTCACGAGTACCGGTTCGCCGGGCTTCCGGCGCGGGTCCGGCAGCTCCTCCGCCACCACGAGCAGCGGCTGGACGAGATCCTCGCGAGGCTGGACGCCGGGGACGGCCCGACGACGGCGCAGGTGGCCGCGCAGCTCACCTGGTCACGACCGTGGGAGCAGAACCGCGGCTTCATCCGCCGGTCCGCGATCGGCGAGACCTACGCGCACCTCGTCCACCTGCAGCGGCGCGGGCTCGTCACCCCCGGTGCGGGCGCGGAGGACGCCTGGCGCCGGGTGTAGGGCGCTTCAGGCCGGGAGACGCAGCTGCGCCCACTTCTCGCCGTCGGTCGTCGTCCAGTAGCGGCCGTCCTGCATGCCGGTGCCGAGTAGCCGGCCGCCGGTGGAGTCCAGTGCCCACAGCGCCGGGACCTCCTCGACGGCGTACGGTGCGGCCAGCTTCCGGCCCGGGACGAGGATCTGCACCCCGCCGTGCGAGTCGACGACCACCAGCCTGCCGTTGACCGCTGCGGCGTCCCGGCTGCCGCGCAGCGTCGAACCGCGGAGCGACCGCAGCTGCCAGGTGCGGCCGCCGTCGGTGGTGAGCGAGATCGCGGTCGGGCGGAGCAGGCTCTCCTCGTCCGCTCCGAAGACCAGCAGGTAGGCCGTCAGCCGGTCGACGGCGGCGACCTGCACGAACGTCCGGGGCGGCGGTGGGAGCACCGGCGTCACCAGCTGCCAGCGGCCCGCCCACACCGCGACCTGGGCGTTGCCGCCGGTCGCCCAGACGCTGCCGTCCCGGGCGGCGGAGACCGAGATCGGCTGCCAGGAGGGCTGGTCGGGAAAGGCCGTCGGCTGTCCGGAGTCCGGCGCGTACCAGGCGAGCAGGCGCGGCGGCCGGGTCTTCTGCTGCTGGTCCGCCCGGGTGCCCGACGTCGTCCGCAGCCGGACCCCCGCGGGCGGCGTCCCCGGCGCGCGGAGCGCGTCGACGGCGAGACCTCGCCGCCAGGTGGCCCCGCTGTCCGTGCTCAGCCAGCGGCGCCTGCCGGCTTCCACGGTGACCGTGCGTGGTCCGACCGCGATCAGGTGGACGCCGGTGTCGCGTCCCAGCTCGTCGACGGGCAACGCGGTTTCTTCCCAGGTCGCGCCGCCGTCGAGCGTCCGCCAGAACCGGGGGTCGCAGCGGGTCGGAGCGCCGCAGCGCGGCGTCAGCGCCCAGCCGTGCTGTTCGTCGGCGAACGCGACCTGGTTCGCGGTCGCGCTCCACCGGACCGGCTGGGGGTCGGGGTCCTCCGGCGCCGGCTTCGGGTCGGGGGCGAAGAGGGCGACCGACGCGGTCACGGCCGCGGCCGCGGCGACGAGCGCGGCCAGCAGGCCGTAGCGGCGGTGGGGGGACGGCGGTTCCGGCACGGTTCGATTGTCACCCCGGGCCGGGTCAGGAGGCCGTCGGTCGTCAGTCGTTCAGATAGTTGTAAATCGTGTATCGGCTCACGCCGAGCGCTTTGGCGGCGATTTCGACCGACTCCTTGATCAGGAAGAAGCCCCGGCTCTCCAGGTCCTTGACGACCCGGGTCTTGTCCGCCTTGGACATCGCGGCCACATCGACGCCGACGGTCGCGATCGCGCGGCGCAGCAGGTCCTCGGTGAGGTTCTCGACCGACGCGTAGAACGTCTCGGTCCGGTCGTGCCCGCTCACCGCCGGGGTGTCGACCAGCGCGGTGAGCAGGTCACGGGCCGCGACGAGCTGACCGATGTCCCGGTTGAGGCAGAGCGCGGCGACCGGGCGGTGGGCGTCGATCCCGCCGGAACCCTCGCCTCGCAGGAAGATCGTGGAGGAGCGGCAGACGATGCCGCCGGGCAGTTCGGTGCGGTACCCGATGATGCTCTCCGGCGGATCGTCCTGCATCAGCAGGCGTAGCCCGAGGTCGGTGGCCGGTGCGCCGACCGTGCGGCCGCTCAGGCCCCCGGCGATCGCGACCACCGAGTTCGGCAGCTTGCTCAGGTCGTGCAGGACGACCTCGACGCCGGGTCCGACGGCCTGCGCCAGTGGTTCGACCAGCGGCCGGTACGCGTCCACCACCCGGGCGGCGGCGGCCGCGAACTCCGGCGTGGCCCACGAGTCAGCCGACCGGGGCGTCTCAGCCGGGCCGGGCGCCTCAGCTGACATCGACGCCGAACCGGGAAGCCCAGGCCAGCACGTCCGCCACGGTCGCGTTACCACCGCAGAGCACGAGCCCGAGGCGGCAGTCACCGCCGGCCTGCTCGACGACCCGCCGGGCCGCGGGGAGCAGGCACCCGGCGGCCGGCTCGGTCCAGACCTTCGCGGCTTCGGCGATCTCCAGCGTCCCGCGGACCGCCTCGGCGTCGGTGACCACCAGGACGTCGTCGACCAGCGCGCGCACGTGCGCGTAGGTCAGCGGCGCGACGGCGGGCGGGGAGAGCGTGGTGACGATCGACGTCGGCACGATCGGTATCGGACCACCCGCCGCGAGCGCCCGCGCCATCGCGTCCGACCCCGCGGTCTCCACACCCCAGATCCGGACGCCCGGCCGCAGCGCGCGGATCGCCGCGGCGATCCCGCTGATCAGCCCACCGCCACCGATGCTCACCAGGACGTCGGTCAGCGCACCGGCGTCCTGCGCCAGCTCCCGGCCGACGGTGCCCTGACCGGCCACGACGTCCGGATCGTCGAACGGGTGGATCAGCGTCAAACCCTCGGCGCGCAGGCGCCCGCCGAGCGCGAACGCTTCGGTCACGTCGGTGGTGAGCTGGACGGTGGCGCCGTGCCGCTCGGCGAGTTCGACCGCGCGGCGGGGAGCGGAGCGCGGCATCACGATCGTCGCCTTGACGCCGAGTGAATCGGCCATCGCCGCGACCGCGATGCCGTGGTTGCCGCCGCTCACCGCGACCACACCCGCGACGCGCTCGGCGTCGTCGAGCAGCCGCAGCTTCGCGGCCGCGCCACGGACCTTGAACGACCCGGTGCGCTGCAGCAGTTCGAGCTTCGCGGTGACCGGTACCCCGAGCAGTTCGCTCAGGCCGGTGCTCGGCACCGTCGGGGTACGGACGACGTCGCCCTCGATGAGGCGCGCCGCAGCCTCGATCGCGGGGAGGTCTACGAGGTTTTCTGTCACGTCAACAAACTGTAGATCATCTCCACACAGTGTTGAAGTCCCGGCTCAACGCCGGTGCGCGGCCTTCTCCGCGTACATCCGGGCGTCCGCCTGCGCGGCCAGCGCGTCGACGTCCCAGGGCCCCGGGCCGGACGTGACCGCGACACCGACGCTGACCCCGATCCGCAGCGGGCCGTCGTCGGTCGGCACCGGCCCGGTGAGCGCGGTGCGGACGCGGTGGGCGGCGGCCTCGGCCGCGTCCCGGTCGGCTCCCCGCAGCACGATGACGAACTCGTCGCCGCCCGTCCGGACCACGAGGTCGTCCGTCCCGACACACGTGCGCAGGCGGGACGCGACGGTCCGCAGCACCGCGTCGCCGGTCGCGTGCCCGTAGGTGTCGTTGACGCCCTTGAACCCGTCCAGGTCGATCCCGAGCAGCGCACCGTTCCCCTGCAGGGCGGCGTCCCGGCTGTAGAGCAGCGCGCGGTTCGCCAGCCCGGTGAGCGCGTCGTGGGTCGCCTGGTACTGCAGCGCGTCCTGGGCGGCGGCCAGCGCCGCGACCTGCCGGTCGACGGCGGCGGTCTGGTTGCCGATCGTCCAGGCGACGAAGAAGCCGAGCACGGCAGCGAACACGAACCCGGTGATCGACGCCTCGGCAGCCGGGCCGACGCGGGTGTGGTGTTCGGCCGTCGCGGCGAGGATCCCGGAGACCGAGGCGTACCCGGTCACACCGCACATCCACGTGAACACCGCACCCCGGCGACCGAACCGGATTCCGGCCACCAGGATCGGCAGGACCACCAGGCAGGCGCCCGCGGCCCGGCTGGTCACCGGCAACACGATGCCCGCGGCGAGGACGGCGCCCACGCTCAGCCCGATCTGCAGGACGCCGACCTGCTGGTACCGGCGGGTGTTTCCGGCGAACCGCACCGCAAGCACACCCGCGGCGCAGACCGCGAGCGTGAGCGGCCCGAAAGACGCGACGCTGAGCGGGGCCGCTCGCTCCAGCTCGGGTGGCAGGTACCCCCGAACCGCCCAGCTGATCAAAACCATGACGAGCCCCACGGCGCCGACGCCGATGCCGGTGATCTCGGTGGACCGGCGTCGCCGCAGCAGCGCCTCGGCGGCGGTCGGCTCCGGCGCGGCGGGACCGATGGCACCGGCGGGGGAGCGTGCGCGCCCCCGACCGGACCGCCGGAATCGCATGTCGCTGCCTTTCGTCACCCGTCGCCGAGGCGCACTCCCCTCGTCTCGTCGGCAGGCGACGGCCGGATCTGACCGGATCAGGCCGCGGTCGCCTCGCCCAGGTACCGGTGGAGCAGTTCCTCGCCCGCCGCGTCCGCCGGGCCCGACCAGGACGTCCGGCCGCGCTGCAGGATCAGGCACTGGTCGGCGAAGTCCAGCGCCCGCCCGGCGAACTGCTCGATGAGCAGCACCGACACCCCGGCCGACCGGGCACGTCCCAGGCTCTCGAAGATCAGGTCGACGAGCTTCGGGGCCAGGCCGAGCGACATCTCGTCGGCGATCACCAGCTTCGGCTCGATCATCAGCGCGCGGGCGAGCGAGAGCATCTGCTGCTCGCCGCCGGACAGCGTCCCGGCGAGCTGCCGACGCCGCTCGCCGAGGACCGGGAACAGCGTGAACGCGCGGTCCAGCCCCTCCGCGCGGCGTCCCTTGTCGACCGCCAGCCCCATCCGGAGGTTCTCCAGCACGGTGAGGCCGGGGAACACCCCGCGGCCCTCGGGCAGGTGGACCAGGCCGGCCCGCCGCACCTTCGCGGGGGACAGCTTGGTGAGGTCGCGGTCGCCGAAGCGGACCGTGCCCCCGGCCTTCGGCACCAGGCCGGACAGCGCGCGGGCCAGCGTGCTCTTGCCCGCGCCGTTGGGCCCGAGCACGGCCAGCGCGCTGTTCGGCGGGATCTCGAACGAGACCTCGGCCAGCGCCTGCGCGGCGCCGTACCGCACCGAGAGGTCACTGACCTGCAGGGTTTCGCTCATGCCTGCTCCTGTTCGTCGTCGAGCGCCGTACCGAGATAAGCCGCGCGCACCGCCGGGTCGTCCCGGATCTCGGCCGGGGTGCCCGCGGCGATCAGCACACCGAAGTCCAGGACGTGCACCCGGTCGCACATCCCGAGGACCAGCGGCACGTCGTGCTCGACCAGCAGCAATGAGACGCCGTGGTCGGCGACCAGCTCCCGCAGCGTGGTCGCGAGCTCCTCGGTCTCCCGCACGTCCAGGCCGGAGGACGGCTCGTCGAGCAGCAGCACACGCGGGTCGACGGCGAGCGCGCGAGCCACCTCGACCAGCCGGCTGGTGCCGAGCGGCAGCCCGGCCGCGGGCGCGTGCTGCACGCTCCCGAGGTGCAGCGCGTCGACGAGCGCGTCGACCCGTTCGGTCTCGGCCGCCGGCGGGCGGCGGAAACCGCCGCCGGTGAGGAGGTCGGTCCAGAGGCGGCTCTTGCTGTGCCGCATCCGGTAACCGAGGACGATGTGCTCCCGGACGGTGAGCGTGGAGAACAGCTCCGGGTGCTGGAACGTCCTGGCCAGGCCGCGGCGGGCGCGGGCCTGGGGCGTCGCGGCTGTCACGTCCTCGTCGTCCATCAGCACGGTGCCTGCGGTGGGCTTGAGCAGCCCGGACAGGACGCCGAACAGCGTGCTTTTCCCGGCGCCGTTCGGCCCGACCAGCCCGACGATCGACTGCGCCGGTACCTCGACGTCCACCTCACTGAGGGCGACCAGCCCACCGAAACGAACCGTGACGCCGCGCGCCGCCAGGCGGGGCGGTGCCTCTACTGCAGTGGTCATGCTCGCTCCTCTGCCTTGGCGTACGCCATCACCGGGGTCCGGCCGGTGCGAAACCGGGCCACCAGCCGGGCGATCGCGGCGCCGTTCTGGGCGACCGCGCCCTCCGGGTGGTTGGCCAGCGCGATCGCACCGAGACCGAACAGGATGACCGGGACCCCGGCCAGGTCGGACGGCAGGTACGTCGAGAACAGGCCGGGCATCAGGTAGAACAGCAGCCCGGCGGCGAGCGCGGCCATGATCGATCGCGAGCCGAGCGTCACCAGGACCGCGAGCCAGACCAGGCCCAGGAACGGGGCGAACGAGTCGGGCAGCGACGACTGGAAGTTCATCGCGAGGAACCCGCCACCCACCGCGGCGACGAACGACGCCACGCCGGAGACCAGCACCTTCGCCTGGACGACGCTGATGCCGAGCGTCCGGGAGCCGTTCTCGCTCCACCGCACCGCGCTCATCGCGAGGCCCGCCGTCGACCGCCGAAGGTTGAGCACGACGAGGCCGAGGAGGAGGAACGCGCCGAGCGTCAGCAGCGCGAACGTCTGGTTGTCCACCGCCCACGACGGGCGGGGCATCGGCTGGCCCGACCCGAAGTTGTAGAACCGGTCCCTGGTGAAGACCAGCGTCTGGACCAGCAGGCCGAACGCCAGCGTCACCAGCGCCACGTACAGGTTGCCCAGCCGGATCGTCAGCACGCCGAGAATGACGCCGAGCGGAACCACGACGATCGCGGCGGCGACGACCGCGAGCAGCGGCGGCCAGCCCTGGTAGGTCGTCAGCTCGGCGGAGAGCACGGCGCCCAGCCCGGCGAACGTGATCTGACAGAGCCAGACCATGCCGCCCTCGCCGGTCACCAGCGTGTAGGAGAGCAGCGCGATCGCCAGCGCGATGCCCGCTGCGGCCAGGCCCGCCCAGTACTCGCTCAGCGTCAGCGGCAGCGCGGCCACGATCGCGACGAACACGACCGTCGGGATCAGGCCGGGACCGAACCGGCTCAGCCGTGACTTCCCGGCCGTGACCGGTGCCGCCGGGGTCTCGTCCTGGACGCTGATCGCGCGGTCGAGCGCGCCACCGGCGGTGGTGTCGCCCGCCTGCCCACGGGCGGCGTAGTACAGCAGGAACACCAGCATGAACGCGAACGGGACGCTGGGTACGACCGCGGCGGTGAACGGGCTCTCCGGGTCCAAGTACTTCTGGATCACGGTCGTCACCAGACCCATGAGCAGCGCGACGCTGACCGCGATCGGGAGGCTGCGCAGGCGGGCGGCGACGACCGCGGCGAACGCCGCGGACATGAGCACGGTCATGCCCTCCGCGGAGAGACCGGCGGTCGGGGCGATCAGGATGCCCGCCAGGCCGGCGAGCGTCGCGCTCGCGGCCCAGACGCCGAGCGAGACCTGGCCGGGGCTGGTGCCGGAGAGGCCGGTGAGCGCCTCCGAGTCGACCAGCGCGCGCACCTTCAGCCCGACGTCGGTGAAGCGCAGTACGCCGACGCCGATCAGCAGGACCACGGCGAGGCCGAGGTAGGCCACCAGCTGATCGGCGTTGAGCACGGCGCCGAACGGGTGCCACGTCGCGAGTGGACGAGGTGCCAAGCCCGGGGCGGTGACGCTCGTGAGGTGCCCCATGATCAGCTCCACCAGCGGCGGGAGCGCGACCGACAGGCCCATCGTCGCCATCAGCTTCACCAGCATCGAACGCTGGCGGAGATGCCGGAAGAGGAGCCAGTACAGGGCCGCACCGAAGATCGGTGCGAACACCAGGAGCGCGACGACGGCCGAGGGGAGGATCGGCCAGCCGGCTTCGGTGTTGAGCGCGTAGTACACCCGCGCGACGGTGAAGGCCATCGCGGCGAACGCGAGGCTGAAGATGCCGGACGCCACGTAGGTGACCACGAGCGAGCCGGCCGCGATGGCGTAGATGGAGCCGAGGGCCAGCCCGGCGAGGACATAGGAGAGCACGGAGCCTCCAAGCACATGGGACGGGAGCACTGCGTCGTGCGGGCTCCCACGCAGCGGATCCATCACAGAGTGCTGCAGCAATGTGATGTGCGTCAACGCTTGTAAATTTTTCAATCCTTAGAAATGATTGCGGCCCCCATGCGTCCCGTAGCAGACGTGCGGGAAGGCGCTAAGGCCTCCGAGGCGGGCGTTATCGACCGCAGTGTCTGTGGTCGGCAAAATTTCGACGTTTCCACAAATGTCAGAGAGGACGAGGTGGAGCATGCGCGGAAGAGGCATCGCCGCGATCGGAGCAGCCTGCGCGGTTGCGCTCGTGGTCGCGGCGTGCGGTGACGGTGGCGGCAGCAGCACCCCCGGCGACACCGTCAAAGTAGGCATTCTGACGTCGCTGAGCGGCCCGAACAGCGCGGCGTTCAAGGGCACGGTGTCGGGCGCGGAGGCCCGGCTCGCCGCGTACGAGGAGGACGGCGGCAAGTGCGCTGACAAGAAGTTCGAGACCGTCAAGGCCGACGACCAGTCCAACGCGCAGGGTGCGCTGACCGCGTCGCAAAAGCTCATCCAGCAGGACAAGGTCTACACCGTGCTCGCGGTGAGCTCGTTCTTCTACGGCGCGACCCCGTACCTGACCACGGCCGCCAAGGGCACGCCGATCATCGGCGGTGGCTTCGACGGTGCCAAGGAATGGCAGAACACGAAGAACAACCTGTTCCCGGCCATCCCGGTGCCGAACTACTCGAAGACCTACACGACGGCCGGCGACTACCTGAAGAGCGTCGGCGGGACCAAGGTCGCGGGCGTGGCCTACGAGAGCCCGAGCTCCCAGCAGGGCCTCGAGGCGTCGCTGCGGTCGGCCGAGCAGGCGGGCCTCAAGCGCGGCTACGTCAACACCACGGTGCCGTTCGGCAGCACCGACGTCGGCGCGATCGTGCTCGGCATCATCCAGTCGAAGTCCGACGTCGTGCAGTTCGGCATCAACCCGGACACGTCGTTCGCGATCGTGGCCGGGCTCAAGCAGGCCGGCTACACGCCGAAGGCCGTCGTTTCGGCCACCGGTTACGGCAACGACCTGCTGGAATCCGCTCCGGCGGTGCAGGCGGGCCAGGGTGTGACGTTCACGACCGGGTGGGCTCCGAACGAGCTGAAGAACGAGGGCACCGAGCGGATGTCCAAGGCGCTGAAGGACCACGCCGGGTCGAAGTCCGGCATCCCCGGCTTCGCGCAGACCATGGGCTGGATGACCGCGGACATCTTCCTGCACGGCCTCGAGGTCGCGGGCTGCGACGCCGATCAGGCGAAGTTCATCTCCGACCTCCGGGCCGACAAGACCTGGGACGCCGATGGGCTCTACCCGTCGCCGCGCGACTTCACCACGATCGAAGCCGACGAGCAGTGCCAGTACTTCCTGAAGCTCGAGGGCAGCGCCTTTGTGCCCGAGCCGAAGGCCTCGCCGCTCTGCGGCAAGGTCGTCTCTGGTTGAGCCGACCAGGGTGCGGCCTTCGCGGCGAGGGCCGCACCCTTGCGGCTTGTCCGAAGCCGTTGCTAGCGTGACCGGAACAAATGTTAGGTTCCGGCCATCCGTACTCGAAGAGGAGTGCAGATTGACGTCGACTACGGAAGTACCGATCGATACCGAACTGGCCCGGCGCCTGTACTCCACGATGACGCTGGCGCAGGCCGTCGACGCCCGGTTGCGCAAGGGCATCGGGCGGGGCGAGTTCTTCGCAGTGATCTGGCCGTCTCGCGGGCAGGAGGCGGTCGCCGCCGGGGTCGGTGCGGCGCTGCGCCGTGACGACCGGCTGGTCACGACCTACCGCGGCATCCACGACCTGGTGGGCAAGGGCGTGCCGCTCACCGAGATCCTCGGGGAGATCCTCGGCAAGAGCATCGGCGCGTCCAAGGGCAAGGGCGGGACGATGCACATCACCGCGCCCGAGCAGGGCGTCGCGCTGACCACCGGCATCGTCGGCGCCGGCGTACCGGTTGCCGTGGGGCTGGCGCTGGCCGCGAAGCAGCAGGGCAGCGACCGGGTCGCGGTGGTCAACTTCGGCGACGGCGCGACGAACACCGGCTCGTTCCACGAGGGCATGAACCTCGCCTCGACCTGGCAGCTGCCGGTCGTCTTCGTCTGCCAGAACAACCTCTGGGCGGAGATGACGCCGGTCGGCGAGACGATGAACATCGACCAGGTCGTCGACCGGCGCCTGGCGTACGCGATGGCCGGTGAGCGCGTCGACGGCAACGACCCCGAGGCCGTGCACCGCGCGGTCACCGCGGCGGTCGAGCGCGCCCGCACCGGCGGCGGACCGACGTTCATCGAGGCGGTCACGTTCCGCTTCGAGGGCCACTACTTCGGCGACCAGCAGAAGTACATGCCTACCGACGAACTGCAGGCGGCCAAGGACGCGGACCCGATCCCGCGCTACCGGCAGCGGTTGATCGACGCCGGGTTGCTGTCGGACAGCGACCTCACCGCGATCGAGCAGGACGCCACCGCGCAGGTCGACGCCGCGCTCGCCGAGGTCCTCGCGGCGCAGGCCCCCGACCTGGCCGAACTCGACCAGGACGTCTTCGTGAACATGGAGGGCATCCCCTCGTGAGCGCCACGACCGAAGCGCAGCCCAGTACCAAGACCCTGTCCGTGCTGAACGCGCTGAACGAGGCGCTGGACGAGGCACTGGCCGCCGACGAGCGGGTCTTCCTGCTCGGCGAGGACCTCGCCGACCCCGCCAGCGGCGTCAGCCATGTCACCAGCGGGCTGTCCACCAAGCACGGGAAGCACCGGGTCCTGGACACGCCGATCTCGGAGGCCGCGATCGCGGGTGCGGCGATCGGCGCGGCGATCGACGGCCAGCTCCCGGTCGCCGAGATCATGATCATGGACTTCATCGGCATCGCCGTGGACCAGATCGTGAACCTGGCGGCGAAGGCGCGCTTCACCTCCGCCGGCCGGACGCCGTGCCCGATCACGGTCCGGACCTCCAGCTTCGGCGGCCTGGGCTCGGGCGCCACGCACTCCCAGTCGCTCGAGGCCTGGTTCATGCACATCCCGGGCATCAAGGTCGTCGTCCCGAGCACGCCCGCGGACGCCAAGGGCCTGCTCAAGGCCGCGATCTTCGACCCGGACCCGGTGCTGTTCGTCGAGACGAACATCCTCTACGGCAAGCGCGGCCCGGTCCCGACCGGCGACTACGTCGTCGAGCTCGGCAAGGCCGACGTCAAGCGGTCCGGTTCGGACGTCACGGTCGTCACCTACGGCCGCGGCGTGTACGACGCGCTGGACGCCGCGAAGGCCCTGGAAGACGAGGGCATCGACGTCGAGGTGCTGGACCTGCGCACGCTGGTTCCGCTCGACGTGCCCGCGGTGCTGGAGTCGGTGGGCCGCACCGGCCGGGCCGTCGTCGCGCACTACGCGGTGGAGTTCGCCGGGCCGGGTGCCGAGCTCGCGGCTCGGATCAGCACCGACCTGTTCGGCCAGTTACGGGCGCCGGTGGCCCGCGTCGGGGCACGGTTCCGGCCGATCCCGGCCGCCAAGGAGCTGGAGACCGCCGTCTACCCCAGTGCCGAGCGCATCGCATCGGCCGTTCGCGCAACCGTGGGATACGCCCGATGACTCAGAAGGTTCCCGTCCAGGTCCCGAAGCTCACGATGGCCACGACGGAGGTGACCTTCCTGGAGTGGCTCGTCGAGGACGGGCAGACCGTCGAGGAGGAGCAACCGCTGTACGTCGTCGCCACCGACAAGGTGGAGAACGAGGTCGCCGCACCGGCGTCCGGCATCCTCCGGCACGGCACCGCCGAGCCGGAGGAGGTCTACCCGGTCGGAACCGAGATCGCCACCATCGAGGTCGCGTGAGTTCCTCGGATCTGGTCGTGCTCGGCGGCGGATCCGGGGGCTACGCCGCAGCCCTCCGCGCCGCCGAGCTGGGTCGGACGGTCACGCTCGTCGAGAAGGACAAGGTCGGGGGCACCTGCCTGCACCGCGGGTGCATCCCGACCAAGGCGCTGCTGCACGCCGGTGAGGTCGCGGACGCCACCCGCGGCGCCGCCGGCGTGGGCATCCGTGCCACGTTCGACGGCGTCGACGCGGCCGGCGTCCAGAAATACACGGACGCGGTGATCGCCAAGAACTGGAAGGGCCTGCAGGGCCTGATCGCCGCTCGCGGCATCACGGTGGTGTCGGGGGAGGGGCTTCTGGTCGCCCCGGACACGGTGCGGGTCGGCGACGAGGAGTACCGCGGTTCGGCGATCGTGCTCGCCACCGGCTCGTCGCCGGTGGTGCCGCCGGGGATCA
This sequence comes from Cryptosporangium aurantiacum, assembly GCF_900143005.1. NCBI lineage: Bacteria > Bacillati > Actinomycetota > Actinomycetes > Cryptosporangiales > Cryptosporangiaceae > Cryptosporangium > Cryptosporangium aurantiacum. The sequence continues at coordinate 1,250,281 of NZ_FRCS01000001.1, forward strand.
CCGTGGACGGCCGAGCCGTGCTCACGTCCGAGGACGCGCTGGCGCTGGACGTCGTGCCCGGTTCGGCGATCGTGCTGGGCGGGGGCGTGATCGGCTGCGAGTTCGCGTCCGCGTGGACGTCGCTGGGCGCGTCGGTGACGATCGTCGAGGCGTTGCCGCGGCTGCTGCCGAGCGAGGACGAGGCGAGCTCGAAGCTGCTGGAGCGGGCGTTCCGGCGGCGGAAGATCGGTCTGCGGCTGGGGTCGCGGGCGGCCGAGGTGGAGCGGATCGCTGACGGCGTCCGCGTGACCCTGGACGACGGTTCCACGTTAGAGGCAGACCTGCTCCTGGTGGCCGTCGGGCGGCGGGCGAACACTCAAGGCCTGCCGGTCGACATCCGGGACGGCCACGTCGTCGTCGACGAGTACTGCCGTACGTCGGTGCCCGGGGTGTACGCCGTCGGCGACCTGCTGAACACGCCGCAGCTGGCCCACGCCGGGTTCGCCGAGGGGATCCTGGCCGCGGAACACCTCGCCGGGCTCGCCGTCGAACCGATCGACTACGCCGGCGTACCACGCGTCACCTACAGCTCGCCGGAGGTCGCGTCGGTCGGGCTGACCGAGGCACAAGCGGTCGACCGGTACGGCGCGGACGCCGTCCGCACCGTCACCTACGACCTCACTGGGAACGGGCGATCGGCGATCCTCGGCACCCGCGGTGCGGTGAAGCTCGTGGCGACCGGCGATCGTGTCGTCGGTACCCACCTGGTCGGCGACCGGGTGAGCGAGCTGATCGCGGAGGCCCAGGTGCTGTACGCGCTGCAGCCGTCGGCATCGACGGTCGCCGGGCTGATCCATCCGCATCCCACGCAGTCCGAGGCCATCGGCGAGGCGCACCTGCTGCTGGCCGGGAAGCCGCTCCACGTTCACGGATAGGGTCTTCATGACACAGGTACAGGCTCCTCATCGGGAGCGGATGACCCGGATGCGCCGGATCATCGCGAGCCGGATGGTCGAGTCGCTGCAGACGTCCGCGCAGCTCACGTCCGTGGTCGAAGTGGACGTGAGCGCGGTCGCCGAGCAGCGGCGCAGGCACAAGGACGCGTTCCGGGCGCAGCACGGCGTCGGACTGTCGTATCTGCCGTACTTCGCGCTGGCGACCGTGCAGGCGCTGGCCGAGCACCCGATCGTCAATGCCTCGGTGATCGCGGAGACCAACGAGATCGAGTACCACCCCGCTGCACACCTCGGGATCGCGGTCGACACCGACCGCGGCCTGATGGTGCCGGTGATCCACGACGCCGGGGACCTCGACCTGGCCGGGCTCGCGGTCGCGATCGACGACGTGGCGGCCCGGACCAGGGAGAACAAGCTCCGGCCGGACGAGGGCAGCGGCGGCACGTTCACGATCACGAACACCGGGAGCCGGGGCGCGCTGTTCGACACCCCGATCATCAACGCGCCGCAGTCCGCGATCCTCGGCACCGGCGCGGTCGTACGCCGCCCGGTCGCGCTGCTCGACGGCGAGGGCGCGGAGTGGGTGGCGATCCGGTCGATGGTGTACCTGGCGCTCTCCTACGACCACCGGATCGTCGATGGCGCCGACGCCGCGCGGTTCTTGACCGACGTCAGGCGTCGCCTGGAAGACCCGCAGTGGGCAGACGAGGTGACGCGATGACCGGCTACATCGGCAGTTCGGTGCGGGAGATCGAGGCGACGCCGGACGCGGTGCTGACCGCGGGCCTGCTGGACCGGCTGAAGGACCTGGACGCGACCCGGATCAACAAGGACGACCAGATCGTGCTCCGGAAAGCGGTGCTCGGGCTGCTCGCGATCGTGGCTGAGCTGGAGGCCCGGATCGTCGAGCTCGAAGCGCGCTGATCAGAACCTTCCCTGCGCGACCCGGGCGGCCTCCACGCGGATCTCGGCCGCGACCCGATCGAGTTCGTCGGTGATCCGGGCGCTCGGGCCGGCGACGGCCAGGCACGCCACGACCCGTCCCTGGACGAGGATCGGGCTCGCGGCCGCCGACACGTCCGGCACGGTCTCGCCGCGGTTGACCGCGTAACCCTGCTCCCGCACCCGGTCGAGCTCCTCCACGATCAGCGGACGCCGGGCCGCCTCGACGTGCTCGGCGAGGTACGCGTCGCGCCGGCGCGGGGAGAAGTGCGCGAGGAAGCACTTGCCGGAGCTGGTCGGGTACAGCGGCCGGCGGCGGTGCAGCGGCGCGGAGTACTTGATCAGTTGGCCGGACTCGACCATCTCCACATAGACGACCGCGTCGCCCACCAGCCGGCAGAGGATCGCGGTCTCGTCGAGGGACCGCTGGAGGTTCTCCAGCGCGCGCCGGGCGGACAGCGTGAACTCCGCGCGCGCCGGGCGGACCAGGACGTCCAGCGCCGGCCCCAGCCGGTAGACGCCCGCCTGCTCCTCCAGGTAACCGGTGGCGACCAGACCCTTCACCAGGCCGTGCACCGAGGACTTCGGCGCGCCCAGCAGCGAGGCCAGCCCGGCGAGCCGGACGCCGTCCCGGCTCTGCCCGGCCGCCTCGAGGATCGTCGTCACCCGGCTGACCGTCCGGTGTTCGCGCGCCAGGGCGTCCGACATCGTTGCTCCTCCCACCACGTCCGTGGCCCCACCGCGTGTCCGGGACCATTGTGCGCCCCGCGGAATCGCGACCCGTTGACAGGCCTTCCGGGGCCTCTTACGTTGGCATAAGCGAACGCCAGTTCCGATATACGGACGGAGCATAGATGTTCCAGTCGTCCTCGGGGTGGGGCAGTGAGGTGGTCGAGAGCACGCTGCACGGCCACCCCTGCCTGATGTACGCCACCCGTCCCCGGAGCCTGTCCGATGTGCTCGACGCGTCGTTGCGCTGGTCCGACCGGGTGTTCCTGGTCCAGGGCGAGCGTCGGATCACGTTCGCCCAGCACCACCGGGCCGTGCAGGCGGTAGCGAACCGGCTCCGCGAGTACGGGGTGGGCGAGGGTGACCGGGTCGCGCTGTACGCCGCGAACTCGCACGAGTGGGTCACCACGTTCTTCGCGACGATCGCGCTGGGCGCCGTGGCCGTGCCGTGCAACGGCTGGTGGGCGGGGGCGGAGCTGGCGCACGCGTGCGGCGTCGTCACGCCGACTGTGGTCGTCTGCGACGAACGGCGGGCCGAGCGGGTCCCACCGGAGCTGCGCCGGATCGCGCTGACCGACCTGGTGACCGACGACGTCTGGGACGCGCCGGCCGCGGCCCGCCTGCCGAACCCCGCGGACGAGAACGCGCCCGCGGTCGTGCTGTTCACCGCCGGGACGACCGGCTTTCCGAAGGGTGCGGTCCTCGCCCACCGGTCCCTGATCGCGAACCTCCAGACGCTGCTCGTGGTCTCCCGCAAGCTGCCGCACGAGATCGCCGACGACGCGCCGGAGAGCGTCACGCTGGTGGGGTTGCCGCTGTTCCACATCGGGGCGATCCAGCTGATCCTGGTGCCGCTGATGACCGGTGGCCGGGTGGTCTTCCCGGCCGGCCGGTTCGACCCGGAGGAGGTGCTGCGCCTGATCGACCGGGAAGGCGTCACGATGTTCTCCGGCGTGCCCACGATGGCCGACCGCCTGCTGCGGCACCCGGACGCCGCCGGGCGTGAATATCCGACGTTGCGCACCGTGGTTCTGGGTGGTTCGCCGGTCAGCGACGAGCTGCTGGAGCGGGTGTCGACGACGTTCCCGAACAGCCGGCGCCGGGTCGGCCGCACCTACGGGCTCACCGAGGCGGGCGGCGTCGTGAGCACCGGCGTCGGCGAGCAGGTCGCCGCGCGTCCGGGCACCTCGGGCCGGCTCGGCCCGGTCGTCGAGGTCCGGATCTCCGAGCCGGGGGCGGACGGCGAAGGGGAGGTGCTGGTCCGGTCGCCGTCGTCGATGGACGGGTACTGGGGCCTGCCCGGCGACCCGACGCTCGACGCCGACGGCTGGATCCACACCGGGGACCTCGGCCGGCTGGACGACGACCGGTTCCTCTACATCACCGGCCGCCGCAAGGAGGTCGTGATCCGGGGCGGCGAGAACGTGTCCGCGGTTCGCGTGGAGACCGTGTTGCACGAGCACCCGGACGTCGCCGAGGTCGCGGTGATCGGGCTGCCCGACCCGGACCTGGGCGAAATTGTCGCGGCGGCCGTGGTGCCCGCCGCGGGCGCGGAACCCACGGCGGGCGAACTCGAACGCTGGGCACGGGCTTCGCTGGCTCACTTCGCCGTCCCCAGCCGGTGGTGGATCCGCGCCGAGCCGCTGCCGGTCAACGACGCGGGCAAGGTCGTGAAGGCGCGGCTGGCGCAGGAATGGCCCGATTAAGCCGCGGGACGCCGGGGCAGGACCACCCGGGCCGTGCCGCGCGCGGACTCGTGACCGTCCTGGTTGACCGCGTACAGCGACACCTCGACGGTCCCCGTCGAGGTGTCGACCGCGGTCACCCGGCCGTCGCAGGTGACGAGTTCGCCGAGGACGTTGTGCCGCCGCACCTGGACGTCGAGGTACTGCAGGAACCCGTCGTCACCCATCCAGTCGGTGACGACGTGGCCCATCCACGAGACCCGCTCCGGCCCGTAGTCGTAGGCGCCGGGCACCCCGACGCGGCGGGCCAGGTCCGGGTCCCAGTGGACCCGCTCGGGTGGCTCGGGGACGCCCCACTCGTTCGGGATCCCCAGCGCCGGGTGCCGGTCGAACAGGTCGAACGCGTCGCCGTGGGCGCGCACGTAGAGGCCGCCCCAGCCGAGCAGGTACGCGATCGCGGTCGTCGCGGTGTACGGACCCTTGGTCACCGCGGGCAGGTGCTCGTCGACCGTGACGTCCTCGACGTAGCGGGGGGTCGCGCCGCGCCGGCGCGCCTCCTCGTCGCGGTAGCGCTGGGCGATGTCCGCGATCTGCTCGGGCGACCACTCGACCCGGATCTCCTCGTACTTCTTCGCCTCCCGGGCGCTGTCGCGCTCGGTGCGGAAGCAGTAGGAGTGGCCGGTGCAGACCAGTTCGCCGTCCGGGTCGCGGAACGGGACCCGGTAGATCTGCTGCCAGGATCGTCCGGCGAACCGGCTCGGCCGCTCAATCAGCTCCGCGAGCGTCGCCTCGCCGGTGAGCCGGTCGCCGACCCGCAGCGGCCTGGTGAAGTCGAACGTGGCGCCGGCGTACATCGCGTGGATGCCCGGCAGCCCGGAGACGTAGCCGCTGAAGACCTTGTCCATGGCGAGCAAGGCGGACGGCGGGGCGAGCTGCGTTCGCCCGTGCGCCGCGGCGTAGTCGGGGTCCGTCCAGAGCGGATTGCGGTCGCCGATTCCGAACGCGTAGTGCCGGATGGCGTCCGAGGTCAGCTCGGTGACGTGTGGCCGGTCGCTGCGGACCGGCTTGCCGATCATGTCTCGCAGGTCCTGTACCTGCTGAGCGTTGATCTGGGGAAATTCGCGCGTGGCTTCGGTCGTCATCCTCAGTCCCGTCGTTCGCTTATACGAACGTCAGTTCGCGGATATGGACGGTAGGAGAGCCCGGCTCCGAGTGTCAAGGTCCGATCTTCGGAATCGGTTCACCTCTCCCGCATCTAGTAAATCCTTGCAATGATTGCAAATCCAACAGTTGACCGCTCCCCGCACGGGTTGGAGAAACGTCATGACCGAGACCGTCGAAAACCCGACGGAGACCGCCGCCCCGCTTCTGGACCAGCCGTACGTCATTCCGGTGGAGGCCTACTACTCCCGGGAGTACGCGCAGGCGGAGAAGGAGAGGCTCTGGTCGAAGGTGTGGCTGAACGTCGCCCGCGTCTCGGAGCTGCCGAAGTTCGGCGACTTCCTCACCTACGCGATCGCCGACGACGAGTTCATCGTCATCCGCACCGGCGAGGACACGTTCAAGGCGTACTCCAACGTGTGCTCGCACCGCGGCCGCCCCCTGATCGACACCGAGCCCGGTGAGCACGACGCCCGTGGCCGTCGCCGGCAGTTCGTCTGCGGGTTCCACGGGTGGCGGTACGACACCGACGGCGCGTGCACGCACGTCACCGAGGCCGAGGACTGGGGGCCCGGCGGTCCGGATCTGGACTCGTACCGGCTTCCCCAGGTGCAGGTCGACACCTGGGGCGGCTGGATCTGGCTCACGATGAACCCGAACGCCGAGCCGTTACGCGAGTACCTCGAGCCGATGGCGAGCCTGCTCGAACCGTTCCAGCTGGAGAACATGCGGTGCCGGTGGCGCCGCTGGCTGGAGTTCGACTGCAACTGGAAGGTCGCGCTCGAGGCGTTCATGGAGACCTACCACGTGCCGGTGACGCACCCGGAGTTCCGCGTCTTCGGCAGCTTCCTCGGCTGGTCGCGGGCGATGGGCACGCACAGCCACATCGGGTACGACGCGCCCAAGGGCATGGAGGAGAACCAGGCCAAGGTGCGCATCGCCCAGGGCACCGACGACCCGCGGATCTCCACCGCCAAGATGCAGAACTTCACCTGGGAAGCGGTGAACACCAACACCACGCAGACCCTGGTGGACGCCGCGAACCGGCTGGTCGACGAACTGCCCGAGGGCACGCCGCCGGACGTCGTCCTCAAGCACTGGCTGTCCTCGGCGCGGCGCGACGACGAGGCGCGCGGCGTGATCTGGCCGTCCCCGACCCCGGAGCAGACCGCCGCGAGCGGCACCGCCTGGCAGGTCTTCCCGAACTTCCAGATCGGCCACGGGCTGAACAACGCGCTCTGCTACAGCGCGCGGCCGCTGGGCGACGACCCGAACAAGTGCATCTTCGAGGCCGCGGTGTACGAGATCTTCCCGCCCGGCGAGGACCCGCAGGCGCCGTGGATCCACACCCCGGTCGACGACGAGTACTGGGAGACGCACATCGTCCTGCCGCAGGACTTCTCCAACATGGCCGCGATCCAGAAGGGCATGAAGCGGCACGGGTTCCAGGGCAACAAGCCGAACCCGTATCGGGAGCGCGGCATCGTCAACTTCCACCGCAACCTCGCCCGGTACGTAGGCACCGGCGCCCCCAAGCCCCTCTGAGGACGGTAATGCAGAACCTGCAGCACTGCGCACCGACGCAGACGCCCGACGTCGACCACGACGCACTGAGAGAGAAGTACCGCGCCGAGCGGGACAAGCGGCTCCGCCCGGAGGGCGGCGAGCAGTACCTGGTGACCGAGGGGGAGTTCGCCGAGTTCTACGAGGCCGACCCCTACACGCCGGTGGTGCCGCGGCTACCGATCCACGAGGACATCGAGGTCGTCGTCCTCGGCGGTGGCTTCTCGGGCCTGCTGGCCGCGGGCCGGATCAAGCAGGCAGGCGTGTCCGACGTCCGGATCATCGAGCTCGGCGGTGACTTCGGCGGCGCCTGGTACTGGAATCGGTACCCGGGCATCCAGATCGACACCGACGCCACGGCCTACCTTCCGCTCCTGGAAGAGGTCGGGTACCTCCCGACGCAGAAGTACGCGCTGGGCGACGAGGTCTTCGAGCACTGCCAGCGGATCGGGAAGCACTTCGGGCTGTACGACAACGCGATCTTCCACACGCTCGTGCGTTCGCTGGAGTGGGACGCATCGATCAACCGGTGGAAGGTCGGGACCAACCGGGACGACGACATCCGGGCCCGGTTCGTGGTGATGTGCCAGGGGCCGTTCCACCGTCCGAAGCTTCCCGGCATCCCCGGTATCGCCGACTTCAAGGGCCACACGTTCCACACCGCGCGCTGGGACTACGAGTACACCGGCGGCGACATCCGCGGTGGTCTCGACAAGCTCGGTGACAAGCGGGTGGCGATCATCGGCACCGGGGCGAGCGGCGCCCAGTCGATCCCGCACCTGGCGGAAGGCGCCGAGCACCTCTACGTCTTCCAGCGCACCCCCTCGTACATCAACGAGCGGGGCAACGTCACGGTCACTCCCGAGTGGGCAGCGACGCTCGAGCCGGGGTGGCAGGAGGAACGCCGCCGCAACTTCCACACCGCGGCGTTCGAGGCGTTCGCTCCCGGACAGCCCGATCTGATCTGTGACGGCTGGACCGAGATCGCCCGCAACCTGCAGGCCCACCTCGACGCCACGAACGGCTGGGGCGCCCTGGCCGACCCGGCGAAGTTCATGGCGCTGCGGGAAGAGATCGACCACCGGTACACCGAGCGGCTCCGCGAGCGGATCGCGTCGATCGTCACGGACCCGGCGACGGCCGAGACACTCAAGCCGTACTACAACTATCTGTGCAAGCGGCCGGTCTTCAACGACGAGTACCTGCCGACGTTCAACCGGCCGAACGTCACGCTGGTGGACGTCTCGCGCGCGAAGGGCGTCGAGCGGATCACCGCCGACGGAGTGGTGCACGAGGGCGTGGAGTACCCCGTGGACTGCATCGTCTTCGCCAGCGGATTCGAGGCCACGACCGACCTCGACCGCAAGATGGGCGTCAAGCCGTTCGCCGGCCGCAACGGGTTGTCGCTGTACGACCACTGGGCCGACGGCTTCCGGACGCTGCACGGGATGACGAGCCACGGATTCCCCAACGCGTTCTTCGTCGGGTTCATCCAGGGCGGCATCACCGCCGCCGTCACCGCGGTGTTCGAGCAGCAGGCGGACCACATCGCCTACGTGATCGGGGAAGCGCTGGCGCGGGGCGCCACGACCGTGGAGCCCTCCGAAGAGGCGCAGAACCAGTGGGTGACGACGGTCCGGGAAACCGCGTTCGACAACTCCGCGTTCTCGCGCGCGTGCACCCCGGGGTACTTCAACGGCGAGGGTGAGCCTCGGCTCCGGTCGCAGTTCGGTGAACCGTACGGGCCGGGGTTCTACGCGATGGGCGAGCTGCTGCAGGCCTGGCGCGAGACCGGTGAGCTGGACGGCCTTTCGCTCACCTAGCGGCTGGGGCGAGGGCTCCGCGGAGGACTGTGGCGCGGGCGTGTGTGAACACACCCCGCGTCGTGGTCCGTCCGACGACGCTGGGCGGCACCCAGATCAGGTCGCGCACGCACGGCGTCACATCGTCCAGCGACACGTCCTGCCCCGGAATGTGGGCCGTCCGGATCTCGTCGCCGTCGAACCCGGCAGCGACGATGTCCCGGATGATCAGCGTGCGTTCCTTCAGCGAGTCCGACAGCGTGTTCGTCTCCGGCGGGTACGACCGGAACCAGGCCTGCTGGATCTCGAACTCCTCGCTGAACCGCTCCCGGGCGTTGACGTTGAGCCACGTCAACGCGTCCAGCTTCTCGATCGCGGTCGCGGGTGCCGCGGCCACGGCCTCGTAGCCGCTGGAGAGCCGCGTGTAGAACGCGTTCATGATCGACGCGAGGAGCGCCTCTTTGCCCTCGACCAGCCGGTAGACGGTGCCGGTGCCCATCCCCGCAGCCGCCGCGATATCGCGGATCGTGGTCGCCTCGTAACCGCGGCGCGCGAACTCGGCGCGGGCCACCGCGCGGAGCCCGGCCCGTCGCTCGTCGAAGTCGTCGTCCCGGGTCGCGGACCACTGCGCGATCGTCGCCGAGGCGGCGCCCATCGCGGCCGAGCGGTTCAGAGCCCGGTCGGCGGGCGGACGCTTCGCGACGCCGTACAGCACCATCGAGCAGAGCAGCGTCGCGGTGCGCGCCGGCGAGCCGTCCTTGTGCAGCCGGCCCAGCCCGACGTGCAACATCGTCTCGACGAGCTGGTGGGTGAGCAGCGTCGGGTCGACGCGCTCGACCAGGTCACCGCGGGCCGCGGCGTCGTCCAGGATGCGCTGCATCGCGGCGGTGACCGCCTCCGGCTTGCGGCGCGCGAGTCCCATCAGGTCGGGTGACGCGCCGGCGTGCGGCTCGTAGGCGGCGAGGTGCAGCGCGGCACCGTGGCGGACCGCGCACTCGGCGATCGCGATGCCCAGCGCGACGACCCGGTCGGACGTCGGCGCGTCCGGCCCGGGCGGCGGGTCGTTCGCCCAGCGGCTGCCGATCTCGTCCAGCTCCGTGTAGTAGCGCTCGAGGAGCTCGGTCGCGATCGCCTGCTTGGAGTCGAAGTGGTGGTACAGGCTGCCCGGCAGGATCCCGCACGCGTCCGCGACGTCCTTCAGCGACGTGCGTGTATACCCGGACGCTGCGAACAGGCCCGAGGCGATCTGCAGGATCTCGGAGCGGCGGGCGCCGTCCAGGGACGGAGGACCGGCCGCCACCGACCCGCGTGGTCGTGTCACCGCTCCAGTATGGCGCCTGGTCAGAGAGCCTCTGCGGCGCGGTTTCCGACTCACGTCACCCGCCGATCGTGTCGTAGATCAGGTACAGGTTGAGCGCGGAGATCACCGCCGAGATCACGGCCATCGCGACCGTGGTGGCCCGGCGGTTGACCATCTCCTTCATCACCCGCGGATCCCGGGTGACCAGCACCAGCGGGACCAGCGCGAACGGGATGCCGAACGAGAGCACGATCTGCGAGATCACCAGCGCCTGGCTCGGGTCGACGGCCGTGCCGAGCACGACCAGCGACGGCAGCATCGTCAGGCCGCGCCGGACGAACAGCGGGATCCGCCGGTTGAGGAAACCGGCCATCACGACCTGCCCGGCGTACGTGCCGACGCTGGCCGACGCGAACCCGGACGCGATCAGCGCGATCCCGAACGCCAGCGCGGCACCCGACCCGGCCACCGCCCTCAGCGTGGCGTGGATCGAGTCCAGGTCGGTGGCCCCGTCGACGACCGGTAACGCGGCGGCCACGCACAGCATCGCCAGGTTGATCGCGCCGGCGGTGCTCAGGCCGACGATGCAGTCCCACCGGTTCAACCGCAGCCGCCGTCGCCGCTCGACGACGTCGTCGGCGATGAACGCCGGCTTCTGCAGCGCGGAGTGCGCGTAGATGACGTGCGGCATGACCGTCGCTCCGACGATCCCGACGATGAGCGCCAGTGCACCGTCGCCGGGCAGCTGCGGTACTAGCCCCGCGGCCAGCGCACCGCCGTCCTGGGTTCCGGCGGCGAACAGCAGGTAGCCGAACCCGCCCGCGACGATCAGCAGCAACGCCGCGACCGCGACCACGAACCGGCGCCTGCCCTGCTGCTCCAGCGCGAGGATCGTGAACGCGACCACGGCGGTGAGCAGCCCGGCGGGGAGCAGCGGCATACCGAACACCAGGTGCAGGCCCACCGCCGCGCCGACGAACTCGGCCAGGTCGGTGGCCATCGCGACGACCTCCGCCTGGAGCCAGAGCGCCAGGTTCGCGCGCCGGCCGAAGCGTTCCCGGCACAGCTCGGGAAGGCTCCGGCCAGTCGCCAGCCCGGCCTTCGACGTCACGTACTGCACCAGCGTCGCGACCAGGTTCGCGAGCACGATGACCCAGGCCAGGCCGTAGCCGAACTCGATGCCACCGGCGAAGTTCGTGGCGAAGTTCCCCGGGTCGACGTACGCGACCGCGGCGACGAACGCGGGGCCCATCGCCGAGGCGACCATCCGGGCCCGCGACGGCGCCCGAAGAGTGGTGGTCGAGGAACTCACTCCGAGGGCAGCTCGATGATCGCGTGCACCGGGCAGTCCAGCAGCGCCCGGCGTACGTCGTCCTCGTCGTGAGGTTGTACGGCGCCGGTGCCGGTCAACGACGCGTAACCCCAGTCGTCGAGCGAGAAGTGCTCGGGCGCGTGTTTGGCGCAGATCCCGAAGCCGTCGCAGAGCGTGCGGTCGAGCTTGATCCTCACGGCAGCCTCACTTCGAACGGTCGATCAGCGCGGTAGGGGTCTCCGGCGCACCGGTCGCACCCGCCGTGAAGGTGCTGGTCGACTTCCGACGGAAACTCCCGTAGCAGCGACGCGGCGACGTTCGTGGCGCCGTCGAGCGTGCCGCAGGCGCCCCGGCCGCGTAACACGACCGACCAGCGGGTCAACCGGTCGAGGTCGGCCTGCTCGGCGCGGAAGTCCCGGAGCGCTGCGGCCACCGCGCTCATCGCCGCGGTGCCGTTGAAACACGACCCGCACTGCCCGGCGTTCTCGCGGTCGAAGTACGCCATCACCGAGGCGACCACCGCGACCGGGCAGTCGTCGGTGCCGATTAGCGCGATCGCGCCGCACCCCAGGCCGGTGTCGAACCGGCGGGCGGTCTCGTGGTCGAGCGTCAGGTCGAGGACGCGCCGGTTGACGGCACCGGCGAAGTACCCACCCAGCAACGCTCCGTGGACGTCGTCCGGGTCGACGCCGTGCCGTTCGAGCAGCTCGGCGAACGGCATCCCGTGCGGGAGCTCGTAGAGCACGGGAGCCCGGCCGCCGCCGCTGATCGTCGCGAGGAACGTGCCGGGTGAGGCCGGCGTGCCCTGGCTGCGGAACGCGTCGGCTCCGTGCCGCGCGAGGTACGCCAGGCTCGCGAGCGTCTCGACGTTGCTCACCAGCGTCGGCCGGCCGCCGACCCCGGATTCGTACGGGCGCGGGGGCTTGTCGGTCGGCAACGCCCGGCCACCGTTCAGCGCCTGGACCGCGGCGGTCTCCTCGCCGGCGACGTAGGCGGGAGCGACCTCGACGACGTTGCCGCCGGCCTCGCGTACCGCCTCCGCCGCTACCGGGTCGGAGACATACACGTGCGTGGTGTCCGCGCCCACCGCGTGGGCGGCGAGGCGCAGTCCGTCCAGGACGAGGTGCGGGCGGTACCGCAGGAGCCAGCGGTCCTTGATCGACATCGGCTCGCCCTCTTCGCCGTTCGCGACGACGACCGGCCGGACGCCCGCCCGGCACGCCTCCCGGACCGAGCGGAGCTTGACGCCGAGCGGGAACGCCGCGCCGCCGCGCCCGAGGAGACCGGACCGGTCGGCCTCGTCGAGCAACACCGCCGGGTCGGGGAGCGGGCCGTAACTACCGGCGGCCCGGTACGCGTCGGCGTCCTCGGGGCCGTCCGTGGCGCGCAGCAGGCGGGCGTCCGCCGGTGGTGCGGCGATCCGTACCGCCGGTGCCGGCGTCAGCAGCGTTTTATCCATGTGGTCCTCGGTATTTACTCGAGCGAATTGCGGATACGATCTCGGCATGAGAACTGCGGTGGTCCGGATCAACGTCGACCCGCGAGGCGAACTCGCCGTACCGGCGTTGCGGGAGCGAATGGAAATACTCGCCGCGGACGCCGCGGGTGCGGGTTTTCAATTGGTCCGGAGCGACGTCGATCCGAATCGGCCGGAATTACAATTCTTGATGGCGGGCGACGATGCGGCGGCGCTGCGCGAGACCGCCGCCGCGCTGTGCGCGCGGGCGTTCGGCGTCGAACCCGCCGCCGGTGCCGTGACGTACCTGAGCCGCGGCACCGACGACGACGCGCTCGGCGTGCTCGCCGGTTTCGGGCTGACCGGTCAGGTCAGCCGAACCCCGGGCGACGACGGGTGGGACGTCGTCGAGGTCCGGCTGGCCAAGGCCGACCTGGCGCGGATTCCGGAGAGCCGGATCCACACCGCGCTGGAAGCCGCGCTCAACGCCGAGGTGCGGCTCACTCTCTACTGAGGAACTCAAGGATGGCGGGGGCGGCCTGCACCCAGGTGTCGAACATGTTGTAGCGATCGACCCGGCCGGCCGCCCGGTCCTCGGTCGCCCGCTCCCAGGCGTCCTCCGGCCACGGTGGGTCGATCAGCTCGCTGTCCTTGATCAGGCAGCTGACCTCGAGCGACGTCCGCTTGGGGTGGTGCCAGTCGTCCTTGCCGCCACGGATGATCAGCGTCGGGACCCGGATGTTCACGAAGTCGAGGTCTTCGACGCCGGGGATCGTCTGACCCGGCTTCGACACGTACGCGTCGAGCCAGCGCAGCATCAGCTGCAGGAAGTCGTCCTTCTTCAGCGCGCGCAGCCGGGCCTCGTTCGCCGGGTTCGCCTTGATCAGCGCCTGCCACTCCGGCAGGTCGAACAGCCCGTCGATGCCCTTCGCCATGACCGCCTGGATGGACGGGACCACGTAGTAGGCGCCGAGGCTGAACGAGCCGAACACGCCGCCGACGATGTTCCAGACGACGAGCTTCGTGGCCAGCTCCGGGTAGAGCATCACGGTCAGCATCGAATCCCGCGCACCGCCCGACCCGCCGGCGATGACGCAGGGCCCCTCGCCGAGCTCGGTCAGCAGGGTCTTCAATGTCTCCGCGCGCATGTGCGATTCGGAGCGGCCGTAGAACTGCACGTCCGACGCGCCACAATTCGGCCGGTCCCAGAGCAGGACGCGTTTGCCGCCCTCGACCAAGGCCTCGGCGAGCGGCCGTAATCCTTCGATGTCCTTGCTGAATCGTCCACCGGGCGTGAGCACGATGAGCTCATCCGGGGAATTGCCGAGAATCTCGTAGACGACGTTCCCGCCGTTGATTTCCATGGGTCCCCTCATGCCGTCACGAGAACGTCATTGCCGACCACCCGCACGGGGTAAGTGCGGATGCTCCATTCCGGCTTCACCGCGGTGGTGCCGGTGGCGAGTTCGAAGCCCCACTGGTGCCACGGGCAGTAGATGTACTCCAGGTCGCGCACCATCACCGCGTCGCCGGGCACGTTCTCGTCCACGACCGTGCGGCCGCGCGCCCGGCCCTTGCAGAGCGGTCCGCCCTCGTGCGGGCAGTAGTTCGCGATCGCGTAGAACGTGCCGTTGACGTTGTAGACGCCGACGCCGTGCCGCCCGATCGGTACCACCTTGAAGCTGCCCGGCGGAATCTCGTCCAGCGTCGCCACGACGTGTTCCCGCCCCTGCGCGAGTCGCGGAGCGTCACCAGACACGGGTTTGGCTTTCGACCGCGGGGACCGTGGTCGGCAGTTTGTAGGTCTCGATGCCGTTCTTGAACATCACGGCCTCGCGCGCGTGCTCCGGCAGGTGCTTGAGCAGCCACTTCGGGTCGTCGAAGGTCCAGTGCGGATAGTCGGAGGAGAACAGCAGGATCTTCTCCGCCTCCATCCACTCCAGCGCCCGGGACAGCTCGGTCTTGTCCTCCGGGTAGTCCAGCGGCTGGGTGGTGAACTTGATGTGGTCCTTGACGTAGTCGGACGGCTTCCGCTTGATCGTCATCCACGACTTGCGGGCCGCGTAGATCGCGTCCATCCGCCACATCAGCGGCAGGATCCAGGTGAACGCGTGCTCGACCAGGACGATCCGCAAGCTCGGGAACCGGTCGAAGACGCCGTCGAAGATCAGGCTCATGACCTGGTTCGCGGCCAGCAGCGAGTACGTGACCATGAAGTCGTGGTTGTAGCTGGGGAACCCGACCGGCGGCATCGGCATCGTCTCGTAGTTGCCGCGGGAGAGGTGGCAGCTGACCGTGATGTCGTGCTTGGTCGCCGCGGCCCAGACCGGGTCGTACAGCGGGTTGCCCCAGGACGGCCGGGGCTCGGCCTTGATCAGGATCTGCGCCATGTGGGGGTGGCCTGCCCACTTCTCGATCTCGGCGACCGCGCCCTGCGGGTCCTCGATCGACACGCAGATCGAGCCACGCCAGCGCTGGTGCCAGTTGTTCCGGCTGTCGAGCCAGTGGTTGGCCAGCCACTCGTTCGTCGCGGTGCACATCGCGGAGGAGGCTTCCGGGATCCGGGTGAACTTCGAGGACGGCTCGAGGACCGCGATGTCCGAGCCGGCTTCGATGATCAGCTGCTTGAACATCATGTCCGGGTCGCTGCCCGGGAAGCCGCCGTCGGTCGGGAACGCGTCGACCCGCATCGCGAACGCGTGCGCGTAGTCCGGGGCGTCGTAGTTGATCGTGTCGCCGACCTTGTGCGACAGCAGGAACTTGCGCCACTTCTCCGGGATGTACTCCGCGACGACCCCCGGGCGGGGCACCGGGTGGACGTCCGAGTCGACGACGCGCACCGGTACCTCGGCGGTGGCCGGGACGCGCTCTTTTGCCTGTGTCACGGCGTCACTCCTTCGGGGACGGAGATTCCGTACAGGTCGGCGGCGTTGCGCCAGAGGATGCGGTCGCGCTGCTCCGCGCTGAGCGCGCTCGGCAGGGAATCCACCGTGCTGTGCTGCCAGTGCGGGTAGCTCGACCCGTACAGGACCTTCTCGTCCTTCTCGGTGAACGACAGCCACTCGCCGGCGAACTCCACGTCACCGGGACCGTCGAGGCTGCCCTGGACGAAGTACACGTGGCCGGGCAGGTAGTCGCTGGGCATCCGGGGCGCCCACGGTGTCTGCTCCAGGTGCGGGCGGCCGAACGTGTCCATCCGCCAGATGAACGGCGTGAGGAGGTCGGCGGCACCGTCGGCCCAGACCACCTTCAACGCGTCGAAGCGCTCGAACACGCCCTCCGCGATCATGTTCATCAGGTGGTAGAGGTAATTGAGCGCCATGAAGCCCAGGTACTGCTCGTACGTCTGCGGGTGGCCGGACGGGGTGGGCGGGTACCCGATGCCCTGACCGGCCTCGATGTGCACGGCCACCGGCAGGCCTGCGGCCGCGGCCGCCTCCCAGAGCGGCCAGAACTGTGGTTTCCCGTAGAGCTCGCGCGACTGCAGCGGGACGCCGATCTGGACGACCTGCGGGTGATCGCCGTAGCGCTCGATCTCGCGTAACGCGCCGGGGATGTCTTCCGGGTTGACGCGGATCGCGCCCCGGTACCGCGGATCGTGGTCGAGCCAGCGGCTCACCAGCATCTGGTTGTGCGCCGCCAGCACCGCCGTGGTCAGGTGCCGGTCGGGGAGCGTGCCGCGGGACATCGGGTGCAGCACCGCGACGTCGACGCCGCCCTCGTCGAACAGGTGGGCGCCGACGATCTCCGGGTCGGAGCCGGGGTACTGGCCGTCGGGGCCGTGGGCAGCGGCCACGTACTCGCCGCCGGGTGCGCCGTACCAGTCCATCTCGTAGTCGGGGATGCCCCGGCTCGCGTACGGCTCCCGGAGGAAGCTCCGGAAGTCCCGGTTGTCCCGGAAGAACACGTGGACGCTCGCGTCGATCAGCGGCGTCGTCACGCCGTCGCGGTGCACCCTCACGGGCGGCCCTCCTTCGTCTGTGGCCGAACCTAACATTTGTTCCGGCTGGTCAGGGGTCACCCCGCACCGACGGTGCGGGGCGACCTCAGCCCGGGGGCGGCTGGACGCCTTTTTTCTCCAGGACGACGCCTGCGCCCTTGATCTGCAGACGACAGGCGAGGCGAACCAGCGGGCTGCGCAGCCGGCGGGGGAGCCGGGTACGCATCTCGAACAGCTCGTCGTCACCGGGCGGCACGGTCTGGAGTTCCCCGTCGATCACCTTGACGAAGCAGACCATGCACTCCGCCTGGCCGAAACACTTCGTCGGCCAGGTGACGTCCTGCCGCCAGGCGGCCTCGGCGACGGACTCCTTCGGCCCGACGTCGAACTCGACCCCGGACGGTTCGACCCGCACCGTCGCCATGTACTACTCGACCCGGCTCGCGATGACCCGGTCGAGCTCCTCGTGCATGTTGCTGATCGACAGCTCGTACTGGCTGGACAACCGGCTCTCGGTGAACCCGGGGGAGTGCAGCCCCCGCTGCTGACGCTCGATGTTGCTGAAGTCCTGCCGCGGGATCAGGCCCCAGTTCTCGGTGTCGTCCTTGTCGAAGATGCCCTTCAACTCGGCCCGCTCCGGCTCCTGCCCGACCGGGTACGTGGTCAGCGACCAGACGTCGAAGATGCACCACTCCGGGTCGTCCTTGTACGGCCGCGACCGGTACGCGAGGCAGTTCCCGTACATCGGCAGCATCAGGTAGTTCGGGAACATGAAGATGTCGCCGCCCCAGAGCTGCATCGCCGGGCCCATCGGCGCCATCGGGATGCCCGCGCCCTCGGCGTACTCGTAGAGGGCCATGATCGCCTTCATCGAGAACTGCGGGTCGTCCTGGGGGACCTTGTTGCGCAGCCCCTCGAAGATCCGGACGTCCTGTTCGAGCGTCATCGCGTCCTGGCCGGTGGCGAGCAACCGGCCGGCCTCGATGAACTCCTCCGAGTCGAACACCGGCTCGTACTCGGAGTCGCCCTTGCTCGCGCTCTGGAACCGGGCGTGGCCGTTCTTGAACGTGGTGTAGGCGACCTGCGCGGCCTTGCGCTCGCCGTACTCCTCGTCGTTGCCCATCAGCAGCTGCGGGTGGGTCTGGGTGACGTGGTAGCCCTCGAAGAACGCTTCCTGGGCCATCTTCCAGTTCGCGTTGAGGACGACCTGCTTCCACCACTTGACCCGCATGTTGCCGATGCCGAGCGGTTCGAGCAGCTTCGCGACCGGCGACAGGTGCTCGAGCAGCGGCGGCGCGCCGAGGTCCATGTTGATCCAGACCAGGCCGCACCAGGTCTCGACCAGGCACTCGCGCAGCGCGAGGTCGTCCTTGTTCAGGCAGGCTGGCTCGAACGCCTTCTCGCCGAACACGAACGACGACGAGCCGTCGAGGTTCCACCGCCAGCCGTGGAACGGGCAGACCAGCTGGCCGCCGGGGAGCCGCCCCTGGCCCTTTACGAGCTCGGTGGCGCGGTGGCGGCAGGCGTTGTGCAGCGCTTTGATCGAGCCGTCGCGCTGCCGGACGATGAGGATCGACGTGCTGGCGATCTCGTACTCGACGTAGTCGCCGGGGTTCGGGATCTCCTCCTCACGAGCGGCCATCAGCCAGCTGTGCGGCCAGAGGTACTTCTTCTCCAGCTCGAAGATCTCGCGGGAGTAGTACCGCTCCTTCGGCACGAAGCGCGAGTCGCGCATCGCGTGCGGCACCTTGGCCTGGATCTCCGGCGGGTTGGCGCCGAGCGGCGCGTCGTCGCCCTCGGCCCAGGTGAACTTCGGGTTGAGATCAGCGACAGTCATGAAAGAGCCCTTCGACGTCAGTGTCGGTCGCGAAGAGAGAAGTGGGGGAGCGCTACGGGCTCGAACCAAACACTTGTTCCGCGACTGTAAGCGTGTGAAGTAAGCCACGCAATACCTGGGCTCTAGACCGCCTTGGTGACCCCGCCGTCGACGCGGATGCTCGCGCCGGTCGTGAAGCTGGACGCCGCGCTCGCCAGGTGGACGATCAGCGGCGTGAGCTCCTCCGGCCGGCCGATCCGGCCCAGGGGAACGAACGGCACCTCGGTGCCCTCCGGCGGGGCCCAGCCCTTGCTGGAGTCGGTGCGGAACGGGCCGGGCAGCACGGTGTTGACGCGCACGGCCGGCGCGAACGCCTCGGCGAGCGAGACCGTCATCGCGTTCAACCCGGCCTTGGCGCACACATACGGCAGATGGCCCGGCCCCGACACCAGCGACCCGGCGGTGCTGATGTTGATGATCGACCCGCCGCCGTTCGTGGCCATGTGGGTTCCGGCGTGCACTGCCAGGCGGAACGGGCCCTTGAGGTTGACGCCGATCGTCTTGTCGAAGAGCTCCTCGGTGATCGCGTCGAGGCTCTGATAGAGCGGGGACATGCCCGCGTTGTTCACGAGCACGTCGAGGCGTCCGAAGTGCTCCAGTGTCCGGGCGACCAGCCGGTCGCAGTCGTCCCACTTCGCGACGTGACAGGCGATCCCGACCGCCTTGGTGCTGGTCGACGCTTGGACCTCGGCGGCCACAGCCGAAACGGCCTCCGGCTTCCGGGACGCGACGACGACGTCCGCGCCTGCCTCGGCGAGGCCCTGGACGATCGCGCGGCCAAGGCCCCGCGTCCCACCGGTCACGATCGCGACCTTGCCGGTGAGGTCGTGCAACTCCGCTAACGTCGTCACGCTTGTCCCTTCGCTGTATGTACGGCCGACGGGTGCACGGCCGCGATGATGAACCGCGTCATCCGGTCGAGTTCGGCCCGCGTCGGCCGGCTGCGCTTCCAGAGGTAGTCCGAGAGCGTGCCGAGGACCGCGTGCGCGGCCAGGGCGGCGTCGAACTCCGGGTCGCTGCTGCCGAGCTCCGCCAGCGGCTCCTCCAGCAGCGGGCCGAGCGCGGTCGCGCCGGGGTGGCGTCCGGACGCCATGCCCTGGCCGACGCTGCCGCCGTTCCACAGCACGGCCAGCGTGGTGGCGGCGATGTCCTCGCCGGTCTGGGTCATCACACCCTCGACCCACCGCCGGACCCGGCCCTCCGGCGTCGTCTCCTTGCCCATCTGGTGCGCGAGGTAGCTGCTCAGCTGGTGGGTCCCGTCCTCGATGAGCGCGGCGACCAGGGCTTCCTTGGAGCTGAAGTGGCGATAGAACGCCTCGTTGGAGAGCCCGGCCGTGGCCACGATGTCGGCGACCCGTGGGCGCGACGTCGTCCCGCAGGACTTCATGACCTCGAGCGCCGCGGCGAGCAGCCGCCGGACCTCCTCGGCGTAGTCCAGCCCACCGCGTCGCTCCCGGGTCTGCCGGGCGATGCGATCCACGACGCCACCGGCCAGAACATCGTTCTTCATACGAGAACCATATTCTGCGATCCCGGGTCCGCGAAAGCCCGTTCTCTTGCCCAGAACAGCATTCTGGCGGTAAGAACGTTGTTCTGAGAGCCGTTGACGACGTCCGAGGAGGACCCCGATGGCGTGGGATTTCGAGACCGACCCGGAGTACCAGGCGAAGCTGGACTGGGCCGACACGTTCGTCCGCGAGGAGGTCGAACCGCTCGACCTCCAGTGGCCGGGCCTGCAGTTCACCGCACTGGAAGGCGATCGCAAACGGGTCATCGACCCGCTCAAGGACGAGGTCCGGCGCCAAGGCCTGTGGGCGACGCACCTCACGCCGGAGCTCGGCGGGCAGGGCTTCGGCCAGGTCAAGCTCGCGCTGCTCAACGAGATCCTCGGCCGGGCGTCCTGGGCGCCGATCGTGTTCGGATGCCAGGCGCCCGACACCGGCAACGCCGAGATCATCGCCCACTACGGCACGCCCGAGCAGAAGGACCGCTACCTGCAGCCGCTGCTCAACGGCGAGATCTTCTCGTGCTACTCGATGACGGAGGCCGAGGGCGGCGCCGACCCGACGCAGTTCACGACCACCGCCGTGAAAGACGGCGACGAGTGGGTGATCAACGGCCTGAAGTACTTCTCGTCGAACGCCCGGACCGCGTCGTTCTTCATCGTGATGGCGGTGACGAACCCGGACATCAGCGCCTACCAGGGCATGTCGATGTTCCTGGTCCCGGCCGACACCCCGGGCATCAACATCCTCCGGAACACCGGGCTCGCGATGGACGCCGGTGACGAGGAGGGCACCCACGCGCTGATCCAGTACGAGGACGTCCGCGTTCCCGCGGACGCGGTCCTCGGTGGGGAGGGGCAGGCGTTCGCGATCGCGCAGACCCGGCTGGGTGGTGGCCGCATCCACCACGCCATGCGGACGATCGGCCAAGCGCAGAAAGCGCTGGACATGCTGTGCGAGCGGGCACTGAGCCGGCGGACCCAGGGGACGCTGATCGCCGAGAAGCAGTTCGTTCAGGGGTACATCGCCGACTCCTACGCGCAGCTGCTGCAGTTCCGGCTGATGGTGCTCTACACCGCCTGGACGATCGACAAGTACAACGACTACCGCAAGGTGCGGAAGGACATCGCCGCGGTGAAGGCGACGATGCCGACCGTGCTGCACGACATCGCGTGGCGAGCCGTCCAGGTGCATGGCGCGCTCGGCGTCAGCAACGAGATGCCGCTGTTCCAGCAGGTGCTCGGCGCGTCGGTGATGGGGCTCGCGGACGGGCCGACCGAGGTGCACAAGGTGACCGTGGCGCGGCAGGTCCTCCGCAACTACAAGCCCAGCGACGACCTGTGGCCGACGCAGCACCTCCCGAAGCGGACCGCGGCCGCCCAAGCCAAGTACGCGGCGTTACTGGAGCGCGAGGCCGGCAATGAGTGACCCCGGCCTCGACCTCGATCGGCTGGCCACCTGGCTGGACGGCACCGACCTGCCCGGCAAGGGCGCGCCGATCGAGCACAAGTTCGTCACCGGCGGCGCGCAGAACGCGATCTACGAGATCCGCCGCGGCGACCTGCACGCCGCGCTGCGGATCCCGCCGCCGTCCGCGCCGCCCAACCGGGACGCAGGCATCCTCCGCGAGTGGCGGATCACCGAGGCGCTGGACGGCACCGACGTCCCGTCCACGGCTGCGTACGCGGTCTGCGCCGACACGTCGGTGCTGGGCCGCGCGTTCTACCTGATGGGCTTCGTCGACGGCTGGTCGCCGATGGCCACCCGCGGCACGTGGCCCGCCCCGTTCGACTCCGACCTCGCCGCGCGGCGAGGCCTGGCGCTCGAGTTGGTCGACGGGATCGCGCTGCTGTCGAAGGTGGACTGGCGGGCCCGCGGGCTGGACGGCCTGGGCAAGCCGGACGGCTTCCACGAGCGGCAGGTCGACCGCTGGACGGCGCTGTACGAGAAGATCAAGCGGCGTGACCTGCCGGGCTTCGAGGAGGCCTCCGCCTGGCTGCGCGCGCACAAGCCGCTGGACTACGTCCCCGGCCTCCTGCACGGCGACTACCAGTTCGCGAACGTGATGTTCCGGCACGGTGCCCCGGCCCGGCTGGCGGCGATCGTCGACTGGGAGATGGGGACGATCGGCGACCCGAAGCTGGATCTGGCCTGGTTGATCGACCGGTGGCCGGAGGACCCGTCGGCGGACGCGGGTGGCCCGAGCTACGTCGACATGCACGGTATGCCGGGGCGGGCGGAGCTGATCGCGCGGTACGCCGAGGTGTCCGGGCGGCAGCTCGACGACCTCGACTACTACCTGATCCTGTCCCGCTTCAAGATGGGCGTCGTCATCGAGCAGGGCTTCCAGCGGGCCGGGGACAACACGACGCTGCAGGCGTTCGGCCCGATCGCGGTCGACCTGATGAGCCGCGCCGCCTCGCTGGCCGAGTCGACGGACTACGCCGGATGAGGGCCGCCGATCAGTTCCACGTCGGGATCGTCGTCGACGACCTGGAGGCCACGCTGGAGCACCTGACCGCGCTATTCGGCTACGAGTGGGCACCGGAGATCGGCGGCCCGACCGCGGTCCTGCTGCCCACCGGCCCGGCCGAGCCCGAACTGCGGTTCGCCTACTCGCGGACGGTGCCGCGGCTGGAGGTGATCCGGAGCGTCCCGGGGCATCCGGTCTGGCAGCCGGCGACGTCCGGCATCCACCACCTCGGGTACTGGTCCGACGACGTCGCGGCCGACTCCGCCGCGCTGGTCGCCCGGGGCTACGAGCTCGAAGTGACCGGCGCGCGGCCCGACGGAACACCGTACTGGGCGTACCACCGCCCGGCGCACGGCCCGCGGATCGAGCTCGTCAGCCGTGAGGTCCAGTCGGGTCTCGAACGTCTCTGGGCATCATAGAAAGTTTTACAATCATCTACATGATGGCGTCGGCAGGCATTACCGTCGGGTCATGCCTGCCGCACCGCCGTACCGCGTCGTCCAGTGGGCCACCGGGAACATCGGATCCCGCACCCTCCGCGGAGTGATCGAGCATCCCGGCCTGGAGCTCGCCGGGGTGTACGCCCACAGCCCCGCCAAGGCCGGCCGGGACGCCGGCGAGCTCTGCGGACTGGACCCGACCGGCGTCCGAGCGACGTCCGATCTCGACGAGATCCTCGCGCTCGGCGCCGACTGCGTCGTCTACACGCCGCTCGCCTGCGACTTCGACGACGTCTGCCGGGTGCTGGAGTCCGGCACGAACGTCGTCTCGACCCGGGGAGAGTTCGCCCGGCCGGCGAACCTCGACCCGGACGTCCGGAAACGGGTCGAAGAGGCCTGTGTCCGCGGCGGGACGACGATCCACAGCACCGGCAGCAGCCCGGGGTTCGTCACCGAGGCGTTACCGCTGGTCCTGACGTCGATCCAGCGGCGGCTCGACGGCGTCCGCATCGACGAGTTCGCCGACCTGTCGCAGCGGAACTCCCCGGCGCTCCTATTCGACGTGATGGGCTTCGGCAAGCCGCCGACGGAGTTCGGCGAACGGCGGCTGACCGCGCTGCGGAACAGCTTCGGCCCGTCGCTGCAGGTCCTGGCCGAGGCGCTGGGCGTGCCGCTCGACACGGTCGACGCCGAGGGCGAGTTCGCGGTGACGCCGCGCCCGCTGACGATCGCCGCCGGGACGCTGGAGCCCGGCACGGTCGCCGCGCAGCGAATCACGGTGACCGGGCGGCGCAACGGCGAGGCACTCCTGACGTTCTGCGCGACCTGGTACTGCCATGCGGACCTGGAGACCGAGTGGGACCTGCGGGCCACCGGGTGGCGGGTCACGGTCGACGGTGACGCGCCGCTCCACGTCGACCTGTTCTTTCCGTTCCCGCTGGAGCACATGGCCGAGCGGTCGCCCGGCTACACGGCGAACCGGGCGGTGAACGCGGTGCCGGTCGTCTGCGCGGCGCCACCCGGGATCCGGACGACCGTCGACCTGCCCCAGATCGTGGCCGATCTCAGGGGATCGCGGCAGTAGCTTTCAGCTCGGCGATCTCCTCCCAGGTCAGGCCCGCTTCGAGCAACACGGACTCGGTGTGTTCACCGTGCTCCGGGGCCCGCGACGGCCGGCCGGGCTGCTCGTCGAACTGCACCGGCACGGTGACGAGCGGCAGCGTGTGACCGTTGCCGAGGTCGACGTCGGCGAGGTACCCGTTCGCCACGGTCTGCGGGTCGGTCGCCAGCTCGTCGAGGCGCTGGCTGGGCGCCCAGCCGCCGCCGAAACCGTCCAGCGCGGTCCGCCACTCGGCGAGCGTCCGCCGGTCGAACACGACCTCCAGCCACTCGACACACTCGCGGGCGTTCCGGTGCCGGGCGGCCAGATCGGCGAACCGCGGGTCGTTCGCTCGGGACGGTTCGCCGATGGCCGCGCAGAACTCCGCCCAGTACCGGTCGGGCGCGAGCATCTGCAGCACGATCACCCGGTCGTCGGCGGTGCGGTAGGGGAGCATCAGCGGGTTGCCGGTCTCGTACCGGCCGCGCCCGACCGCCGGCGGCTCCGGACCGCCGAGCAGCGCGTTGACCAGGTCCATCTGGATCTGCCACATGCCGACGGCGAGCAGCGAGGCGTCCACGATCGACGGTTCGCCGGTCGAGGCCCTGCGGTAGAGCGCGGTGCTGATCGCGCCGGCCAGCGCGAGGCCGGCCACGACGTCGCCGAACGCGGGGCGCGGCGCCGCCGGCCAGGTCGCGTCCGGCGGGGCCAGCAGCTGCTGCATGCCGCTCCGGGCCCAGTACGCACCCGCGTCGAACGCGCCCTGGCCCGCGTCCGGACCGCGCGGGCCGAACGCCGTGCCGCGGACGTAGATCAGCGCGGGCGCGTCGGCCCGTACGTCCGCCGGGTCGATCCGCAGCCGGGTGCAGGTCGCGGCCTTCAGGTTGGTCAGGAAGACGTCGCTGCCGGTGACGAGCCGCGACAGCACCGCGCGGCCGTCCGGCGTGGTGAGGTCGAGCGCGACCGACCGCTTGCCGCGGTTGACGGCCTGGAACTGGACGTCCGCGCCGTGCCAGGACTTGTGCAGGCCGCTGCTGACCAGCCCGCGGTACGGGTCACCGGTCACCGGGTGCTCGATCTTGACGACCTCCGCGCCCCACTCGGCCAGGACCGCGCCCGCCATCGGGACGAACACGTGCGAGGCGACCTCGAGGACCCGAACGCCGGCGAGCGGCAAGCTATTTCGATGGTTAGGCAAACGTTGACGTTCTGCACGCCCTGAAGCACGCTGAGACACCGCTGCTCCGATCTCTGGTGTACGGCCCGGGGGTGGCGTTAGTCTCTCTAGTATGTAAGCGTTCGCTCTCAAAGCGAATTGGAGTACACGATGTCTTTTAGTTGGTTCGTCTCCGTCGATGACCACCTCATCGAACCCGCCCAGCTGTGGCAGGACCGGTTACCGGCGCGATGGCGGGACACCGGGCCGCGGATCGTGTCGCAGGACGGCACGGAGTTCTGGGTCTACGAGGACCGGCAGATCGTCACGACCGGCTTGAGCGCGGTCGCGGGCAAGCAGCGGGAGGAGTTCTCTCCCGAGCCGGTCACCTACGCGGACATGCGGCCCGGTTGTTACGACCCGTCCGCGCGCGTGGCCGACATGAACCAGGGGCACGTGCTCTCGTCGATGCTGTTCCCTTCGTTCCCCCGGTACTGCGGCCAGGTCTTCCACGAGGCCAAGGACAAGGAGCTGGCGCTGCTCTGCGTCCGGGCCTGGAACGACTTCATCCTGGAGGAGTGCGCCGAGGCCCACCCCGGCCGCTTCATCCCGCTGATGATCATCCCGCTCTGGGATCCGGCTGCCGCGGTCGCGGAGATCGAACGCACGGCGGCGCGTGGCGCGAAGTCGATCGCGTTCTCGGAGAACCCCACCAAGCTGGGGCTGCCCTCGATCCACGGTGACCACTGGGACCCGGTGTTCCGCGCCTGCCACGAGACCGGGCTGGTCGTGTCGATGCATGTCGGCTCCTCGTCCAACCTGATCCGCACCTCGCCGGACATGCCGACGCTCGCGTTCATGGCGTACTCGCCCGCGGTCAACCAGGCGGGGACGCTGATGGACTGGCTGTTCAGCGGCAAGTTCGAGAAGTACGCGAACCTGAAGATCGCGCTGTCCGAGGGCTCGATCGGCTGGATCCCGTACTTCCTGGAGCGCGCCGAGCAGGTCGTCGACAAGCAACGGTTCTGGGCGTCCCGGTTCGACATCGACATGCACGCCTCGCACGAGCGCGGCGAGCAGACCAGCGACTCGACGTTCAACCTCGACACCGACGTCCGGCGCCTGTTCCGCGACCACGTCTACGGGACGTTCATCGAGGACCAGGCAGGCGTCCGGCTGCTCGACATCATCGGCGAGGACAACGTGATGCTCGAGTGCGACTACCCGCACTCGGACTCGACCTGGCCGGACACCGTGAGCATGGCCAACAAGTGGCTCGCGCACCTGCCCGACGAGGTCCAGCACAAGATCACGATCGGGAACGCGTCCCGGATCTACGACTTCACCCCGGCGGACCCGGCAGACATCGTGGCCGCGAGCCACTAGCCCACTTTTGAGGGATGACGCCGTGGACAAGGAAGCCCTCGAGCTCAGCCTCGTACGCCGATTGATCACCCACCTCGACAACGGCACCACCGACCTCGCCCCGGGCGTGATGGAGGTATCGACCGACCGCTATCTGGGCGCGCACCACGAGCGGGAGGTCGCGACGCTGTTCCACGACCGTCCGCTGGTGTTCGGACTGTCCGGCGCGCTGCCCGGCCCGGACGCGTTCCGCACCGTCGACCTGTGCGGGACGCCGATCCTGCTCACCAGGGACCGGCGCGGAAAGGTCCACGCGTTCGCGAACGTGTGCCGCCACCGCGGGGTGCGGGTGGTTGACGGGTCGGGCCACCGGGGCACGTTCGCCTGCCCGTTCCACGCCTGGGTGTACGACAACGAGGGCGCGCTGCTGCGGGTGCCCTCCGCGGAGTGTTTCGGCGACCTCGACACCGCCCGCCACGGCCTGGCCGAACTGCCGGTCGCCGAGGGCTACGGCGTGATCGTCGGCCGTCTGCGGCCGGGGCCACCGGTCGACATCGACGAGTACCTGGGCCCCGGGCTCGCGGAGGAGTTCGCGGTGCTCGACTTCGCGGACTGGGAGCCGACCGGCGACGCGCACGTGCACCGGGTGGCCGCGAACTGGAAGGTCACGCTCGACACGTTCCGGGAGAACTACCACTTCGCGTACCTGCACCGGCGGACGCTGGCGACCTACGCGTACGGCGGCGTGCTGACGTTCGACGCGTTCGGCCCGCACCTGCGCAACTCCTCGGCGCTGCGCTCGATCGACGGCCTGCGCGGCCGTCCCGAGGAGGAGTGGGACGACGTCGCCGCGCACTTCAGCTACCAGTACGCGCTGTTCCCGAACACCAGCCTGACGTTCGACAGCCGCCACGCCGAGCTGTGGCAGATCGTCCCGGTCGACGCGGCGACGTCCGAGGTCTGGCACACGTCGTACCTGCGGCCGAGCCTGTCCGACGCCGAGCGTGAGAAGGCGATCGAGATGGCGCCGTGGATCTGCGAGACGGTCGTCGACGGCGAGGACTTCTGGGTCGCCGGGCGCACCGAGCCGGGCGTCCGGACCGGCCTGACCGACCACATCGTGTTCGGCCGCAACGAGCCGGCACCCCAGCACCTGCACCGGGAGTTCGCCCGCGCGCTGGAGGAGGACGTATGACGCTGCTGCTCCGAGGGGCGCGACTGATCGACGGCACCGGCAGCCCGGCCAGGGCCGCCGACGTCGTGGTCACCGACGACCGGATCACCGACGTGACCGACCCGGGCGCTGTGGCGCCGGGGCCGGACACTGAGGTCGTCGACCTGGACGGGCTCGCGCTGGCACCCGGTTTCATCGACATCCACACCCACTACGACGCGCAGATCCTCTGGGACGGCGACCTCACGCCCTCGTGCTGGCACGGCGTCACGACCGTGGTGATGGGCAACTGCGGCTTCGGCGTCGCCCCGACCAAACCCGAGCACCGCGACATCATCGTCCGGACGCTGGAGAACGTCGAGGGCATGTCGGCCGAGGCGCTCGAGGCCGGGATCGACTGGTGCTTCGAGACGTTCCCGGAGTACGTCGACGCGCTGGACCGGCGGCAGAAGCGGCTGAACGTCGGCGCGTTCGTCGGCCACACGCCGCTGCGTCTCTACGTCCTCGGCGGAGAGGAGCGGGCCGCCACCGAGGACGAGGTCGCGACGATGCGCCGACTGCTGCGCCAGGCCGTCGACGCGGGAGCGGTCGGGTTCTCGACGTCCCGTCAGCCCGCACACCAGGGCGCGTACGGCCGTCCGGTCCCGAGCCGGTTCGCCGAGGTCGACGAGATCGACGCGATGGCCGCCGTGCTCGGTGAGGCGGGCAAGGGCGTGATGCAGATTTCGATCGGCCCGGGCATGTTCGTCGACCAGTTCTCCGACCTCGCGGTGCGCTACGGCGTGCCGGTGACCTGGACGGCGCTGATGGCGAGGGCCGACCGCCCCGGCGGTGCGATGCGGACGGTCAAGCGCGGCAGCGCCCTTCCGGGGGAGGTCTATCCCCAGATCGCCTGCCGGCCGATCGTCATGCAGATCGTTCTGACCGATCCGGCGCCGCTCGGTGAGATCGACGAGTGGAAGGAAGTGCTGGCACAGCCGCGCGCCGACCGGATCGCGCTCTACCGGGACCCGTCCTGGCGCGACCGGGCCCGCAAACCGACGCTCGAGGCCTGGCACCACCGCTGGGCGAAGATCGACGTGCAGGAGACCGACGTCCACTCCGACGTCGTCGGCATCCCGCTGAGCCGGCTGGCCGACGAGCGCGGCACCACGCCGTTCGACCTGCTGCTGGACCTGGCGCTCGCCGACGACATGGTGACCCGCTTCCGGGTCGTGCTGGACAACGACGGCGACGACGAGATCGGCGAGCTGCTCGCCGACAAGCGCACGCTGCTCGGGCTCTCCGACGCCGGTGCGCACGCGACCCAGCTCTGCGACGCGTGCTACTCGACCCACCTGCTCGGACACTGGGTCCGGGAACGCCGGGCGCTCTCGCTGGAGGACGCCGTCTGGCGGCTGACCGAGCACCCCGCCCGCGCGTTCCGCATCGCCGACCGGGGCGCGATCCGGCCCGGGTACTACGCCGACCTGGTCGCGTTCGACCCGGACACGATCGGCGCCACCGCGACCGAGCGGGTGACCGACCAACCGGGCGGCGCCGACCGGCTGGTCGCGCACAGCACCGGCGTCGAGCACATGTGGGTGAACGGGGTCGCCACCAGAACCGCCGGAGCGGACGTCGCCGGGGCGTCCGCCGGACGATTCCTGCGCAGCTGAGGGGACGAGATGGCCCAGCGATTGTCCGACGAATGGTGCCGTGAGCACTTCGATCACCTGTCCCCGGACCTCGCCGCGACGCTGCCGGAGACGATGGCGCGGGTGCGCGCGCTGAACCCGGTCGCGCGCAGCGACGCCCACGGCGGGTTCTGGGCGGTGACCGACTACCGGAACGCGATGGCGGTTGCCCGGACACCCGAGGTCTACAGCTCGGCGCACGGGCTGTCGATCGTCGGCGGCGGTGGTGTCGTGAAGAACCGCCCGGTCGAGCTCGACGGGGCCGAGCAGCGCCTCTACAAGAACCTGACCAGCCCGTTCTTCACGCCGGCTGCGATGGCGCCGCTGGAAGCGCCGGTCCGCGACCTGGTCAACCGCCTGATCGACGGGTTCGCCGACCGCGGCGAGTGCGAGTTCATGGGCGAGTTCGCCCGGCCGCTGCCCAGCCTGGCGTTCTTCGAGCTGGTGATCAGCGCACCCGCCGAGGAGGTGGAGACCGTCGCCGCGCTGGCGTCGACGTCCTCGACGCCGACCCACCCGAAAGCGCGGGAGTCCTGGAAGGGCCTGTACGACTGGGTCGGGGCGTTCGTCCGTACCCGGCGCGAGAACCCCGCGCACGGTGACGTCGTCGACGCGGTGCTGGCCGCGCAGATCGACGGCAGGCCGATCACCGACGAGGAAGCGATCGGGACGATCCAGCTGCTGATCCTCGGCGGCCTGGAGACGACCGCTGGTGCGCTCGGGCTGATCCTGATCCGGCTGTGCCGCGAGCCGCACATCGCCGATCGGCTGCGTGCTCATCCGGAGCTGCTACCGGCCGCGGTCGAGGAGTTGCTGCGGTTGGAGGGCCCGTTTGTCTCCGTGGGGCGCACCGCGGTGGCCGAGGCGGAACTGGCCGGCGAGAAGGTCGCCGAGGGCGACAAGGTCCTCATCCACTGGGCGTCGGCGAACCGGGACGCCGCCGAGTTCCCCGAGCCGGACGAGTTCCGGCTCGACCGCGAGCACAACCGGCACCTGGCGTTCGGCATCGGCCCGCACCGGTGCACCGGGGCCAACCTCGCGCGGATGAACATCCGGATCGCGCTGGAGGAACTGCTGCGCCGGATCGACACGATCACGCTGAAGGACGAGTCCGCGATCCACTACCACGCCGGGCTGACCCGGTCCCCGCTCAGCCTGCCGATCACGTTCACGCTCCGGTAGCTCGCACGGAGGCCACCGATGGCTGACAGGACCTTGCTGACCAACGCACGCCTACTCACCTGCTCGGGAGCCCCGGACGAGCGGCCGTTCGACGGCGACGTCCTGATCGAGGGCACCCGGATCGCCGCGGTGTCTCCGGGACGGATCGACGTCGACCCGGCGGCCGTCCGCGTCGTCGACCTCGGCGGCGCCACCGTCCTGCCCGGACTCGGCGACGCCCACACCCACATCAGCTGGCCGCTGGACTTCGTGTTCGACCACGCCGGGATCGCCGCGACGCCGCCGGGCAAGCACCTGCTCGACGTCGCCGCGGTGACGCGGACGTTCCTGGAGAGCGGCTACACGCTGATCATCGGCGCCGGCGTCACCCAGGACTACGACGACCTGTACGCCAAGGACGCGATCGACCGCGGGCTGCTGACCGGCCCGCGGATCGTCCCCAGCGGCGCGATGATCGCCGAGGAGGGCGGCCTGGGTGCGGAGGGCGGCCTGATGCGGGTGGTGCGGGACGCCGCGTCGCTCCGCGCCGAGGTCGCCCGCCAGTGCGACCAGGGGGTCCGGGCGCTCAAGCTGTTCATCTCCGGCGACGGTGTGCTGCCCGCGTACCCGTCGGACGACGTCTACATGAACGACGAGATGCTGACCGCGGCGGTCGCGGAAGCGGACAAGTACGGGGCGTTCCTCACCACGCACGCCCGGGGATCGGCGAGCGTCGCGATGGCGGCCCGGACCGGCGTGCGGATCATCCACCACGCCTGCTTCCTCGACGACGAGGCGCTCACCGCGCTGGAGGCGCGGCGCGACGACGTCTGGGTCTGCCCCGGCCTGCACTACCTGTACGCGATGGTCCGCGGCCACGCGGAGCCGTGGGGGATCACGTCGGAGCAGATCGAGGAGTCGGGTTACCACGAAGAGTTCCGCTCGCAGGTCGACGGGTTGCGCAAGCTCAAGGCGGCCGGGATCCGGATCCTGGCCGGCGGCGACTTCGGTCACCAGTGGACGCGGCACGGCACGTACGCGGCCGAGCTGCAGCGGTACGTAGAGCTGGTGGACCTGACCCCGGTGGAGGCCATCCACACCGCGACGCGCAACATGGGGCCGGCCGCCGGGCTGCCGGTCGGGGAGATCCGGCCGGGGTACCTCGCCGACCTGTTCGTCGTCGACGGTGACCCGACCGCCGACGTCACCGTGCTCCAGCAGCCCGCGCTGCGGCGTGCGGTGCTCAAGGACGGCGCGTTCGCCTACGTCAACCCGTCGCTGTACCCGTGACTCTGTTATCCGGGGTGGACGCCCTGGCCCGCCTGCTCGTCGTGCGCACGCAGGTCGACGTACGGGACGGTCTGACGACCGCGACGATGGTGTCCGGGTATCCGGGGTCGCCGCTCGGCACGTTCGACCTCGCGGTCGACCGGCTCGGCCCCGAGCTGGCCGCGCACCGGATCGTCCACCGGCCGGGCGTCAACGAGGAGCTGGCGCTCGCGACGGTCTGGGGCAGCCAGATGGGCGCGGCGGTCGGCTACGACGGCATCGACGGGGTCGCCGGTGCCTGGTACGGCAAGGGGCCTGGCCTGGACCGCAGCGGTGACTCGCTCAAACACGCGAACGCGATGGGCGTCGGGCCGTCCGGCGGCGCGGTGCTGTTCTGCGGGGACGATCCGGCGGCGAAGTCGTCGACGCTGACCTGCGACAGCCAGCCCACGTTCGCCGACGCCTGCGTCCCGGTGCTCTACCCGGGTAACCAGCAGGAACTGCTCGACCTCGGCGTCCACGCGTTCCGGCTGTCCCGGTACGCGGGCTGCTGGGTGGGGATGAAGGTCGTCACGGCGGTGGCCGACGGCCTGGGCACGGTCGACGCGTCGGTCGATCGGCAGCATCCGGTGGACCCGGAGACGGGCTGGCAGCACCGTCCGCTCGCGACGCTCGGCCCGCACGCGGTACCGGATCAGGAAGTCCTCGTGGTGGAGCGGCGGCTGGCGGCCGCCCAGGAGTACGTGCGCGCGAACCGGCTCGACCGGATGGTGGGCACCGGCACCCGGCTCGGCGTCGTCTGCGCCGGGAAGACCTACTACGACGTCGTGCAGGCGTTCGCCGACGCCGGACTCGACCCCGACGACGTCGGCGTTCGCATCCTCAAGCCGGCGCTGACCTATCCGGTGGTGCCGGAGACCGTGCGGGAGTTCGCCGCGTCGGTGGACGAGATCCTCGTCGTGGAGGAGAAGCGGCCGTTCGTCGAGGTGCAGCTGCGGGCGCTGCTGCACGAGGCGGGAATCGGCGTCCCGGTGCGGGGTAAGCGGGATGCTGGTGGTCGGCCTCTCGTTTCCTCGGTGGGGGAGCTGGACCCCTCGGCGGTGGCCGCGGTGCTGGGTCGCGTGCTGCCCGGGTTCGTCGCACCACCCGTTCGGCGCACGCTGGCGCTGCTGGACCTGCCCGGGCGCGCGCCGGGGTACTGCAGCGGCTGCCCGCACAACCGGTCCACGGTCGCACCCGCCGACGCGCTGGTCGGGGGCGGTGTCGGCTGCCACGGGATCCTGTATTTCGAGGCGCGGAACGCCGCACTGCGGACGCTGCCGCCGACGCCGATGGGCGCCGAGGGCGTGCCATGGATCGGGCTGGCGCCGTTCGTCGCCGAGCAGCATCTGATCCAGAACCTCGGCGACGGGACGCTGAGCCACTCCGGAACGCTGGCGATCCGCTCGTGTGTCGCGGCCGGGGTGAACATCACGTTCAAGATCCTCTACAACTCGGCCGTGGCGATGACCGGCGGACAGGACGTGACCGGGCTGCCCGACGTCCCGTCGCTGACCCGCGCGCTGCACGCGGAGGGCGTGCAGCGGATCGTCGTCTGCGCGGAGGAGCCCTCGCGCTACGGACGCAAGGCGCAGTGGGCGCCCGGCGTCCGCGTGCTCGGGCGGGACCGTCTGACGGCGTCCCAGGACGAGCTGCGGAAGGTCGCCGGCGTCACCGTGCTGATCTACGACCAGCGGTGCGCCGCCGAGTCGCGTCGGCTGCGCAAGCAGGGCGTCCTGCCCCAGCCGCAGCAGCGGGTCGTGATCAACGAGGCCGTGTGCGAGGGCTGCGGCGACTGTGCGGCGAAGAGCAACTGCCTCTCGGTGCTGCCGCACGACACCGAGTTCGGCGTGAAGCGGCGGGTGCACGACCCGTCGTGCAACAGCGACTACACCTGCCTGGAAGGCGACTGCCCGGCGTTCGTGACGATCACGCCTCGGAACGGCTCTCGGAAACGCCCGTCGCGGAAACGGCCGGCGCTGCCGAACGGCGAGTTGCCGACGCCGGTCGTAGCGCTGCCTTCGCAGCGTTTCAGCGTGTACGTCACCGGGATCGGCGGAACCGGGGTGGTCACCGCGTGCCGGATACTCGCCACGGCGGCCCGCGACGCCGGCCTCGACGTCAGCGGGCTGGACCAGACCGGGCTCTCGCAGAAGGCCGGTGCGGTGGTGTCGCACCTGCACCTCACGCCACCGGGGGCCGATCCAGGCGCGGCCACGACCAGCGAGGGCGGCGCCGACCTCTACCTCTCCGGC
The DNA here is from genome assembly GCF_900143005.1 of Cryptosporangium aurantiacum. Classification (NCBI taxonomy): domain Bacteria; kingdom Bacillati; phylum Actinomycetota; class Actinomycetes; order Cryptosporangiales; family Cryptosporangiaceae; genus Cryptosporangium; species Cryptosporangium aurantiacum. The sequence goes on from NZ_FRCS01000001.1 coordinate 1,284,594, forward strand.
GACCTGCTGCAGGCCGCGGCTCCGCGTCATCTGGCGAAGGTCCGGGCCGGGCACACGGTCGCGGTGCTCGAACAGGACCTCACGCCGACGGCCACGATGCTCCAGGGCGGCCCGGCTGCGCCGGACACGGACCGGCTCCGCCGGGCGGTGGCCGAGCAGGTCGGCGAGGGTTCTGTGCACGTGGTGGACGCCCGGCGCGTCGCCGAGCGGGTGTTCGCCGACCACCTCCCGGCCAACGTCGTGCTGCTCGGCGTCGCGTTCCAGCGCGGTGCGTTGCCGCTGCCGCTGGACGCCCTCGACCGGGCGCTGGGCCGCCGGGGCGCGGACAACCGGCGCGCGTTCGAATGGGGGCGGTGGCTCGCGCACGACCCCGCGGCGGTCGCGGCGGCGCTGCCCGCGGACGACCGGACGATGTTCGACCCGTCACCGGCGGCGCTCGCGACGGCGGCCGACCTCGTCGAGGAGGTGCCGCCGGGGTTGCGTGACCTGCTGATCCGGCGGACCGCGCAGGTGATCGACTACCAGGACGTGCGGCGGGCCCAGCGGTACCTGGACCTGGTCCGGCCGGTGGCGGCGCACGACCGCGGCGAACTGACCCGCGCGGTGGCCGAGTCCTGGTTCAAGCTGCTGACCTACAAGGACGAGTACGAGGTGGCCCGGCTGCACCTCGCGGCCGACCACGACCGGGCCGCGGCCGACCTCGGCATCGACGGGGACTACCGGGTCACGTATCACCTCCACCCGCCGGTGCTGCGGCGGCTCGGCATGGCCCGGAAGCTGCCGCTCGGCGCGCCGTACGCGCTGGCGTTCCGGCTGCTCCGCCGGTTGCGGCGGCTGCGCGGGACCCGGTGGGACCCGTTCGGGCTGGACCCGGACCGGCGGACCGAACGCGCGCTGCTGGTCGAGTACGCCGACCTGATCGCGGAGATCACCCGGCCGGACACGCCGCTGGACTACCGGACGCGGGTCGCGCTGGCGTCCTCGGCGCTGTCGATCAAGGGGTACGGGCCGGTCAAGGACCGCGCGGTGGCCGCGTGGCGGGCCGAGGTGGCGGCGCTCCGTGATCAAACGCCTTAGCTTCGGAATCCGCGGCGGGCACGTGGCCGCTGGGCTCCGGACGCCGGCCGACGTGCGGCCGCTGCGGGTCGTGGCCGGACCGACGCTGCCCGCGGTGACCGAGGACGACCTCGGGTACGACGGGATCGCGATCGAGTGGTTCCGCGACGACGCTCACCTGGCTCGGTTCCAGGAGTGCGCTTCGGAGCCGGCGACCGGCGTGGTGGTCGTGGTCGCGGACGAGGTGGTCGTGCGCGGCGCGGACTGGCTCGAGCAGCGGTGGCGCGAGGGCGGCGTCCGGTACAAGCACCTGGCCGTCGCCCGGCGGGCCGAGGGTTTGAGCGCGGCGGAGTTCTCCGCGCGGTGGCTGGGGCACGCGGGCCGGCTGAGCTCTACCGTCGTCATCCCCGACGACGTGCGGGGCTGCGCGTACGTCCAGAACCACGTGCGGGGCGAGGGCGTCTACCACGCGGTGAACGAGGTCTGGTTCGACGACGCCCCGAGCCTGTGGCGGCGGGCCGGCTACTTCCGCGACGCGGTGCCTCCGTCCGACTTGGTCAGCTGGTCGGCGTACCTCGCGACGCGGGAGTACGTCCTCCGCGGCGGCTAGACCCGGGAGCGGAGGAGGCGGCGGTCCACGTAGACGGGCGCGCCGGCCAGGATCGTCGGCACGGCGGCCGCGGTGGGCACCGCCGTGCCGAGCGTCCCGTCGCGCACCAGGTGCGCCTGGACGCCGTACGTGCCCAGCCGCAGCGCGAGGGGGCGCAGCGGCCGCCGCCGGGCGGCCGGGGGCTCCGGGAAACACCAGTCCCACTCGCCCTCGTCGGTGCTGAAGCGCAGTTCCAGGTAGTCGGCGCGGGCCGGGCAGCGGCGAACCTGCCCCAGCGTGGCCAGCAGGAAGTCGTCCATCACTCGGCGTCCGGGGGCAGCCCGATGCTGCGCGGTTCCAGGAAGTTGAACAGCCCTTCCGGTCCGAGTTCACGTCCGAGCCCGGACTCCTTGAAGCCGCCGAACGGAACGTGCGGGAACGGCGGGAAGTAGCCGTTGATCGCCACGCTCCCGGTGCGCAGGCGGCGGGCCACCCGCAGGCCACGCCGCGGATCGCCCGACCAGACGCCCCCGGAGAGGCCGTAGGGGGAGTCGTTGGCGATCCGGACCGCATCGTCGTCACCGTCGTGAGCGATCACGCAGATCACCGGGCCGAAGATCTCGGCGCGCGCCACCGGCGCGCTGTTGTCCACGTCGGCCAGCACGGTCGGTGCGACGTACCAGCCGCGGGGGAGGTGCGCCGGACGGACGCCACCGGCCGCGATCCGGGCCCCGTCCGCGACCGCCTGCCGGACGAAACCCTCCACCCGGTCACGCTGGCGGGCGGCGACCAGCGGCCCGACGATCGTCGCGGGGTCGTGCGGGTCGCCGACGACGATCGTCGCGGCGGTCGCGGCGGCCGTGTCCACCGCCTCGGCGTAGCGCGAGCGCGGCACGAGCAGGCGGGTGTGCGCACCGCAGACCTGGCCGGACAGGTGCATCGCACCACCGATGACCCGCGGCACCACCGCACCGAGGTCGGCGTCGTCCAGCACGACCGCGGCCGACTTCCCGCCGAGCTCCAGCGAGACCCGCTTCACCTGTGCGCCGCAGAGCGCCATGATCCGCTTGCCCGCCGCGGTCGACCCGGTGAACGCGACCTTGTCGGTGCCGGGGTGGGTCACCAGGTGCTCACCGGCCGCGCGGTCGCCGGGCAGCACGTTGAGCACGCCGGGCGGTAGCCCGGCCTCGTGCAGCGCTTCGGCCAGCACGAACGTGCTCAGCGGAGCCTCGGGTGGCGGCTTGAGCACGACCGCGCAGCCGGCGGCCAGCGCCGGTGCGACCTTCCACGCGGCCAGCGTCACCGGCGCGTTCCACGGTGTGATCGCGGCGACGACGCCCACCGGTTCGTGGGTCACCAGGCCGAGGCGTTCGCCGACGGCCACCGACCGCTCCAGCGGCGCGCTCCGGACCAGCTCGGCGTAGTAGTCGAACAGCGGCGCCACCATGCCGGTCTGACCCTGCGGCGCGGAGCTGAGCGCGCAGCCCATCTCGTCGATCGTGATGCCGGCGATCTCGTCCGTCCGCTTGCGCAGCAGCGTCGCGGCCCGGGCGAGGAGGTCGGCCCGCTCGGCGGGGGTCAGCCGCGGCCACGGCCCGTCGTCGAACGCCGTCCGCGCCGCCGCCACCGCGCGGTCGATGTCGACGTCGCTCGCGGCGGGGGCCCGGCCGACCACCTCCTCGGTCGACGGCGAGACGACGTCGAAATACTCGCCGCGGGCGGGGGGCGTCCACCCACCGTCGAGGTAGTGCGCCGGGCGGTCCAGGGCGTTCATGCTCGGTCCGGCGGGTCCAGGTGGTAGAGCTTCGTCGCGGTGTGCTGGAGCACCTTGCCGATCGTCTGCTCCGGCAGCCCGCCGAGCGCACGCTCCATCACGTCCCGCGGGCTCGGCGACTCCGACGCCGGGCCGGGGGAGAGGCTGGTGGCGTGCGGGAAGTCGGTCTCGAACATCAGGTTGTCGCCGATCAGGTCGATGACCGACCGCATCGCCTGCTGCTCGTACCAGAACATCCCGTAGATCTGCCGCTGCATGTACTCGCTGGGCAGCAGCCGGTCCGGGAAGTCCTTGTGGGCGCCGACGTTCTTCCACTGCCAGTCCATGGTCTCGGCCAGGAACGGCAACCAGCCCGCGCCGTTCTCCACCGAGACGAACTTCAGGTCCGGGTAACGGTCGCAGACGCCGGTGAGGACGACCTCGGCGATGTTCTGCGCGTTGCCGAGCAGGACCAGCGAGCTCTCCTTCGTGAAGTCTTCCTTCTTGGACTGGTCGACGGCGCCGGAGAGCTCCTCGGGTGCGGACAGGAACCCGACGTGGAAGTTGAGGCTGAGCTCCATCTCCTGCGCCAGCCCGAGCAGCGGCGACCAGTAGTCGTCGGCCAGCCGGGGCAGCCCGACCTTGTCGTAGCGGGCCGCGAACAGGACGCCCTTGTGGCCCATCGCGTGGGCGCGCTGGATCTCCGCGACCGACTCGTCGATGTCCCAGAACGGGAGCATCGTCATCGGGACGAGACGCTTCGGGTCCGCCGAGCAGAACTCGACGATCCAGTCGTTGTACGCGCGGACGCACTCGGTCGCCAGTTCGCGCGGCACGTTCTTCAGGAAGACGTGGCTGTGGAACCCGAGGATGTTGGGGTAAAGCACCTGGTAGTAGATGCCCATCTCGTCCAGGTAGGACAGCCGCGCCTTCGGATCGACCGTCGCCGGGTTCGCCTCGGCGAGCCGCTTGGGGTGCGACGGGGGGTACTCCGGCCAGCCCGCCTGCGCGAACGCACCGGCGCCGTACAGCTTCTTGTCGCCGACGTACCAGACGTCTTCCTGCCGGCGTTCGTGGAACCGCACGTGGGGGATGAGGTCGCCCCACTTCGACGAGATCCGTGCGGTCCACAGGTCGGCCGGCTCGATGATGTGGGAGTCGACGTCGGCGACGGCGTAGCGCTCGCAGAGCTGTTCGGTCATGGGTACCGGCTCCTTCGCGGCTTGCCGGGCATTAACAGAGTGTACGCTCACTTACTTTAGGAGGGCTCCGGGACTCCTCGCAAGTGCTGCGCCATCAGAAGCGGCACCACGCTGAGCACCCCGGACTCGACCGGCAACGTCACGCCGGTGATCCACCGCGCCTCGTCGCTGGCCAGGAACGTGGTGGCCCAGGCGACGTCCCAGCCGGTGCCCGGCGTCCCCAGCAGGCCGGCCTCCGCGCGCATCCGGTCCATGAACTCGGCGCGCGGCCCTGGGGCGGACACCGAGTGCACCATCGGCGTGGTGATGTGGCCGGGCGCGACCGCGTTGACCCGGATGCCCTGCCTGCCGTGCGAGTACGCCATGTCGACGGTCAGCGCGATCAGCCCGCCCTTGGCCGCGGAGTAGGCAACGGTGCCGTCGCCGCGCAGCGCCGAGATCGAGGCGATGTTGACGATCGCGCCGCCGCCCTTCCCGGCCAGCACCGGTACCGCGAACTTCGACGCGAGGAACGCGCTGCGCAGGTTGAGGTCCAGCGCCCGGTCCCAGGCGTCCTCGGTGGTGTCGACGACCGTGCCCAGCGCGGCCAGGCCGACGTTGTTCACCAGGATGTCGAGCGTGCCGAACGCGTCCACCGCTGCCCGCACCATCGACTCGCAGCCGTCGGCCGTGGTCACGTCGGCCTGCCACACCTCGGCCGTGCCGCCCTCGTCGGCGATCATCTTCGCGGTCTCCGCGGCCCGCTCCGGGTAGCGGTCGACGAGCAGGACGCTCGCGCCCTCCCTGGCGAGCACGACCGCGATCGCCTTTCCGGTGCCGATGCCGGGCCCGGGCGTCGACCCGGCGCCGGTCACGATCGCGACCTTGTTCTCGACTCGTCCTGGACGCTCCACGGCGTTGCCTCCCTGTGGTCAACGGCGGGTCAGAAGAGCCGCGCCGGCCTCGTATCCGCCGACGTTCGTCACCGCGGCGACCTCGGCGCCGGCCACCTGGCGGTCGCCCGCCTCACCGCGGAGCTGCCGCACCGCCTCGGCGGTGTGGCCGAACGCGGCGTGCAACCGGCCACCGGAGAGCTGGCCGCCCCAGGTGTTGAGCGGCAGCTCACCACCGAGCGCGATCCGCTTCCCGCCGTCGACGTAGTCTCCGGCCTCGCCGACGCCGCAGAAGCCGAGCGCCTCCAGCCACCAGACGACCTCGATCGTGAAGCCGTCGTAGAGCTCTGCGGTGTCCACGTCGGCGGGGCGGAGGTCGGTGCGGGCCCACATCGCGGCCGCGGCGCCGTGACCGACCCGCCCCATGTCGCGCCACTGCTCCCAGGACGGGCGGCCCTCGACGACGCCGGCCATCGCCTCGATGTCCACCGGGGCGCGCAGGTCCGGCGCGGTCTCGGCGGCCGAGACCACGAGCGCGGTGGCGCCGTCGACCGGGACGTCGCAGTCGTACAGGCACAGCGGCGTCGAGATCATCCGGGCGCCCAGGTAGTCGTCGATGCTCAGCGGCGACCGGTAGACCGCGTCCGGATTGAGCCCGGCCGACGCGCGCTGGGTGACCGGGATCCAGGCCAACTGCTCCCGCCGGACGCCGTACTCGTGCAGGTAGCGGGTGGCGTAGGGCGCGATCTGGCAGACCGGCGAGAGCATCCCTACCGGGAGCAGCCAGGCCAGCGGGCCCTCGGCGACCGGCTTGGTGGAGCCGTACGCCGGGCGACCCCCGGCGCGACGGGCGGCGCTGCCCTCCTTCACGGTTCGCCAGACGACGACGTGGCGCGCCTGCCCGGTCGCCACCGCCATCGCGGCGCCGTAGAACGGCAGCGCCATGCCCTCCACGATGCCCTGCCGCCAGCTCGTCGCGAGGCCGAGCGCGTCCTGGACCTCGTAGAGGTTGCCGTTCGCGTACCCGGGCAGGTTCGCGGCGCCGCCGCCGGGGAACATCGCCAGCCCGTCGATGTCCCCGACGGTCAGGCCGGCGTCCGCGATCGCCGCGAGGACGGCGTCCAGCGTGAGTTGGAAACCGGACCGGTCGATCTGCCTGCCGACCGCGGACTGGCCGACACCAGAGATCACCGCTCGTCGTTCGAGCAGGTCGGTCGCGCTCATGTCCGCACGGCCAGGAAACTCGGGATGCTGAAGCCACCGGGCCCCGGCTCGAAGCCGATCTCGACGACCGCGCCGATCGTCACCGCCTCCGGGGGACAGCCCCGTAACCGTCCCACGACGCGCACCCCGGGGTGGCTCGGGAACTCCACCAGCACGATCGCGTACGGCACCTCGAGGCCGGGCAGCCAGCGTTGATAGTTGACCGTGTAGCTGTAGACCACGCCGCACCCGGTGATCTCGGTCGGCTCGAGCGTCCGACCGCGACACTCGCGGCAGATCCCGCGCGGCGGGAACGACTCCGCGCCGCAGGTCGAGCAGCGTTCGACGACCAGGCGGCCTTCGGCCGCGGCGGCCCAGAACGGTGCGGTCTCGTCGGTGACGGCGGGCGGTATCCCCAGCGTTGCGTCCATGACCACCTCGGAACGGAGTCTAAGACGAGGACCTAAAAAAGTGAACGCTTGCTAATATAGGCCTTCGCGCCGCTCTCGACCCGAGGAGCGAGGTTGTCAGATACCCGCGTCGTTCTCGGAGCACCCCGCGTCGTTCTCGGAGCAGCAGCCCTTCCCGAACCCGATCCGCGCTGGTTGGCCGCGGCCGAGCGTCTGCCGATCGACTCGATCTGGCACGGCGGTCACCTGTTGCCGCCGAGCGCGACCGGCGAGGCGATCACCCGGCTCGCACTGCTCACCGCATGGACCGAGCGGGTTCGCGTCGGTACCGCCGTGCTGTTGCTGCCGCTCTATCATCCGGTGGTCGTCGCCAAACAGCTCGCCGATCTGGACTCCCACTCCGGCGGCCGGGTCACGGCCGGCGTCGGTGTCGGCGGTGAGTACCCGGACGAGTTCGCGGCGGTCGGCGTGCCGATGGCCGAGCGCGGCGCCCGCACCGATGAGTCGATCGAGGTGCTCCGCGCGCTCTGGGCCGGTAAGCCGGTCAGCCACCACGGCCGGTTCGTCGGATTCGACGACGTGACGCTGCGGCCCGTGCGGACGCCCGGCGGCGGTATGCGCGAGGGCGGGCCGCCGATCGTCGTCTCCGGCCGGAAAGCACCAGCGCAGCGTCGCGCCGCCGCCCTGGGCGACGGGTGGATGCCGTACCTGGTCTCGCCGTCCGGCTACCGGCGTTCGGTCGAGGCGATCACGTCGCACGCCGCGCAGCTCGGCCGGAGCCTGGACGGGTTCGAGTGGTGCCTGTTCCTCTACTGCTCGATCCGCCGGGACGCCGACCGCGCCCGCGCCGACGTCGCGTCGTTCCTGGGCAGCGCGTACGGTGACAAACCCGCGGCGATGCTCGACCGGATCGCCCCGGCGGGTACCCCGGAGCAGGTCGCGGCGCGGCTGCAGGAGTACGTCGACGCGGGCGTGCGGCACATCGTGATCTCCCCGGCCGCCGCCGAGGACACGCTCGAGGTGGTCACGCTGGCCGCCGAAGAGGTACTGCCGCGGCTGACCGTGGGGAGCCCGGTATGAGAACCGATCCGTGCGAGGGCCTGGTCGTCGTCGAGGTCCTCGTCGGGGTGTCAGAGCTCGGGCTCGGCCTGGCCGGTGCGCTGCCCGGAATGATCCTGGCCGATCTCGGCGCACGGGTGACCCGAGTGGTCGGTCCGGAGCCGGTGCCCCTGGACGAGGGCCTGAGCTGGAGCCACGCCTGGAACCGCGACAAGCGGGTGGTCACCACCGACGACCCGGACGAGATCCGCGCGCTGCTCGCCGGGGCCGACGTCGCGCTGGTGTACGGCCCGGAGCGCCTGGTCGAGGGGCGCGGGCTCGGCTACCGCGACCTGCGGGCGGCGTACCCGGCGCTGGTCTACGCCCGCTGCACACCCAGCCGGACCGCGCGCGGCGTGGTGGCCGACTACGGGCTGCTGGTCGAGGCCGACGCCGGGTTCTGCACACAGCTGGCCGGTCACCGGCCCGGCCCGATCTTCGTGGACGTGCACGCGTCCGGCGTCGGTGCCGCCGCGCTGCTCCTGGTCTCGGTGCTGGCGCTGCTGCTGCGGCGGACCGAGACCGAGGCCGGCGGCTGGTCGGAGACGTCGCTCTACGACGGCCTGCTCGTGACGCTCGGCTGCATGATCGGCCGCTCCGAACGGGCGGCGCCCGAGGTCGAGAGCTACTGGGAGCACGGGTCGACGTTCCCGAACTTCCTGTACCGCTGCGCCGACGACGAGCTGATCCAGGTCTGGTTCGGCGGAAAGGGGATGTACCGGGCGCTGATCGAGGTACTCGGTGACGAGCCGAGCACCAGCGGCTACTACCAGGATCAGGTCACCGGTGCGCTGGGGGAGCGGGCGGCGCGGTGGGTGCCGCGGTTCGCGACCAGGCCCCGGGACGAGTGGGTCATGCTGCTGCGGGCGGCCGGGATCGCGTGCGAGCCGGTGCTGGCACCGGGTGAGGTGCTGGCCGACCCGCACCTGGCCGAGATCGGGCTGATCGTCGAGCGCGGCCGGGACACGATGGTGGGCTCGCCGATCCAGGTGCGGCCGCTCGGGGACGCCGCTCCGCACCGCAAGCCCCTCGGCGGCCTCCGGGTGGTGGACTTCTCCGCGTTCGTCGCCGGTCCGCTCGCCGCCCAGGTCCTCGCCGACCTCGGCGCCGACGTGATCAAGGTCGAACCGCCCGAGGGTGAGGCGATGCGCGCGGCCGCCTACGCGATCGCGGCCTGCCAGCGCGGCAAGCGCAGCCTCGCGCTGAACCTCGGAGCTCCGGAGGCCCGGCCGGTCGTCGAGCGGTTGATCGCCGGCGCGGACGTCGTCCTGCACAACTTCCGGGTGGGCGTCGCCGAGCGCCTGGGCATCGGCGCGGACGCGGTCGCGGCACTCAACCCGCACGCGGTGTACTGCCACGCGAGCGCGTTCGGGGTCACCGGCGAGCGGGCCGCGTTACCCGGCAACGACGCGCTGATGCAGGCGCTGACCGGCTTCGAACGGGCGATCGCCGGGCCCGGCAACGAGCCGACCGCGGGCACCTGGATCCCGATCGACATGACCGGCGGCTGGGTCGCCGCGATCGGCGCGCTCACCGGGCTGCTGGCCAGGGCTACCAGCTGCCGCGGGCAACACGTCGTGACCAGCCTGCTCGGCGCCGGCTGCCTGCTGCACAGCGGAGTGTTCCAGCGGGACGGCCGGGTGGTCCGCGGCCCCGAGCTCGACGCCGAGCAGACCGGATACGGGCCGGGTTACCGGCTCTACCGGGGCGGCGACGGGGCCTGGTTCGCGCTCGTCGTCCCGGATCCCGAGTCGTGGGCCCGGCTCGGAGAGCTGATCGACGGCCTCCCGACGGCCTACGCGCCGCTGCGCTCTCATCCGGACGCCCGGCGGGCCGAGACCGTGCTGACCGAGGCGTTCGCCACCGCACCGGCGGCCGAGTGGGCGGCGCGGGTGCGTAGCCTCGGGGCGTTCGCCGAGCCGGTGGCGCCGCTGGACCGCGACGGCTTCCGGCGCGGCGTCCTGGACGATCCGGTCAACCGCCGGCTCGGCCGCGCGATCGAGTACTCGACGCATGACTGGGGCCGCTTCGAGCAGGTCGGGCCGCTGCTGCGGTTCGGCCCGGACGCCGGCCGCGGGCCCCGGCTGATCCTGCCGGGCGTCGGCGAACACACCGTGGAGGTCCTGACCGAGCTGGGCTTCGCGGCGAACGAGATCGAGGCACTGCTGGACGCGAAGATCGCCGCCGCGTCGGGACTCTGACGCGGGCGGCCGCCGAATCGGTGGTCACTTGCGGTGGATCGTGTAGTGCAGGATCAGGAACGGCAAGCCGTACAGCGAGAACGCGTGTTCGGCGCGTAGCTTGCCGTCCCTCACGTAGACGTCGAGCCGTTCGGCGAAGCCGGGAACGCTCAACGTGGTGAGCTCGCGGGTGCCGGGGTCGATGTAGGTCAGGTAGTGGCCGGGGTGGGCGAGCGGGCTGCGGCTGGTCAGCATGAGGCCGCCGTCCGGGCGGGGTTGGGGGAGCAGAGTGGCGGTGAAGCTGCCCTGCGGCACCGGAAAGCCGACGCTCACATAGCCGCGCCCCTCGTGCCGGTACGTGGTGTAGATGCCCACATAGATGGGCTCGTCGGTGTCGGCAAACGAGCGAATCCACCCCCGCACCCCGATCAGGTCGGCGCCGTCCGGCGTGATCGTGTCGATGCGGCTGCGCACTCCTCGTAGGGTCTCGCGCTGGTTCATCGGCACGTTGGCCTGGCCCACCGGACGCGCCACGAGCGTGCGGTAGAGCAGGTAGCCCGGCCGCACCCAGAGCCGCCACTCGGGCACGATGTCGAGCCGGAACCGGGTGGTGTGCTCGTAGAACTCGCGGACCAGCGGCTGGACACCCGCGGGGTCGAACTGCGGGCCGGCCAGGTCGTCGAGCGAGGCCACGATCCCCACGTCGGGGGCGTCGGCCTCGTACGTGCCGCCGAGCACCTCGGCGAGCTCACGCACGTAGCCGGTACCGACGTAGCGCGCACGGGCCTCGAGCGGCACGACGAACGGTAGTTCCTCGGCCTGCACGCCCTCGGCCAGCAGGCTCACCTGGGCGTCGCGAAACAGGAGAGCGGACAGAACGCGGAAGCCGACCACCGCGCCGGCCGCTACCGCACCGGGTTGGTGCCCGCCGGCCAACCGCCAGGCGGCTCCGACGGCGGCACCCGCCACCGGGCCGAGCGCTACCTTCTGCGGCCGCAACCCGAGCGCGCCCGCTACCGCGCCGGCCGCCGTACCTACCGCCACCGGCCCGGCGTGGGTGATTCGCCCACCGAGCCAGCCCACCGGCGCCGCCATCGCACCGCTCATCACCACCCGCGACCACCACGCCGGAATCTCATCGGGCCGCTGCCGGGCCCGTGCCACCGCCTCGGTCGCCGCGAGCGCCATCGCTCCGGCCACCGCCGCCCGGCCCTTCCGGCGCCGCGCCACCGAGGCACCGGCCAACGCCCCCACCGCTGCGGCGAGAGCCAACCCGCCGACGCGTTCGCGACTTCTCGCACGTCGCCTGGGCTCGGTCGCCGTCATGTGCGCACGCTAACGCACCGTCCCCTGCCGACTGGACAGCCGCCGGCTCGCTCAGGCCAGATCGACCCAGACCGACTTGGTGTTCAGGTACTCCTCGACGCCTGCCGCGCCCATCTCGCGTCCCCAGCCGCTGGTCTTGTAACCACCGAACGGGACGGCCGGGTCGAACAGCAGCATCGTGTTGACCCACACCGTCCCGGCCTGGATCAGCGCGGCCATCCGGTGCGCGATGCCGAGGTCGCGCGTCCAGACCCCACCGGCCAGCCCGTACGGGCTGTCGTTGGAGCGGGCCGCGACCTCCTCCAGCGTGTCGAACGGCAGCACGCAGGCCACCGGCCCGAAGATCTCCTCCCGGGCCACGCGCATCTGGTCGTGCACATCGGTCAGCACGGTCGGCGCCAGGAAGTAGCCGGCGTCGGAGGCGTCGAGCGTCCGCGTGCCCGCGGCCGTCCGCGCGCCCTCCGCGGACGCCAGCGAGAGGTAGCCGGTCACCCGGTCCAGCTGCTCCCGGGAGACCAGCGGCCCGATCGTGGTGGCCGGGTCCAGGCTGTCGCCGACGGTCAGCCCGTCGGCGAACGCGGACAGGCGCTCGACGAACTCGTCGTGGATCGGCCGCTGGACGTAGATCCGGGTGCCCGCGCAGCACACCTGGCCGGAGTTGGAGAAGACCCCCATCGCGGCGCCCGGCACGGCCCGGTCCAGGTCGGCGTCCGCGAACACGACGTCGGGCGACTTTCCGCCGAGCTCGAGCGTCACCCGTTTGAACGTTCCGGCCGCAGCCCGGAGCACGTGCCTGCCGACCTCGGTCGAACCGGTGAACGCGACCTTGTCGACGCCCGCGTGGTCGACGAGCGCCGCACCCGCGGCCGGGCCGAACCCGGTGACGACGTTGACCACGCCGTCCGGGAAGCCCGCTTCGGCCACCAGCTCACCGATCCGGAGCGCGACCAGCGACGCCTGCTCGGCCGGTTTGAGCACGACCGAGCACCCGGCCGCCAGCGCCGCGGCGAGCTTCCAGATCGCGTTGCTGATCGGCCGGTTCCACGGCACGATCGCCGCGACGACGCCCACCGGCTCCTTGAGCGTGTAGGTCAGCACCGCTCCCGGCACCGAGTTCGGGATCGTTTCGCCGTGGATCTTCGTCGGCCAGCCGGCGAAGTAACGGAGCACCTCCGCCTCCCAGGCGGCGGTGGGCTTCGACCGCCGCCGCCCGATCGGTGCGCCCATGTCGACGGCTTCCAGGTGCCGCAGCTCGTCGTAGTGCTCCTGCACCAGGTCGGCCAGCGTCCAGAGCAGACGCTGGCGGCCCCGCGGTTTCATCGTCCGCCACGGCCCGGCGAACGCCGCGCGAGCCGCGGCGACCGCCCGGTCGACGTCCTCGGGTCCGGCCTCGGCCAGTTCGGCGATCACCGTGCCGGTGGACGGGTTCAGCGTCTCGAACGTCCGGCCGGACGCCGCGTCCACCCAGGCCCCGCCGATCAGTAGCTGCTTCACGCGACCACGAAGTCCCGGATTCCGAGCAGCTCGGCGGCGTTTCCGCGGAGTACCTTCCGGGCCACGGCCGGGTCGCAGCTCGCCAGCGCCACGGTGTAGTCCAGCGGCGCGCGCAACCCCTCGGGGTGCGGCCAGTCCGAGCCGAACAGGACGTGGTCGGCGCCGAGGGCGTCGATCAGCTCGACGACGTCGTCCTCGGGGAACGGGCAGACCCAGAGGTGCTCGGCGAGCGCCTCGCTCGGCTTCGATGGCAGCGGCCCGCCGATCATCGGCCCGCGGCGGCCGAGCGCCGCGGCCTTGTCGACGGTCTTGAACAGTGCCTTGAGCCAGCTCGCACCGTTCTCGATCGAGACGATCCGGACGCGGGGGTGGCGGCCGAACAGGTTGTGCAGCGTCAGCGCGGTGAGCGTGTCGACCAGCGGCCGTTCGGTGTTGCACAGCGCCCACTGCAGCGGCGACTGCTGGTGCGACGGGTTGTCGCCGTTCTCCGACCACAGCGTCCCGTAGAAGTGGTTGTAACCGCTGTTCGAGACGTGGAAGACCACCGGGACCCCGGCGTCGGCGACCGTCGCCCAGAACGGGTCGAACAGCGGGTCAGCGGGCGAGTGCCCGCCGATCGGGCCGGGGCAGAGGTGGACCAGCCGCGCGCCCGCGTCCAGGACCCGGTGCAGCTCGGTCATCGCTTGCGCGATGTCCAACAACGACAGCATGGGGACGCCGTACACGCGGCCGTCCGCTCCGTAGCCCCAGTCCTCCTCCAGCCAGCGGTTGAACGCCCGCAGGCTGGCGTAGGTGAGGTCGACGTCGTGCCGCAGCTCGTACTCCACCGCGACGCCGAGCGTCGGCAGCATGATCGCGGCCTCGACGCCCTGTTCGTCCATCAGCGCCAGGCGGGCGCGCTTCTCGCTGAACTCCGGGTGGTCCCTGGAGGTGACGATCTCCCGGTGGGTGAAGCCGTCGGCCACCCCGCCCACGAACAGTCCCTGGAGCGCGCCCGGGGCGGACGCGTAGTCGCCAGGCATGACGCTCATAAACGTGCGCCGATCCTTGAGGAACACCCGGCCGAGCCCGTCGTCGCCGCGCTGGACGCGGATCGTCTCGTCCCGATAGCGCGCTTCGATGTGCCGGGTGAAGCAGTCGTCGGGCTCGTAGTAGTGCTCGTCGGCGTCGACCAGCCGGTAGTCCACCACGGTCAGCCTCCGGTTCGTCGGCTGGGATCGGTCGTAAGAAAGTAAGTGCCCAGTTACTATGCTCCACGAAGCCCTTCGCTCACAACTCCTTGCCGAGGTCGCCATGAGAGTCTGCGTCGCGTACCGGGTCGGAGAGCCGCTCGTCGTCGAGGACCTGCCGGTCCCGGCGCTGGGGCCGCGGGACGTCCTAGTCCGGGTCACCGCCAGCGGTATCTGCCACACCGACCTCAACGTCCTGGAGGGACGGTCGGCGCTGCCGCTGCCGATCGTCCCCGGGCACGAGGGGTGCGGGATCGTGGAGGAGGTCGGCAGCGAGGTACGCCGCACACGGGTCGGCGACCGGGTGCTGGCCTCGGTGGCACCGGCGTGCGGGGCCTGCTGGTGGTGCCTGAACGGCGTCTCCACGCATTGCGAGCTCAACCCGGTCGTGAAGGCGGCGCCCCGGTTCGAGCTCGCCGACGGCCGGTGGGCCGGTGCGGTGTGTGGTTGCGGGACGTTCGCCGACGCGATGGTCGTCCACGAGGCGTCGGTGGTGCCGGTCGAGACGAGCCTGCCCGACGAGCAACTGGCGCTGCTGGGCTGTGGCGTCACGACCGGGCTGGGGGCGGCACTCAACACCGCGGAGGTGCGGCCGGGCAGCAGCGTCGCGGTGATCGGCTGCGGGGGCGTCGGGCAGTCGGTGGTGCAGGGTGCCCGCATCGCCGGCGCCGCGACGATCGTGGCGATCGACCCGGTGGCCGGCCGCCGCGAGGCGTGTCTGCGGGTGGGTGCCACGCACGCGATCGACCCCGGCGCGAGCGACGTGCTGGCGGAGGTGCGCGGGCTGACCGGTGGCCGCGGCGCGGACTACACGTTCGAGGTCGTCGGCCGCCCGGAGCTGATGGTCCAGGCGTTCGATCTGGCGCGTCCGGCAGGCACCGTGACGTTCGTCGGCATGCCCGCGGTCGGCGACACGCTGACGCTGCCCGCGATTCCGGCGGTGTTCTCCGGCAAGCGGATCGCGGGCTCGGTGGTCGGGGGAGCGCAGATCCTGCGGGACTTCCCGCGCTACGTCCGGCTCGCCGAGAGCGGCTTGCTCGACCTGTCCGCGATGGTTTCCCACCGGATCAGCCTGGCTGAGATCAACGACGGTATCGACGCGATGACGCGCGGCGAAGGGGTCCGCACCGTGGTGGTGTGAGCGGGCGCCGCTGATCGGCGCCCGCTCCCGGTGTGGGCCGAGGATCAGGCGGAGGGTGGGACCTCGAGCAGCATTGCGGTGGCCATGCCGCCGCCGGCGCACATCGCGGCGACGCCGAGGCCCCCGCCGCGCCGCCGCAGCTCGTGGGAGAGCGTCAGCACCATGCGCGCGCCGGTCATCGCCACCGGGTGCCCCAGGCTGCAGCCGCTGCCCAGCACGTTCACCCGCTCCTCGTCCAGGCCGAGCGCGCGGGTGGCCGCGACGGCGACCGACGCGAACGCCTCGTTGATCTCCCAGAGCGCGACGTCCTCGACCGAGCGTCCGGCCCGCCGCAGCGCCTTCTCGATGGCGGCCGCCGGTGCCAGACCGGTCTCCGCGGGCGGGACGCCGACCGACGCCCACGCGCGGACGACCGCCAGCGGCTCCAGCCCCTCGCTCCGCGCGACCGCCCGGTCGGTAACGACGAGGGCCGCCGCACCGTCGTTGACGCCGGCCGAGTTGCCCGCGGTGATGCTGAAGCCCTCGATGCCCCGGTTCAGCGGCGGCAGCGACGCGAGCTTCTCCAGGCTGGTGGTTCGCCGGGGGTGCTCGTCGACCGCGAACGTGACCGCGGATCCGTCCCGCCGGACGACGTCGATCGGGAACGTCTCCGCGGCGAAGCTGCCCGCGTCGATCCCGGCGATCGCCCGCTGGTGGGAGCGGAGCGCCCAGGCGTCCATCTCGGCGCGGCTGACCCCGGCCTTCACCGCGGTGTTCCAGCCGACCGTGATCGACATGTCCGCGATCGGTGCGTCCGGCGTCTCGCGGTGGCTGGGCGCGAGCCAGTTCTCGGTCCACTCGTCGGTGGCCGGGCACCGCCACGCCACCGTCGGCATCGTCGAGCTCGACTGGACACCACCGGCGACGACGACGTCGTCCATCCCCGCGATGATCGACGACGCCGCGGTCTGGATCGCGGACAGCCCGGAGGCGCAGTGCCGGTTGTGCGCGATGCCGGGCGCGTTGACCAGCCCGGCGTCGATCGCGGCGTACCGTCCGATCGCGCCGCCACCGTAGAGCGACTCGCCGATCACGACGTCGTCGAACGCCTCGGGGGCGAGCCCGGAGCGCCGGACGGCCTCCGCGACCGCCTTGGTGGCCAGCGTGAACGCGTCGATCTGGGACAGCGTTCCCTTGTAGGCGGTGCCGATCGGGGTACGGGCGCCGGCGACGATCACGGCTTCTCGGTCGGTCATCAGTCTCGCTCCTCGATGTCAGCCGGGGGTGACCACGCGGCCGGGGCGTTCTCCGGTCAGCTCGTCGGACTCGACGACGATCTGGCCGTTGACCAGCGTGTAGTCGTAGCCGCGGGCGCGCTGGACGTAGCGGCTCGCGCCGAGCGGGAAGTCGTCGGTGAGTTCGGGGGTCAGCAGACGCAGCGCGTCGAGGTCGATCACGTTCACGTCGGCGAACGCGCCCGGCGTGAGCACACCGCGGTCGGCGATCCCGAACAGCCGGGCGCCCTCCAGCGTGAGCTTGTACACCGCGCGGCCGACGTCGAGCCGCTTCTCGTCGCGCACCCAGTGGCTCAGCACGTAGGACGTCTGGCCGGCGTCCATCGTCATCGCGACGTGTGCCCCGGCATCGGCCAGCCCGAGGACGACGTCCGGGTTGGTGATCATCGTGGCGACCGCGTCGAGGTCGGAGTTGAGGACCGGGTAGTACAGCAGGCCCTGGCCGTCGGTCTCCAGCAGGTAGTCGACGAACGCGCCCGCCGGTGTCCGGCCCCGGCGGGCGGCCTCCGCGGCCAGGCTGTTCTCCGGCCGGACGTCGTAGTGCGCGACGCCGGGCGGTAACAGGTACAGCTTCGCCGGATCCTTGGGCGCGAGCGGCCCGGACAACTCGGCGCCGTTCTCGGCCTGGTCGACCAGCACCTGGCGGAACGCCTCGTCGGCCAGCGCTTTCCGCCGCTCCGCGCTCGGTCGTTCCCGCAGCTGCGTCCAGGCGGGCAGCGCGTCGTACGGCGTCCGGCCGTGCAGGCCGTAGAGGATCGCGGTGCCGCGCCCGGACGTCTGCGGGCGCAGGTCGGCGCCGCGGGCGCGGGCCGCGGCCACCTCGTCCATCACCCAGGACCACAGGCCGGGACGACGGTCGCTCTGCGTGATCGCAAACGTGAGCGGCCGTCCGCAGGAGCGGCTGACCTCCTCCATCCAGGCCATCTCGGCGATCGAGTTCCGGCGCTCGGCACCGTCGCGCTCACCGATCCGCGGGGTCGCCTCGAGGACGCCGCGCCCCCGTTCGCCGAGCACGCCGGCGAGCGTCACGAGTTCGGACGGCTCGGCGAACGTGCCGGGCAGCGGCCGTCCGTCCGGAACCGTGTGCAGGAAGCTGCGCGACGTGGAGAAGCCGAGCGCGCCGCTGTCCATCGCCTCGGCCAGCACCGCGGCCATCTCCCGGACGTCGTCCGGCTCGGCGGGGGACTCGTCGAGGCTGCGCTCGCCCATCACGTAGTAGCGGAGCGCGCTGTGCCCGACCAGACCGCCGACGTTCAGGCCGAGCGGGCGGTCGTCCAGCGCGCGCAGGTAGTCGCCGTAGGACTCCCAGCCCCAGGGCAACCCGGCCATGATCGAGTCGGCGGGAATGTCCTCCACCGAGTCCATCATCTCCGCGAGGTATCGGGTCGCGGCCGGACGGACCGGCGCGAACGTGACCCCGCAGTTGCCGAGCACCACGGTCGTGACGCCGTGCCAGCAGGACGACGTGGCGCTGGGATCCCAGAACAGCTGGGCGTCCAGGTGAGTGTGGATGTCGACGAAGCCCGGCGTCACGAGCCTGCCGCGGGCGTCGATCTCGCGCCGGCCGGGGTCGGGTACCTCCCCGACGGCGGTGACGCGGTCCGCGTCGATCGCGACGTCCGCGCGGACCGGACCCGCGCCGGTTCCGTCAACGACGTCGCCACCCCGGATCACGATGTCGTGCATGGCCTCACGCCCCTACCTAAGAAAGCATGCGTTCACTTACTATAGGGGCCGACGCAGCGGACGTCACCCGGTACGAGGAGGTGCCCGTGGGGGCGATGGACGGGCGGGTCGCGGTCGTCACCGGCGCGAGCCGGGGCATCGGGCAGCACATCGCGGAGCGGTTCGCCGCCGAGGGCGCGGCGGTGGCGCTGGTCGCGCGGACCGTCGAACCGGGCACGTCGCGGCTGCCCGGTTCGCTGCAGGAGGTCGTCGACGGCATCCGAGCCCGGGGTGGCGTGGCGGCTGCCGTCCCCGCGGACCTGACCGCGCCGGACGACGTCGAGACCGTGCTGTCCCGGGCCGAGGCGGCCCTCGGGCCGGTCGACACGCTGGTGAACAACGCCGGGGTGAACTTCTACGGCCCGGCGCTGGACCTGCCCGCCAAGCGCTACGAGATCATGGCCCGGATGATGGTCCAGACCCCGTTCCGGCTGTGTCAGCTGGCCGCGGCCGGGATGGTCACGCGCGGGCGGGGCTGGATCCTCAACATCACGTCGAAGCAGGCCAGGCACCCGTCCGGCCCGCCGTACCCGGACTGGGCCGCCGACGGCAGCGTCGCCTACGGCATGTGCAAGGCCGCGGCCGACCGGCTGGCCACCGGGCTGGCGGCGGAGTTGCACGGCACCGGGGTGAGCGTCAACGCGCTCGGCACATCCGGGCTGGTGCGGACGCCGGGCGTCGCGGTCGTCTCGCCGCACACCCCGGACAACACCCCGGTCGAACCCGACGACGCGATGGCCGAAGCCGCGCTCCTGCTCTGCACGGCACCGGCGGGCCAGGTCACCGGCCGGATCGAGTACAGCATGGAACTGCTCGGGCGGCCGTTCCCGCTCGGCCCCTGGGCGCTGTCTGCGACGCACTAGCCGGTCCCGGGTGGGCGGTTCCCCGACCGCTAGGATGAGAGTAGGTACCTACTTTCGTCGGACGGAGTCGCAGTGGCCGAGCCGGAGACCCGCCCGCGGCGCCGCAGGCTGACCGCGGACGCGCGCCGGAGCTCCATCCTCGCGGCGGCCCGCCGCGCGTTCAGCGAGACCGGCGACATGAACGGCACGACGATCAAGCTGATCGCCGAGCACAGCGGCATCAGCGAAGGCATCATCTACCGGCACTTCGAGAGCAAGGACCAGCTCTTCTACGAGGCCGTCGTCGAGCCGCTCAAACACGCCGTCGACGACCTGGTGGCCGCCGCGACCGTCGTCGACCGCGACCAGCCGCTGACCCCGCAGCGCCAGCGCTCCACGATGCTCGGGCTCTACCGCCAGCTCACGTCCACGCTGGAGGAGATGCTGCCGTTGCTCGGGCTGGTGCTGTTCGGCGACCCGGAGGTCGCCGGGCGGTTCTACCGCGAGGACTTCTCGACCGCGATGGACCGGCTCGCCGAGGCCTGGCGCGAGGTCGAGGACCGGTACGGCTACCCGTTCGAGTCCCCCGACATCTCGGCCCGCGCGGTGATGGGGATGGCGCTCGTGCTCGCGCTGGAGAACCACCACAACCCGCAGTTCGACGCCGACCGCGCCACCACGCTGATCAGCGACGGCACCGTCAAGGGCTTCTTCCCGAGCCTCCAGCCGACCCGCAAGCGGCGCTGACCGATGGGTTACGTCGAGGTCGTCACCGAGCTGTCCGCGCGGTTCCGGTCCGGCGACGCCGCCGGTGCGTTCGCCCTCTTCCACCCGGAGATCCGGATCGAGCAGCCGGCCTCGCTGCCGCACGGTGGATGGCACGAAGGTCAGGACGGCGTCCGCCAGATGGGTGTGCTGTTCGGCGAGCACTGGACGCGCACGATCGACGAGCCCCGGATCCACGGGTGCGGCGACATCGTCGTCCAGGTGACCACCCAGACCTGGACCGCCACGACGACCGGCCGCGCCGCGACCGTGGACGTCGTCGAGCTGTTCGGCTTCACCGACGGGTTGATCAGCGAGATCCGGGTCTTCCAGCAGGACACCCACGTCCTGCTCGGCACGCTGGAGCGGTGAGAAGCGGATCGGGCCGGCGCTTCGGCCGGCCCGATCCGCGTCTCTCAGCCCGCCAGGCGCTTCGCGGCCAGCTCGCGGAGGTCGCCGGACTTCACCTTCGCGCTGCCGGTGAGCGCGATCTCGTCCTCGGCGAAGAACAGCACGTGCCGCGGGACCTTGTAGCTGGCCAGCCGCTCCCGCAGGTACGCGACGATCCCGTCGGCGTCGAGCTTCGCGTCGTCGTGCGGCACGATGCACGCGACGACGACCTCGCCGAGCGTCTCGTGCGGAACGCCGACGGTCTGCGTCACCTTGACGCCGGGGTACCGCGCGATCGCCTCGTCCACCTCGAGCGGCGACACGTTCGCCCCGCCGGTCTTGATGATGTCGGTGAGCCGCCCCTCCCAGAAGAGCCGGTTGCGGTCGTCGAGCCGGCCGCCGTCGCCGGTCCGGAAGAACCCCTCGTCGTCGAGCGTGTCGGCGAGCGGTGTGCCCACGTAGCCGAGCATCAGCGTCGGGCCCTTCACGCAGATCTCGCCGTGCTCGCCGCGGGGGAGGACCTCCGCGGTCAGCGTGTCGACGATCTTGACCGTGACGCCCGGCAGCGGCTCACCGCTGCTGCTGCCACCCACCTCGGGCGGCGTGTTGGCCGGGAAACACGTGGTCAGCGTGAACGTCTCGGTGTTGCCGTACGCGTGGCCCGGCTCCGACCAGTCGCTCGACACCGTCGGGTGCTTCGCCAGCGCGAACTTCGAGTCGGCGAACCGCAGGCTGCTCAGGTCGACGTCGGACCAGTTCGGCGCGGCCTCCAGCTGGGGCCACTGGTGCGGCCAGGCCAGCGGCATCGTCACCCGCTCGGCGTGCATGAGGTCGAGCGCCTCGGCGGCGTCGAAGCCGCGCTGCAGGACCAGCGAGCCGCCGGTGCACAGCGTCGCGCCGAGCGCCATCGCGAAGTTGCCCGACCAGAACAGGCCGTTCGCCGGCCAGCACCGCACGTGGTCCTCCGGGCTCAGGCCGAACAGCCGGGCGAACCGCCAGCACTGGATCGCCGCCGCGCGGTGTGCGCTGAGAATGCCCTTCGGCTTGCTCGTCGACCCGGACGAGAACAGCAGCAGCCCGGCGTCACTCGGGAACGTCGTCTCGGCCGTGGCCTCGACCAGCTCCGCGGGTTCGGTCTCACCCCGCGCCAGGAAGTCGTCCCAGGACTCGACGGCCCCACCGGCGCCGGACCCCACCACCGCCAGGCCGCGGAGGAACGGGAACGTCGTCGACCGGATACCACCCGGGGCCGCGGTGCCGATCTGCGGCTCCAGCCCGGTCAGGATCTCCAGGAAGTCCTTGCGGGGTGCGTCGCGCTCGAACAGCAGCCAGGAGACGCCGGATGTCTGCAGCAGGTACTCCAGCTCGGACGGCGTGGAGAACGTGCTCAGCGGCACCGGGACGCCGCCGGCCAGCGAGATGCCGAACACCGCGGAGACCCACTCCGGGCGGTTGGTCATCAGGACGCCGACCCGGCTGTCCTTGCCGTGGCCGGACGCGCGGACCGCACGGGCCACCGTGACGGCCCGGTCCCAGAGCTCGGCGTACGACCAGCGGATGACGCCGTCCGCCTCGCGCAACACCAGCGCCTCACGCCCGGCGAACCGCGTGGTCGTCTCGCGCAGCAGGCCGGGGAGCGTGAGCGTGCCCAGGCCGGGTTCCTCGGCGAGCGGCGGCCCGGAGGCAATCGACAGACTCATCGCGGCACCTCCACCTCGGCCGTGCAGTCCACCAGCACGGTGCCGTCCTGGTTGGTCAGCCGTAGCTTCACCTGGACGAGCGGCACGCCCCAGGACGACTCGGCCTCCTTACCGACGACCTCCGCGTCGAAGTACGTGACGTCGCCCTCGTAGGCCGGACCGCGGAAGTTCGCCTTCGAGTGGCGGACCATTCCCTCGTGCCCGGCCCAGTAGGACAGGTAGTCGGTGCACCAGGCGCCCATCGTCGCGCCGTAGCCGTACGCGCGACCCATCCCGATCTCGCCGGCCTTGTCGCTGTCGATGTGGCCCCGGGACGGGCCGACGTAGAGACCGTCCCGCTTCCGCGGGTCGATCCGCGCGCCCTCCTCGTCGAACGCGAAGCCCTCGACCCAGCCCGGGTCCTGGTAGACCCACGGATCCTCGACGCCGGCGGGGGTGACCCAGTGGAACGTCCCCCAGATGTTGAACAGGAACGCGCGGTACTCGGTCGTGAAGCTGGCGATGCTGTGCGGACCGATCACCCGGCGGGGTAAGCGGTCGCCGACGCTCACCTCGTCGAAGTGCGGCGAGACCCCGGCGCGGTTGGAGAGCAGCCAGTCGTACCGCACCTTCTCGATCTCGTTCAGCTCGGTCGCCGTCCACTTCCGCGCGGTGCCGACCTGCGCGTCGTACAGCCCGCGCTTCTCGGCTTCGGCGGCGAGGTAGCGGATCGCCGTGGACCGCTCCTTGGCGACGAGCGTCCCGTGCTGGTTGGTGTGCGTGGTGTCGCCGCGGGAGAACATCGTCGGCCCGGCGAACTTCGTGTCGACGACCTTGTAGTCGTGGAAGCGGCGCTCCTGGAACAGCTGGTCACCGGGGCGGACCGGCGCGCCGTAGAACCACCACTCCTCGCCGCCGAAGATCAGGTGGCTGCCGGGGATGTAACCGACGCAGGCCGGCTGGGCGCCGTGCCCGTAGTCCAGCGCCACCGCGATCGACTGGGGCGCGATCAGGCCGCCGTACTTGGACTCGCGGGCGAACTCCTCGTCCCAGTGCAGCGGGTTCGGGTAGTCCATCGCCATCACCCAGCGCCGGACGTCCGACGAACTGCACGGGTCCCACAGCTGTCCACCGCCGACCGGCTGTCCGACGCGGGGGTCGACGTCGGTGAGATCGAGTTGGACGTCGTTGTCGCTCATGTCTGAATTTCCTTTCAGCGGTTGACGTCGACGACGACGCGGCCGCGCACCGCGCCGTCCAGCAGCCGGCCGGCCGTCGCGACCGCGTCGGCGAGGCCGATCTCGTCGGCGATCGTGTCGATCAGCGCCGGATCGAGGTCCCGGGCGAGCCGGTCCCAGGCCGCGCGACGACGTTCGGCCGGCGCCTGCACGCTGTCGACGCCGAGCAGCGCGACGCCGCGCAGGATGAACGGGGCGACCGTTCCCGGCAGGTCCATGCCCCCCGCCAGACCACAGGCGGCGACCGCACCGCCGTACCGGGTCTGAGCGCAGGCGTTGACGAGCGTGTGGCTGCCGATCGAGTCGACGACGCCGGCCCACCGTTCCTTCTGCAGCGGCTTGCCCGCGGCGGACAGCTCCGCCCGGTCGAGCACGGTCGTGGCGCCGAGCTGCTGGAGGTACTCCGCCTCGGCGGCTTTCCCGGTGGATGCGGCGACACTGAACCCGGCACGGGCCAGCAGCGCCACCGCGACGCTGCCGACGCCGCCGGTCGCCCCGGTCACCAGTACTTCGCCCTGGTCGGGCCGGACGCCGTGGGTCAGTAACGCGTCCACGCAGAGGCTCGCGGTGTAACCGGCGGTGCCGATCGCCATCGCCTGCCGGGCGGTGAGCGCGGCCGGCAGCGGGATCAGCCAGTCGCCGTCGAGGCGGGCGCGCTGGGCGAGCCCGCCCCAGTGCCGCTCGCCGACGCCCCAGCCGTTGAGCACGACCTTGTCACCGGGCTGCCACGACGGGTGGCTGCTGCCGGTGACGACGCCGGCCAGGTCGATGCCCGGAACCATCGGGAACGAGCGCACGATCGGGGACCGGCCGAGCAAGGCCAGCGCGTCCTTGTAGTTGAGCGTCGAGTACTCGACCGCGACGTCGACGTTGCCGGGAGGGAGGCGGTCGTCGTCCAGGTCGGTGAGCGCGACGGACTGCGAGGTTCCGTCCTTCTCGATGAGGAGTGCCGAGAACATCGGTGGGCGGGTCCCTTCTGGAGCTACATCCCGGACGCCGGGGATCGAGGCGAGACTATCTAATGAATCCTTGCAATGATTGTGATATCAAGAGGTCGGCGAGCGTCCTCGGGTCCGCCGCCGGGGCGATGACCGCCCACTAAATCGGTGCAATTGCCCACGTTAACGACGACGTTGCCGGGAGTTCGTCACCATGACGCTGCGGTCTCGATACACCGGCGCTTCGCCGGTCAGCCTTGCCGACGGGTGGAGCGCGGAACAGCTCACCCCTCCGAGCCGCCTGTTCGGCGCCAACGGTCTGCGGACCGGGCCCGACGGGCGGATCTACATCGCCCAGGTCGCCGGCAGCCAGATCAGCGCCGTCGACGTCGGAACCGGCGACGTGGAGATCGTCAGCGCCCAGGGCGGTGACGTCGTCGCGCCGGACGACCTCGCGTTCGACGCCGCCGGAAACCTCTACGCCACCGAGTATTACGACGGGCGGGTCAGCGTCCGCGGCACCGACGGGCGCACGAGGGTCCTGCGGGACGACCTCCCCGGCGCGAACGGGATCACGTTCCACCAGGGCCGCCTGTTCGTCGACGAGTGCCGGATCGGCGGCCGGCTGCTGGAACTGGACCCGAACGGCGGCGCGCCCCGGGTGTTGCTCGAGAACCTGCCGATGCCGAACGCGCTGGAAGTGGGCCCGGACGGCAAGCTGTACTACCCGCTGCTCGGCACCAACGAGATCTGGCGGGTCGACCCGGACGGCGGCGAGCCCGAGCGGGTCGCCGCCGACCTCGGCGTGCCGGACGCGGTGAAGTTCGACTCGGCCGGCTACCTCGTCTCCACGCAGGTGGCGAGCGGTGAGGTGCTGCGCATCGACCCGCGGTCGGGTGAGCGCACGGTGCTCGCCGCGCTCGCGCCCGGCCTGGACAACCTGACGTTCTCCGGCGACCGGCTGTTCGTCTCGAACTTCACCGGGACCGTCACCGAGATCCTCAGCGAGGGCGGGACCCGGGAGGTGCTCCCGTCCGGGCTGACCTGGCCGCTGGACCTGACCGTGGACGCCGACGGCGTGCTGTACGTCGCCGACGGCACCTACTTCTACTCGCTCGCTCCCGGCGGCGGTTTACAGACGCTCGGCATGCTGTTCAGCCCGGGGTACCCCGGCTACATCCGTGGTGTGCACGCCGTCGGCGCCGGTGAGTTCCTCGTCGCCACCTCGAACGGCCAGGTGTCGCGCTACGCCCCGGCGCGCGGCGAGACCGAGATCCTGGCTGATGGCCTCGACCAGGTCTACGGCGTGGCCGCGACCCCGGACGGTGCGGTCGTCGTCGAGCAGGGCACCGGCCGGCTGCTCGCGGTCCGGTCCGGCGGGGTCGAGGAACTGGCCGGTGGGCTCGCGACGCCGGTCGGCGTCGCGGTCGCCCCGGACGGCACGTACTTGGTGTCCGAGTCCGGCGCCGGGCGGATCGTCGCGGTCAGCGCGTCCGGGGTGGACACCCTGGTCGACGGGCTGGAGACGCCGCAGGGCCTCGTCGTGCGCGACGGCCGCTTGTACGTCGTCGACATCGGCGCGAAGACGCTGGTCGGCGTCGATCTCGACAGCAAGGCGCGGCACGTGCTGGCCCGCAACCTCCCGGTCGGGGCACCCGCCGGCGTGAGCCCGAAGCCGCTCCGCGGCCTGGCGCCGTTCTCCGGCCCGCAGGGCACGTTCGCCGGGCTCGCCGCGGGACCGGACGGCACGCTCTACGTGTCCGGCGACGGCGACGGAAGTGTCCTGGCGCTGCGGGAGGGAACCCGATGAGCGTCTTCGGTCTGGACGGCAAGGTCGTCATCGTCGCGGGTGCTGGCGGTGGCGGCATCGGCACCGCGGTGACCCGCATGGTGGCCGAGGCCGGTGCGACCGTGGTCGCGGTCAGCCGCTCCCAGGACAACCTCGACAAGCACATCGGGCCGCTGGCCGGCGAGGGGCTGAACGTCGTACCGGTCGCGGCCGACGCGTCCACCGACGAGGGCGTCGCCACCGTACTGGCGGCGGCGACACAGACGGACGGCACACTCCACGGGCTGGTCAACGTCGCAGGTGGCGCCGCACCCGGCACCTGGATGCCCGCGACCCGGGTCAGTCGCGCCGACTGGCGTGCGCTGTTCGCCCAGAACCTCGAGACGATGTTCTTCATGAGCCAGGCGGTCGCCGCCGAGCTCAAGTCGCAGCGCCGCCCGGGCTCGATCGTCTCGATCTCGTCGATCAGCGGCATGAACACCGCCCCGCTGCACATCGCCTACGGCACCGCGAAGGCGTCGCTGGTGGCGGCCACCCGCACGCTGGCCGTCGAGCTCGCGCCGTACGGCGTCCGGGTGAACGCGGTCGCGCCCGGCGTCACCGAGACACCCGCCTCCGGCACCTACGTCGACGACGACCCCGAGCGCGACCAGCGCGCGATCGCGATGGGGCGGCGCGGCCGCCCGGAAGAGCAGGCCGGACCGATCCTGTTCCTGCTCTCCGACCTGTCGACGTACGTCACCGGGCAGACGCTCCTGGTCGACGGCGGTCTGAACCTGAAGTGGACGCACCTGGGCGCGGACAACACCTCGTTGTTCCTCAAGGACGAAGGGTTCCGCGCCGCGATTCTTGCGGAGAGCTGATGACCGAGATCGAACCGCTGTCCCAGCCGCTCACGATCGGCGTCGAGGCCTACATCTCCCCGGAGTACGCCCGCGCCGAGGCCGACAAACTCTGGGCCAAGGTCTGGCAGCAGGTCGGGCGGGTGGAGGAACTCCCGAAGGTCGGGAGTTACCTCACCTACGACATCCAGGACGACTCGATCATCGTCGTCCGCAGCGGTCCCGAGTCGTTCCGGGCGTACTACAACGTGTGCGCCCACCGGGGCCGCCGGCTGCTCGACACCCCGGAAGGCAAGCACGACGCCCGGGGCCGCGGCCGCGGGTTCACCTGCGGCTACCACGGCTGGAAGTACAACCTCGAGGGCGAGAACACGTTCATTCCCCAGCGCGACGACTGGCCCTGCGGGCTGACGTCGGCGAACAACGGCCTGACGCCGGTCAAGGTCGACACCTGGGGCGGCTGGATTTGGATCAACCAGGATCCGGACGCCGAGCCGCTGCGGGACTACCTCGAGCCGGCCGCGAGCCTCCTCGATCACTACCGGACCGACAAGTTCCGGTATCGCTGGCGCCGCTGGCTGGTCTTCGACTGCAACTGGAAGGTCGCGCTCGAAGCGTTCATGGAGATCTACCACGTGCCCTACACCCACCCCGAGTTCAACCAGTTCGGTGCGCAGCTCGGCTGGGCGAAGGCCCAGGGCAAGCACAGCAACATCGGTTTCGAGGCGCCCAAGGGTCTGGAAGGCAATCAGGGCAAGGTGCGCATCGCCGAGGGGGACGCCCGGGTGTCCACCGCCGTGATGCAGAACTTCATCTGGGCGAACGCCAACACGAACACCACCGAGACGCTCGTCGACGTCGCCAACCGGCTGGAGAAGGAGCTGCCGGAGGGGACGCCACCGGCCGAGGTCCTGCAGTACTGGATGAAGACCGCTCGCGAGGAGGACGCCGCCCGCGGCGTCGTCTGGCCGACGATTCCGCCGGAGGTGTCCGCGAAGTCCGGCACCGCGTTCCAAATCTTCCCGAACTTCCAGATCGGCCACGGGCAGAACAACATGCTCTGCTATAGCGCCCGGCCCTACGGTTTCGACCCGGACAAATGCATCTTCGAGGTCGCGGTGTACCAGCTCTACCCGGCGGGCGAGGAGCCCGAGACCGAGTGGGAGTACACCCCGGAAGACTCGCCGGAGTGGCGGACGGTGCTGCCGCAGGACTTCTCCAACATGGCTGCCGTCCAGAAAGGCATGAAGGCCCGCGGATTCACCGGGCCGAAGCCCAACCCGTACAGCGAGCGCAGCGTGGCCAACCTGCACCACAACCTCGCCACATACATGGGAACTGGCGAACCCTCGGAGCTGACATGACCTGTGAACCGACGTCGACTCCGGAGATCGACCGCGACGCGTTACGGAACAAATATTTGGCCGAACGCGACAAGCGCCTCCGTCCCGACGGCAACAGCCAGTACCTGGTGACCGAGGGTGAGTTCGAGGAGTTCTACGAGGCCGACCCGTACACGCCGGTGGTACCGCGGCTGCCGATCTCGGAAGACATCGACGTGGCGATCCTCGGCGGGGGTTTCGCGGGGTTGATCGCCGCGACCCGGCTGAAGGAAGCCGGCGTGACGAACCTCCGGATCATCGAGCTGGGCGGCGACTTCGGCGGCGTCTGGTACTGGAACCGCTATCCGGGCATCCAGGTCGATACCGATAGCTACTGCTACCTGCCGCTGCTCGAAGAGACCGGCTACATCCCGACGCAGAAGTACACGCTCGGCGACGAGTGCTTCGAGCACTGCCAGCGCATCGGGAAGCACTTCGGCCTGTACGACCAGGCGATCTTCAGCACGCTCGTCCGGTCCCAGGAGTGGGATCCCGCGCTGAACCGGTGGCGGATCCGCACCAACCGTGACGACGACATCCGCGCCCGGTTCGTCATCATGGCGCAGGGGCCGTTCAACCGGCCGAAGCTGCCCGGCATCCCCGGCATCTCGGAGTTCGAGGGCCACACGATCCACACGGCCCGCTGGGACTACGCGTACACCGGCGGCGACATCCACGGCGGCCTCGAGGGCCTCCGGGGCAAGCGGGTCGCGGTGATCGGCACCGGCGCCAGCGGCGTCCAGGTGATCCCGCACATCGCCAAGGCCGCCGAGCACCTGTACGTCTTCCAGCGCACCGCGTCGTCGATCGACGAGCGCGGCAACGTGCCGACGGACCCCGAATGGGCCGCGTCGTTGGAGCCAGGCTGGCAGAAGGAGCGACAGCGCAACTTCCACGCCGCGGCCTACGAGGCGTTCGGTCCGGGTCAGCCCGACCTCGTCTGCGACGGCTGGACCGAGATCAGCCGCAACCTTCAAGCCCATTTGGACGCCACGAACGGCTGGGCGGCGCTGGCGGACCCGGCGAAGTTCCTGGAGCTGCGGGAGATCGTCGACTACCAGGTGATGCAGCGGCTGCGCGACCGCATCGACGCCGTCGTCGAAGACCCCGCGACGGCCGAGGCGCTGAAGCCGTACTACCGCTTCCTCTGCAAGCGGCCGCTCTTCTCCGACCAGTACCTGCCGACGTTCAACCGGCCGAACGTGACGCTGATCGACGTCTCCGACACCAAGGGCGTCGAGCGGATCACGGCCAGCGGAATCGTGCAGAACGGCGTGGAGTACGCCGTGGACTGCATCGTCTACGCCAGCGGCTTCGAGATCACCACCGACCTCGACCGCCGGCTGGCGATCGCGCCGTTCACCGGCCGCGACGGACTGTCGCTCTACGACCACTGGGCCGAGGGCTACCGCACGCTGCACGGGATGATGAGCCACGGCTTCCCGAACCAGTTCTTCACCGGTTACGTCCAGGGCGGCATCACCGCGGCGGTTCCGGCGATGTTCGAGCAGCAGGCCGTGCACATCGCGTACGTCATCGCGTCGGCGATCGAGCGCGGCGCCACGTCGGTGGAGCCCACCCAGGAAGCCCAGGACGCCTGGGTGGCGACGATCCGCGAGACCGCGATCGACCAGACCAACTTCCAGCGCGAGTGCACGCCCGGCTACTACAACAACGAGGGCGAGCAGCGGATCCGGTCGGTTCTGGGTGACCCGTACTGGCCCGGTTTCTACGCGTTCGGCGACCTGCTGCAGGAGTGGCGCGACGCGGGCACGCTGCACGGTCTGGAGGTGCGCTCATGACGCTACGTTTCGACGATCGCGTCGCGGTGGTCACCGGCGGAGGGCGCGGGCTCGGGCGGGCCTACGCGCTGCTGCTCGCCTCCCGGGGCGCGAAGGTCGTCGTCAACGACACCGGCGCGTCGATCGCCGGGGACGGCGTCGACACCGCCCCCGCCGACGAGGTCGTCCGGGAGATCGAGAAGGCCGGCGGCGAGGCGGTGGCCTGTCCTGCGTCGGTCGCGACGCCGGAGGGCGGCCAGGCGATCGTCGACACGGCGCTCGACACGTTCGGCCGGATCGACGTCCTCGTCCACAACGCGGGCAACAACCGGCGGGCACCGCTGACCGAGATGACGTACGAGGACTTCGACGCGGTGCTCGACGTCCACCTCCGTGGCGCGTTCCACGTCGTCCGGCCGGCGTTCCCGGTGATGGCCGCCGCCGGCTACGGCCGGGTCGTCCTGACGTCGTCGATCGGCGGGCTGTACGGCAACCAGCTGGTCGCGAACTACAGCGCGGCGAAGGCGGGTGTGATCGGGCTGTCCCACGTGGTCGCCCTCGAAGGGGCCGCCTCGGGCGTGAAGTCGAACGTCATCGGCCCCGGCGCGCTGACCAGGCTCGCCGAGGGGCTCGACACGTCGGCGTACCCACCGATGGACCCGGAGCTGACGGCGCCGGTCGTCGGATGGCTCGCGCACGAATCCTGCTCGATCTCGGGCGAGGTACTGGTGACGATGGCCGGCCGGGTGGCGCGAGCCTGGGTCGCCGAGAGCCCTGGCGTGTATCGGCCCTCGTGGTCGATCGAGCAGGTCGCCGAGGACATCGACACGATCCGCGACACCAGCGACCCGTGGGTCCTGCCGGTCGTCCCCTCGGGATTCGCCACCCACATCGGAAACAGCTTCGCGATGGCGAGGAACTCATGACGGTCAAGGTTTACGAACGCATCCTCGATCTCTTCGAGGCCGAGGGCATCAACACGATCTTCGGCATCCCCGATCCGAACTTCGTGCACATGTTCCACCTGGCCGACGAGCGCGGCTGGAACGTCGTCGCGCCGCACCACGAGGCGTCGGCGGGCTTCATGGCCGAGGCGGTGTCCCGGATGACCGGGAAGGCCGCGGTCTGCATCGGCACGCTGGGCCCCGGCATCGCGAACCTGGCGCCGGCGATCATGTGCGCGAAGGTCGAGAACTCGCCGGTGATCTTCCTCGGCGGCCAGCGCGCCCGGATCACCGAGCAGCGGGTCCGGCGCGGCCGGATCCAGTTCGTCAAGCAGGCCGCGCTGGTCGAGCCCTCGGTGAAGTACTCCGCCAGCATCGAGTACGCCGACCAGACCGACGAGGTGATCCGGAACGCGCTCCGGACCGCGCTGTCCGGCACGCCCGGCCCGGCGTACATCGAGTACCCCTCGCACGTCATCCAGGGCGACCTGGACGTTCCGGCCGCGCTGCCGCCGAGCGCGTACCGGCTCGTCGACCAGACCGCGGGGCCGGAGCGGGTCGCCGAGGCGGTCGAGCTGATCCGGGCGGCGAAACAGCCGATCCTGCTGGTCGGGCACGGCGTCCACACCGCGCGGGTGGGGGAGTCGGTCCGGGCGCTGGCCGACGCGCTGGCCTGTCCGGTGATCCAGACCTCCGGCGGGACCTCGTACATCAAGGGCCTGGAAGACCGCACGTTCCCGTACGGGTTCTCGCCGTCGGCGATCGAGGCCGTCGTGCAGTCCGACCTGTGCGTGGCGCTCGGCACCGAGCTGGGCGAGCCGGTGCACTACGGCCGCGGCCGGCACTGGGTGGCCAACGAGGCCAACCGGAAGTGGGTCCTCGTCGAGCAGGACCCACAGGCGATCGGCGTGAACCGGCCGATCGACGTGCCGCTGGTCGGTGACCTCCGGGCGGTGGTTCCGCAGCTCGTCTCCGCGCTCGACGGCTTCACGCGGACGCCGTCCCCGGAGCTGGCGGGCTGGATCACGGCCGACGCCGAGCGCCTGGCGGAGCTGGCCGAGACCGCGCCGTCCGGCCAGTCGCCGGTGCACCCCGCGCGGTTGATCGTCGAGGCGACGAAGGTGTTCCCGCCGGACGGCATCCTGATCCGCGACGGCGGGGCGACGACGATCTTCGGCTGGACGTACACCCAGGCGAAGCCCAACGACGTGGTCTGGAACCAGAACTTCGGGCACCTCGGCACCGGACTGCCGTACGCGGTGGGGGCGGGCGTCGCCGACGGCGGCAAGCGTCCGCTGATGCTGATCACCGGCGACTCGTCGTTCCTGTTCCACATCGCCGAGCTGGAGACCGCCGCCCGGCTCAACCTGCCCCTTGTCTGCGTGGTCGGGGTCGACTACTCCTGGGGGCTGGAGGTCGGCGTCTACAAGCGCACGTTCGGCCAGGGCTCCCGGGAGACCGGGACGCACTGGAGCACAGCGACGCGGCTGGACAAGGTCGCCGAGGGCTTCGGCTGCTACGGCGAGTACGTCGAGCGAGACGAGGACATCGCCCCGGCGATCAAGCGTGCGTACGCCAGCGGCAAGACCGCGGTGATCCACGTGGTGATCGACCCGAAGGCGAACTCCGAGGAGATGCCGAGCTACGACGAGTTCCGGACCTGGTACGCCGAAGGGACGCAATGATGCGTGAATACCTGAAGTTCTACATCGGTGGTCAGTGGGTCGACCCCGCCACCACCGCGACGATCGACGTGGTCAACCCGGCGACCGAGCAGGTGAGTGGCCGGGTGGCGGCCGGGTCTGCCGCCGACGTCGACCGTGCGGTGGCGGCGGCACGCGCCGCGTTCCCGGCGTGGTCGGCGACGTCGAAGGAGCAGCGGCTGGAGCTGCTCCGCGCGATCCTCGACGTCTACCAGAAGCGGAGCGACGACCTCGCGTCCGTGCTGACCGAGGAGATGGGCGCACCGGCGGCGCTGGCCGGCGGTTTCCAGGTGGGGCTCGGCACCGGGCACCTCACGACCGCGATCGACCTGCTGGAGAACTTCACGTTCGAGGAGCAGCGCGGCCCGACGCTCGTGGTCAAGGAGCCGATCGGCGTCTGCGGCCTGATCACGCCGTGGAACTGGCCGCTGAACCAGATCGCGGTCAAGGTCTTCCCGGCGCTGGCCACCGGCTGCACGACCGTTCTCAAGCCGTCCGAGCAGGCGCCGGGCGTCGGGCAGATCTTCGCCGAGATCCTGGACACCGCCGGGGTGCCCGCGGGGGTGTTCAACCTCGTCCAGGGTGACGGGCCGGGCGTCGGCGTCCCGCTCTCGTCGCACCCGGACGTCGACCTGATCTCGTTCACCGGCTCGACGCGGGCCGGGATCGAGGTCGCGAAGAACGCGGCGCCCACGGTCAAGCGGGTCACCCAGGAGCTGGGCGGCAAGGGCCCGAACGTCATCCTCGACGACGGCGCGCTGGCCGAGAACGTGGCCAAGGGCGTCGGCGGCGTGATGCTGAACTCGGGGCAGACGTGCAGCGCCGCCACCCGCATGCTGGTCCCGCGGGCGCGGCTGGACGAGGCCACCGCCGCGGCCAAGGAGGCCGCCTCCGCGACCACGGTCGGCGACCCGACCGGTGAGGTCGCGATCGGGCCGGTCGTGTCGGAGGCGCAGTTCCAGAAGGTGCAGGGGCTGATCCAGAAGGGCATCGACGAGGGCGCGACGCTGGTGGCGGGCGGCCCCGGCCGACCGGACGGCCTTTCGGCGGGCTACTTCGTGAAGCCGACCGTGTTCGCGAACGTCACGAACGACATGACGATCGCCCGCGAGGAGATCTTCGGCCCGGTCCTGGTGATCATCGGTTACGACGACATCGACGACGCGGTCGCGATCGCCAACGACACCGAATACGGCTTAGCGGCCAACGTCTCCGGCGCCGACCAGGAACAGGCTCGCGCCGTCGCCAGGCGGATCCGGGCGGGCGCGGTCTACATCAACGACGCGTTCGACTTCTGCAGCCCGTTCGGCGGCTACAAGAAGAGCGGCAACGGCCGGGAGTGGGGCGAGTTCGGCTTCTCGGACTACCTCGAGATCAAGGGAATCCTTGGCTACTGAGAAGTCGCTGGCCGGCGCGGTAGCCGTCGTCACCGGCGCGAGCCGGGGGATCGGTAAGGGCATCGCGCTGGCGCTGGGCGAGCGGGGTGCGACCGTCTACGTCACCGGACGGACGGTCGCACCCGGCACGCACTCGCTGCCCGGCACCGTGGGCGAGACCGCGGCGGAGGTCGACCGCCGCGGCGGCACCGGCGTCGCGGTGCAGGTCGACCACGGCGACGACGAGCAGGTCGCCGCCTTGTTCGCGCGGGTCTTCCGGGACGAAGGCCGGCTGGACATCCTGGTGAACAACGCGTTCGCGCTGCCCGAGGACCTGACCGAGCCCGGTTCGTTCTGGGAGAAGCCGCTCAGCAACTGGCAGATGGTCGACGTCGGGGTCCGGTCGAACTTCGTGGCGGCCTGGCACGCGGCGACGATCATGGTGCCACAGCGATCCGGGCTGATCGTCGCGATCTCCGGCTACGTCGGGGTGACCTACACGTACGGCGTGGTGTTCGGCACCTGCAAATCAGCCGCTGACCGGATGGCGCGCGACATGGCGGTGGAGCTGAAGCCGCACGGTGTGGCGTCGGTGTCGCTGTGGCAGGGGCTGAACCTCACCTGCGACATCGACGGGGACACTGCACACGCGGAGACGTACTACCTCTTCGTCGGACGCAACCGGGACGACTCCAACTGGCTCGCCGGCGGGCGCTACCTCGACCGGTTGGAGCGGCGGAACGGGGAATGGCGGATCTCGCTGCGCACGAACGTCATCGAATGGTCCGGTACCGCGCCCAGCTTGGACATTCCGTTCGCCGACGTGCCGGACCTCCAACTCAACGGCGCTCCCTCGCGCAGCCTGGCGGATCCGTCCTACCAGCGGCCGCTGACCAACAAGCGGCAGCCCTGCGTGCCCTGACGCAGCAGCTTTCGCAGAGAGTGAGAGAAAAGTCGATGGACGACATCGCACAGAGGAACTTCTTCCGCGACAACGACGTCGCGGCGGATCCCTACCCGTACCTGGAGGCCGCGCGCGCCCAGAGCCCCGTGCACCGGGAGCCGCACCACGACGTGGTGATGGTGACCGGCTACGAGGAGGCCGTGCAGGTCTTCAACGACGCGGAGACGTTCTCCTCCTGCACGGCGGTGACCGGCCCGTTCCCGGGCTTCCCGGTTCCGCTGGAGGGTGACGACATCTCGGCGCTGATCGAGGAGCACCGCGCCGAGCTCCCGATGAGCGATCAGCTGCCGTGCATGGACCCGCCGGTCCACACCGCCCACCGCGCGTTGCTGATGCGGCTGATCACGCCGAAGCGCCTCAAGGAGAACGAGGCCGTGATGTGGCAGCTGGCCGACCAGCTGCTGGACTCCTACCTCGCGCCGGGCAAGGGCGAGTTCATCAGCGGGTTCGCGGCCCCGTACACGATGCTCGTCATCGCCGACCTGCTCGGCGTCCCGGAGGCCGACCGCGACGAGATCGCCGCCGGGCTCCAGCGTCCCCGCTCCAGCGCCGGGATCGGCGGAACCGGGGACAAGCCGCTGGAGCACAACCCGCTGGGGTTCCTCTACGACCGCTTCTCCGCCTACATCGACGACCGCCGCCGGAACCCGCGCGAGGACGTGCTGACCGGCATGGCGTCGGCGACGTTCCCGGACGGTTCGATGCCGACGGTCGCCGACGTCGCGAAGGTCGCCTGCAACGTCTACTCCGCGGGCCAGGAGACCACGGTCCGGCTGCTCAGCTCGGCGTTCCAGATCCTGGCCGAGAACCCCGAGCTCCAGGCGCTGCTGCGCCGGGAGCGGGACCGGATCCCGCAGTTCATCGAGGAGACGCTGCGGCTGGAGAGCCCGATCAAGGGGGACTTCCGGCTGTCCAGGGTGGCGACGACCGTCGGTGGCGTCGACATCCCGGCCGGCACCACGCTGATGCTGCTCAACGGTGCCGCGAACCGCGACCCGCGCCGCTTCGAGGACCCGGCGACGTTCGACGTCGACCGGAAGAACGCCCGGCAGCACATCGCGTTCGGGCGCGGCATCCACTCGTGCCCCGGTGCACCGCTCGCCCGGGCGGAGGCGCGCGCCAGCATCGAGCGGTTCCTGGACCGCACCGAGGACATCCGGATCTCCGAGGAGCACCACGGCCGGCCGGGCGACCGGTCGTACGACTACCTCCCGACCTACATCCTCCGCGGCCTGATGCGGCTCCACCTGGAGTTCACGCCCGCAGCGGGCACCGGACGATGAAGGCCCTGATCGACGAGGACCGCTGCCGCGGACACGGGGTCTGCGTCTCGGTCTGCCCGGAGGTGTTCGACCTCAGCGACGACGGTTTCGCGGTGGTGCGCGTCGCGGAGATCGACGCCGCGGACGAGTCGGCGGCGAAGGAAGCCGAGCGCACCTGCCCCGAGCGGGCGATCACGCTGAGCTGACGCTGGTTCCCCCGGCGGTCGGCCGGGGGAGCGGTGGTCAGGGTCGTGCGGCCATCGGTCACACCATCTACTGAATCATTATAAGTATTGTGATATCAAGGTTCGGGGTGAGAGGAGGGGTGGGCGTGGCTGCTATCGCCTTCGCGAAGCTCGGCGACACGATCGGAGCCGAGGTTCTGGCCGTAGACGTCGACCGTCTGCTGCACGACGACGACTTACCGGACGCCTGCCTGGACGCGCTCGAAGAGCACGGCGTCCTGCTGTTCCGGGAGATCGGCGCCGACGACGAAACACAGGTGGCGTTCTGCCGGAAGCTCGGCGACCTCGTGCAGTTCCGGGGTTATCCGAACCCCGACGTCATGGAGATCAGCTTCGACCCGGCCAACCCGAACGCGGAGTACTTCGCGAGCAACGACCACTGGCACATCGACGGTGCGCTGGACGCGATACCGGCGAAGGCGTCGATCCTGACTGCGCACGCCACTGCGGACGAGGGAGGAGAGACCGAGTTCGCCAGCACCTACGCGGCGTACGACGCGCTCTCCGACTCCGAGCGGGAGCGTTACCGCGACCTGCGGGTGCTCCACACGTTCGAGGCGATTCAGCGGCGGACCTATCCGGATCCGACCCCGGAACAGCGGGCCGAATGGGACTCCCGGACGCCCCGGGAGCACCCGCTGATCTGGGAGCACCGGTCCGGACGGCGGTCGCTGGTGTTCGGAGGCACCGCGTCGCACGTCGTCGGCATGGATGTCGACGAGGGGCGAGCCCTGCTCGCCGACCTCGAACGGCGGGCCACCGCGCCGGACCGCGTGCTGCGGCACCACTGGTCGGTGGGAGACATGGTGATGTGGGACAACCGGGGTCTGGTTCACCGTGCGTGCCCGTTCGACCGTGCGCAACCGCGCCGGATGCACCGCACGACTCTCGTCGGAGATGAGGCAATCGCATGAGCACACGGGTAGCGGTCGTCACCGGCGGTGGGTCCGGCATCGGTGAGGCGATCAGTCGTCGCCTCGCCGCGGACGGGTCACCGGTCGCGGTCCTGGACCTCGACGGCGACGCGGCCACGTCCACGGCCGCGTCGATCGAGGAGGACGGCGGCAAGGCGCTCGGCCTGGCCGTCGACGTGACCGACCGGAGCGCGGTCGACGCGGCCGTCAGCGAGGTGAGCGCCCGGCTGGGGCGGCCGGCGATCCTGGTGAACAACGCCGGGGTGAGCGCGGTCGGATCGTTCCTCGACGTCACGTTGGATGCTTGGAACCGGCTGCTGGAGGTCAACCTCACCGGCACGTTCCACTGCTGCCAGGCGACGTTGCCGGGGATGATCGAGGACGGCTGGGGGCGGATCGTCAACATCTCGTCGTCGAGCATCCACAGTGGCTCGGCCGGGATGTCCGGGTACGTGGCCGCGAAGTCGGGTGTCGTCGGGCTCACCAAGGTGCTCGCGCTGGAGTTCTCGAAGCACGGGATCACGGTCAACACGATCCCGCCGGGCTTCATCGACACGCCGATGCTGCGCCAGACCGTCGAGAAGGGCTTCGTCGACCTCGCGGCGCAGACCGCGCGGACCCCGGTGGGCCGGGTCGGCAGGCCCGAGGACATCGCGGCCGCGACCGCGTTCCTGGTGAGCGAGGAGGCCGGTTACATCACCGGGCAGATCCTCGGCGTCAACGGAGGTCGCAACACGTGAGCCGCATCCCGCCGGTTCCGCCCGCCGACTGGTCGCCGGAGCTTCGCACGTTCATCACCGAGTTCCGCGACACGGTGCGGGGTGACAAGGCCGCGGAGGGCCGCCCGAACGGCGCGAACCTGCTCGGCGTGCTCGCCAACCACCCCGCGCTGACGACCGCGTTCTTGCAGTTCAACGGGCATCTGCTCTACGGGTCGCCGCTACCGGGCCGCTACCGCGAGCTGGTCGTGCTGCGGGTTGCGTGGCTCCGGCGGTGCGACTACGAGTGGGCCCAGCACGTCATCCAGGCGTACGGCGTCGGGATCTCGGACGACGAGATCGACCGGGTCGCGGACGGGCCCGATGCTCCGGGCTGGACCGCGCTGGAGCGGGCGTTGCTCACCGCGACCGACGAGCTGCTCGACGAGGGGGCGATCGGCGGCGTCACGTGGCGGGAGCTGCACGCCGAACTGGACGATCAGCAGCTGCTGGACGTCGTCTTCACGGTCGGGACGTACGACATGCTCGCCAAGGCCATGCGCACGGTCGAGGTCGAGCTCGACGACGACCTCAAGCCGTACCTCCACGGGCGAGGCTGAGCTCTGCATCTCGGAGTGGTGTGGGCGGCCGCCCACACCACTCCGACGTGTCAGCGGCCGGTCCAGCGAGGGGCGCGCTTCTCGGCGAACGCCCGGGGGCCCTCCTGGGCGTCGTCGCTGCGGTAGCACGTCTCGGACGCGTGCCGCGCCGCCTGTAGCGCGGCCGAGCGTCCCATCTCGGTCGCGAGCATCACGGTCTCGCGGGCGGCGCGGACCGAGAGCGGAGCGTTGGCCAGGATCTCCCGGGCCAGGTCCAGCGCGACGTCCAGCACCGCGCCGGGCTCGGCGAGCCGGTTGACCAGCCCGATCTCGTAGGCCCGCTGGGCGGTGATCGGCGCGCCGGTGAGCAGGATCTCCATCATGATCCGCTGCGGGATCATGTGGATCAGCGGCGCCGCCCACGGCGAGCTGCGCCCCACCTTCACCTCGGTCACCGCGAACCGGGCGGTGGTGCTGGCCACGCACAGGTCGCAGGCCTGCGCGAGCATCCAGCCACCGGCGAACGCGACGCCGTTGACCGCGGCGATCGTCGGCTTGGTCAGCTCGATCGTGTCGTACGGCAGCGGGAAGAGGTCGCGGGGCGGCACGGTCATGCCGGTCTCGACCATCTCCTTCAGGTCACCGCCCGCGCAGAACGCCTTGTCGCCGGCGCCGGTGAGCACGGCGATGCGCAGCGCGGGATCCCGCTCGAAACGGTCCCAGGCAGCGGCGAGCCCCTCCCGGACGTCGCGGGCCAGGCAGTTGCGCGTCTCCGGGCGGTTGATCGTGATCACCGCGACACCGTCCTCGCGGGCGTCGAACAACACTGCATCGCTCACTAGAACCCCCGACGGGTGATGGCGTGGGCCTCGCGGTCGAGCTGCTCGCGGAAGTCCGGGTGGGCGATCGCGACCAGGCGCCGGGCGCGCTCGGCCAGCGAACGGCCGCGCAGCTCGGCCGCGCCGAACTCGGTGACGATCACGTCGACCTCGCTGCGAGCGGTGGTGACCGGTCCGGACAGCCGGGCGGTGATCCGGCTGATCGTGCCGCCCTTCGCAGTCGACGGCAGGACGATCAGTGCGTGCCCGCCCGGCGAGCGTGCGCCGGCCCGGACGAAGTCGACCTGGCCACCGGTGCCCCCGAGGTAGGCCGAGCCGCTCTGCTCGGCGTTCACCGCGCCGGTGAGATCGGCCTCCAGCGCGGAGTTGATCGTGACCAGCCGCTCCAGCTGTCCGAGCACGGCCGCGTCGTGCGTGTACGACGTCGGGCACATGCGGATCCGCGGGTTGCGGTCGGCGAACGCGTACAGGCGCCCGGTTCCGATCAGCGCGCCGGTGACCGAGACCCCGCGGTCGATCGGTTTGCGCGCGTTCGTGACCACGCCGGCCTCCACGAGGTCGACCAGGCCGTCACCGATCATGCCCGAGTGCACCCCGAGGTCCCGGCGGTCGCGTAACAGCCGGAGCAGCGCGTCCGGCACCGCGCCGATCCCGACCTGGAGCACCGCGCCGTCCTCGACGTAGGACGCGGCGTGCGCGGCGATCGCCCGGTCGGTCGCGGTGATCGTCGCCGGTGGCACCTCGACCGGTGGCCGGGACACCGGAACAGCGTGGCCGATGGCGGAACCCGGCACCGTCTCGCCGTGGGTGAACGGCGTCCGGTCGTTGACCTCGGCGACGACCACGCGGGCCGTCGCCACCGCGGCCCGGACGTGGTCGCTGATCAGCCCGCAGCTGTGGTCGCCGTTCGCATCGGCGGGGCTGACCTGGATGAACGCCGCGTCGCACCCGATGATCCCGGCTTCGATCAGCGGGCCGACCTGGCTGACGTGGCAGGGGACGACGGTGAGCCGGTGGCCGGCGGCCCGGGCGCGAAGGGCCCCGATCGCGCCCATGCTCGAGACCGTGAACGCATCCGTGGCGGTGAAGAGGCCGGAGAAGCTCGTCGCGATGAACACGGTGAGCCCGCCGATGTCCGGGCCCTGCTTGATCAGCGCTTCGACCAGCGTCGTGGGCTCGCCGCACGCCTGGCCCACGACGACGTGGTCGCCGGGTCGGAGGATCGCGCCGAGGTCGATCGGCGGCGTCATCCGTGGTCCGCCGAGGCCAGCAGCGCCTGGGCGCGCGCCAGGTGCGGGCGGTCGAGCATCGCGCCGCGGAAGCCGACCGCACCAACGTCCGGGGCGGCGGCGAACAGGTCGACGATCTCCTGGGCCGCCGCCAGCTCCTCGGCCGTCGGCGTGAACGCCGCGTTGATCACTTCCACCTGATCGGGGTGGATCGCGAGCATGCCGCGGTAACCCTCGCGCCGGACGGTCTCCGCGCGCCGGCGCAGCCCGTCGAGGTCGCGGAAGTTCGTGTGCACGGTCTCGATCGGCAGTACCCCCGCCGCCGCGGCGCCGAGCAGGCAGAGCGACCGGGCGAGCTCGTAGGTGAAGCCGTACGACCCGTCCGGGTTCCGGTTCTCGGACGCACCGACGGCGTCGGCGAGGTCCTCCGCGCCCCAGGTCAGCGCCTCGACCCGGGGAACGCCGCCGTAGCTGCCGGTCGTGAACATGCCCTCGGCGGTTTCGGTGACCAGCACGATCACCTTCGTCGTGCCGAGGTCGGTCCCGGCGCTGACCTCGAGCGCGGACAGGTAGTGGTCGAGCAGCTCGGCGTCGGCGCGGCCCCGGGACTTCGGCAGCATGATGCCGCCGGGCCGGGCGGGCAGCACCGCGGCCAGGTCCGCCAGCGCGTGCGGGCCGGAGAGCGGGTTGATCCGCACCCAGAGCCGCGCTCGCTCGGCGTCCGGCCGGCCGGCGAGGAACTCCGCGACCAGCGCCCTGGCCGTCGGCTTGGTGACCTCGGCGACCGCGTCCTCCAGGTCGAGGAGGACGACGTCCGCGGACCCGGCGGCGGCCTTCGCCATCTTGCGTTCGCTGTCGCCGGGGGCGAACAGCCAGGAACGTGCTCTCACTGCGAGCTCCGATTCAGTACGACTTGGGCAAACCGAACACCTTCTCGGCCAGGAAGTTCAAGATCAGGTGCGGGCTGACCGGTGCGGTCCGGGGGATCAGGATTTCCCGGAGGTACCGCTCGACGTGGTACTCCTGCGCGTAACCCATGCCGCCCAGCGTCAGCATCGCGGTGTGGCACGCCTCGAAACCGGCCTCCGCGGCCAGGTACTTGCCTGCGTTGGCCTGGACGCCGCAGTCCAGTCCGCGGTCGAATCGGGTGGCGGCGTTCATCACCATGAGGTTCGCGGCCTCCACCTGGGCCCAGCACTTCGCGAGCGGATGCTGAATGCCCTGGTTCATGCCGATCGGCCGTCCGAACACGACACGTTCCCTGGCGTAGCGCGCGGCGCGGTCGAGCGCGACCCGGCCGAGCCCCACCGCCTCGGCGCCGAGCAGGATCCGCTCCGGGTTGAGGCCGTGCAGGATGATCCGGAACCCGTCGCCCTCCGCGCCGATCCGGTCTTCCTCCGGGATCCACAGGTCGGAGAGGAACAGCAGGTTCGAGTCGACCGCGTGCCTGCCCATCTTCGGGATCGCGCGGATCTCGACCCGGGACCGGTCGAGGTCGGTGAAGAACAGCGACAGGCCGTCCGTGCGGCGTTTCACCTGGTCGAGCGGTGTGGTGCGGGCGAGCAGCATCATCGAGTGCGCTTCCTGCGCGACTGAGATCCAGATCTTCTCGCCGTTGACCAGGTACCCGCCGTCGCGTCGTTCGGCCCGGGTCCGCAGCGCGGTGGTGTCCAGCCCGGCGTCCGGCTCGGTCACCGCGAAGCAGAGCAGCTTCTCGCCGCTGAGCACCGGCGGGATCATCCGCTGCTGCTGTTCCGGCGTACCGAACTGGGCGATCGGCTGCATGCTGAACACCGGGCCGTGAATGCTGGACGCGGCGGTCATCCCGCCGCCCGACTCGGCGACGGCCTGCATCATCACCGCGGCCTCGGTGATGCCCAGACCGGCGCCACCGACGGACTCCGGCATCGCGACACCGAGCCACCCGGACTTCGCCATCGACGCGTGGAACTCGTGCGGGAACACGCCGTCCCGGTCGCGGTCGAGCCAGTACTGGTCGGAGAAGCGCGAACAGTGGCCGAGCACCGCGTCCCGGATGCTCTGCTGGTCCTCGGTGAGGGAGAAGTCCATGTCAGAGTCCGAGCTCGTCGAGGATCTCCCTGGTGTGGGCGCCGAGGCGGGGCGCCGGACCGGCGACCCGTCCCGGCGTCCGGGAGAACGAGGGTGGTGCGCCGGGGAACCGCACCGGGCCGTTCGGCGTCTCGACGGTCTCGAACAAGCCGACGGCGTCCAGG
This sequence comes from Cryptosporangium aurantiacum, assembly GCF_900143005.1. Lineage (NCBI taxonomy): Bacteria > Bacillati > Actinomycetota > Actinomycetes > Cryptosporangiales > Cryptosporangiaceae > Cryptosporangium > Cryptosporangium aurantiacum. The sequence goes on from NZ_FRCS01000001.1 coordinate 1,327,799, forward strand.
TGCGGATCGTCGAACAGCTCGTCGAGCGTGCGGACCGGCGCAGCCGGGATGTCGAGCGACCGGAGCAGGTCGAGCCAGTCCTGCGTGGTGCGCTCCCGGAACACGTCGGCCAGCAGCGTGTAGACGGTCTCGACCTGTTGGGCCCGCTGGGCGAGCGTCGCGAACTCCGGGCCGGCCCAGGGGGGTTTCACCGCGTCGACGAACGCCGACCACTGTTTGTCGTTGTAGACCAGCGCCGAGATCAGCCCGTCCTTGGTGCGGTACGGCGCCCGCTGCGGTGTCAGCGCGCGGGGATACCCGGCCGCGGCCAGCGGCGGGTCGAACATCGCGCCGTTGGCGTGCTCGACCAGCATGAACGCGGCCATCGTCTCGAACATGCCGATCTCCACCTCCTGGCCTTCGCCGGTCCGCGCGCGGTGGAACAGCGCCATCGTGGTGGCGTAGAGCGCGGTCATGCCGGCGACCTTGTCGGCCAGGATCGTTCCGACGTAGCTGGCCTGCCCGGTGAGCCGCTCCTGGACGTACGGCAGCCCGCACTCCGCCTGGATCGTGTCGTCGTACGCGGTCCGGTCGGCGTCCGGCCCACGGCGTCCGTAGCCGTAGCAGTTCGTGTAGACGATCGACGGGTTGATCGCCGCGACCTCGGGATAGCTGAACCCGAGCGCGGCGACGGCCTTCGCGCGCATCGAGTGGATGAACACGTCGCTCCGCGCGATCAGCGCGGACAGCGCGGTTTTGCCGTCGGCCGTGCGGAGGTCGAGCACCACGCTGCGCTTCCCGCGGTTGATGTTGACGAAGACGCCGCCCATCGCCGGTTCGGGCCCGGCCGAGATGAAGCGGGTGTTGTCGCCGCCGGGGGGTTCGATCTTGATCACGTCCGCGCCGAGATCCGCCATGAGCTGGGTGCAGTACGGACCCATCACCATCGCGGTCAGATCGACGACGCGGACACCGGACAGGGGACCGGGATGGGTCACTCTCACGTTGCCGCCACCTCCGCATTGAACCCTAATCAATGAATCATTATAAAGATTGTGATATCAAGGGTTCGTGCAAAAGACGATCCCCGGCGTGCTGGACGCAGCGGTCGCGCGCTACCGGGACCGGCCCGCGGTCGAGGCCGCGTCGGGCGTCTGGTCCTATGCCGACCTCGACGACCAGGCCCGGCGTGCGGCCGGAGCGCTGTGGTCGCTCGGGGTGCGGCCCGGTGACCGGGTGGCGGCCTGCCTCCCCAACGACCTGACGATCGTCGGTGCCTTCCACGGTGCCCAGCGGATCGGTGCGGTCTGGGCGGGCATCGGCGAGGCGCTCGCGCCGGCCGAACAGCAGGGGCTGCGCGACCTGATCGAGCCGACGGTCGTGCTGGCCGGGCCGCGATGCCGGGTGGACGGTGTGGGCCCCGATCGATGGGCGGAGCTCCTCGGTCAGAACCTGAGCGCACCCCCGGTCGACCGGCACCTCGACGCGCCGGCCGGAATCGCGTTCACCAGCGGCACGTCCGGGGTGCCCAAGGCGGTCGTGCACAGCCAGCGCAACCTGCTGCTGCCGGGCGCGGTGCTGGTCGCCACCCGTGGCTGGGGGCCGGACCTGCGTAAGGGCGACAGCTTCCCGCTCACGATCCTCAACCTGATCGTGCTCTCGACGCTGCTCACCGCGCAGGCGGGCGGCTGCTGCGTGCTGATGGACCGGCGCGACGTCGACGGCGTCGCCGAGTGGATCGCCACCCGGCGCGTCACGGTCTGGAACGGCGCGCCCGCGCAGCTCTACGACCTCGCCCGGCGTCCGGACGCGGAGCTGAGCTCGCTGCGCGAGGTCTGGAGCGGCGGCAGCGATACGCCGGACACCGTGCGCCGCGCGTTCGCCGCGACCCACGGGCTGGTGCCTCGTGCGACCTACGGCCTCACCGAGGCGCCGACCGTCGTCGCGATCGACCCGCCGGGCGAGGACTGGCGGCCGGGTGCGAGTGGACAGGTGCTTCCGCAGTACGACGTCGCCGCGTACGACGAGGCGGGTAACCGGCTCCCGGACGGCGAACCGGGCGAACTGCGGCTCGCCGCGGCGTCCACCGGCCGGTGGGCCGGCGTCTGGCGTCCGCTGCTGGGGTACTGGGAGGAGGGCCGCGTTCGCGCGGCCGCTCCCGGCCCGTTCCCCACCGGCGACGTCGGGGCCGTGGACGCCGACGGCTGGCTGACCGTCCTCGACCGGAAGAAGCTCGTGATCATCCGGGGCGGGGCGAACATCTACCCGCTCGAGGTGGAGCGGGTGATCGCCGCGCACCCGGACGTCGTCCGGGTCGCGGTCTGCGGCGTTCCCGACGATCGGCTCGGCCAGCGGGTGGCCGCAGTCGTGCAGAGCGCGGGGACGACGCTCGACCTGGACGCGCTCGCCGAGCGGTGCCGCCGGGAACTCGCCCCGTACAAGGTTCCGGAGGTCTGGACCCAGGTGGACACTCTGCCGGTGAACGCGATGGGCAAGGTGCAGCGCACCGAATTGCCTCAGCTCATCGCCGCACCGGATCGGTCATGAGTCCGCAGCCGCATCACTGCTAAACTTACAATTATGGCGATTGCAGGCTCCGAGCACACGAAAATCAGCCAATTGCGTATGGCGGAGCAGGTCGCCGCGGCCCTGCGTAACCGGATCCTCGCTGGTGGAATTGTCGACGGCACCTCACTGCCGAAACAGGACGAACTCGTCGCCGAGTTCGGGGTGAGCTACCCGTCGGTGCGCGAGGCCCTGCGCATCCTGGAGACCGAAGGGTTCATCACCGTGCGGCGCGGCAACCGCGGCGGCGCGGTGGTGCACGCGCCGGACATCGGCACCGCGGGTTACGCGCTCGGCCTGACGCTGCAGGCGATGCAGGTGAAGGCCACCGACCTCGGTGACGCGCTGGCCGTGCTCGAACCGCTCTGCGCGAGCCGCCTGGCACAGCGTGCGGACCGGCACCGGTTCGTCGTCCCGCGGCTCCGCGAGCTGCTGGATGCCAGCGAGCGCTGCATCGACGACGGTGCGGTGTTCACGACCGCGTCGCGCGAGTTCCACGACGCGCTGGTCGGCTTCGAGACCAACGCCACGCTGCGCGTCGTCGTCAAGAGCCTGACGTCGTTGTGGTCGGTGCAGGAAGAGGCCTGGGCCGAGGCGCAGGCCTCGCGGGGCGCCTACCCCTCGCACTCCGACTGCGCCGCCGCGCATCGCGCCCACGCGCGCCTGGTGCAGGCGATCGAGGACGGCGACGCGGACGAGGCCGCCCGGATCGCCCAGGAGCACCTGAGCGCGACCCAGCACTGGGTCGGCCGGTCGCTGAAGGGCGGCGTCATCGACGCGGCGTCCGAGCGGAGCCGGAAGCGGTTCCGGCGCGGCTGACGCGCCTATCCTTGTAAGGATTGAGAGTTTTCCTTAGGATCGGCCTTCACCGACCGAGGGAGACCGGCGTGGCCCTGGACCGCGAGGTCGCGGCACGAATGCTCGATTTGGACGGCCGGGTCGCGATCGTGACCGGTGCCTCCTCCGGCCTCGGTGCCGCGGTGGCCGAGGCGATGGCGTCGCTCGGCGCCCGGGTCGCCGTGGTAGCCCGCCGGCGTGATCGGCTCGACGAGCTGGCGTCGCGTCTCAAGGGGCTGGCCGTCGAGTGCGACCTGTCCGATCCGGAGCGGGTGGGCTCGGTCGTGCCCGCGGTCGTCGACGGGCTCGGGCCGCCCGAGATCCTGGTCAACGCCGCCGGGAGCATGTTCACCGAGGAGCGCGCCGAGTCCGAGCCGCTCGAGGCCGCCCGCCGGACGCTCGACCTCAACCTGCTGGCGCCGCTCCTGCTCGCGCAGGGAGTCTTCCCGCACATGCGTGAGCTGGGGCGCGGCGTGATCGTCAACATCTCGTCGATCAGTGGCCGGGTCGGCATCCCCGGGATCCCGCAGGCGTCCTACGCGGCGAGCAAGGCCGGCCTGTCCGGCCTCACCGCCGAGCTCGCGGTGCAGTGGGCGCGCCACTCGATCCGGGTGAACACGGTGGCGCCGGGCTTCTTCCGCAGCGAGATCACCGGCCCGCTCTACGACGCCGAGAAGGCGCGCGAGTACCTCCGCCGCAACACGCCGCTGCCGAAGGAGGGCTCGGTGGACGACATCGTCGGCGCCGTGCTGTGGCTGGTCGGCGACGGCGGGAGTTACGTCACCGGTCAGACCGTGGTCGTCGACGGAGGTTGGACCGCGCGGTGATCCGCTAAACTCACTATCATTGTAAGGATTGTATTATCGTGAACCCCATGGAGTACACGATGGGGGAGCGCGCCACGGCGCTACGCGCCGAGCTGCGTCGTCTGGTCGCGGAGCACGTTCCCGCCGACTACCTCGGCGCGTTCACCGACGATCCGGCGGATCTCGCGGTCGCCCAGCGGTTCTGTGAGGTGCTCGCCGACCGCGGCCTGCTCTGCGTCGCGTGGCCGGAGGAGTTCGGCGGCGGCGGCGGGTCACCCTGGGAGCAGACCGTGGTCCGCGAGGAGATGTGGGCCCACCACGAACCCCGCGGCGCCCAGTACATGGGCGTCAACTGGGTGGGCCCGACGATCATGCGGCACGGCACCCCGGAACAACAGCGGCAGCACCTGCCCCCGATCGCGCGCGGCGAGGTGATCTGGTGCCAGGGCTTCAGCGAACCCGAAGCCGGCTCCGACCTCGCGTCGCTGCGCACGGCCGCGCGTCCGGACGGCACCGGGTGGCGGGTCTCCGGCCAGAAGATCTGGACGTCCTACGCCTCGATGGCGCAGTGGTGTTTCCTGCTCGCCCGCACGTCCAACGGGGCGAAGAAGCAGCAGGGGCTGACGATCTTCCTCGTCCCGATGAACGCACCGGGCATCGTGGTCCGGCCGATCCGCAGCATGCTCGGCCCGCACCACCTCAACGAGGTGTTCTTCGACGACGTCCGGGTGGGCCCCGCCGACGTGCTCGGAACCGAGGGTGACGGCTGGCGGGTGGTCCAGGAGGTGCTGGCGTTCGAGCGGGTCGGGATCGCGCGGTACGCCCGGTGCGAGCGCCTGCTGCAGGCCGCTCCCGACGTCCTCGGCGACCAGTGGGACGATCTGCCGCCCGAGCTGCGGGCCCGCTGGACGCGGATGCTGGTCCACTGCCGACGGGCCCGCCTGCTCGCCTACCGGGTCGTCGCGCTGCAGAGCGACGGCCGGGTGACCCCCGGCGACGCCGCGGCCTACCGCATCGCGGTCACCAAGCTCGACCAGGACAGCGCGGAGGTACTGATGGAGATCGTGGGTGCGGCGGCGCTGACCGGACCGGACGGGCTCCGGTACCGGCGCCAGGTGGAGGACCACTGGCGCTACGCCCAAGCCTCCACGGTGGCGTCCGGCAGCATCGAGGTGCAGCGCGTCCTGCTCTCCCGCGCGTTGCTGGCGGCGTCGTGAACCTCGAGCTGAGCGAGGAAGCGACCGAATACGCCGAGCAGGCGTCGCGGGCGTTCGCCACGGCGGGTGGCGACTCGCTCGTGCAGCGTGCCGAGTACGAGCCGGATCGCCGCGGCGGGCTCGTCGAGCCGGTGCTGACCGGTCTCGGAGCCTGGGACCTGGAGGCGCGCAGCAACCCGATCGAGCTGGAAGCCGCGGCGGCGCTCTGCCGCAGCGCGGGCTACTGGGCGCTGGCCTACCCGGTGGCCGAGCGGCTGGCCCGCCCGGTCGACCTCGCCGTCGACGGCCTGCTCGTCGTCGCCGGGCCGGTGCCCTCCGCCGCCGTCGCGCACCTGGACCTGCGCTGGGCGGCGGTCACCCTGGACGGAAACCGCAGCAGCGCGCGGGCCACACCGGCGACCCGTCCGCCCCGCACGTCGCTGTTCGTCAGCGAGCTGGAGCTCGACCCGATCGACGACGACGGGGCCAAGGACGTCGCGCTCGCGCTGACGCTGCCCGGCTGGACGCTGCTGGGGATGCTGGACCGCGCGATCGACCTCGCCAGGGCCCACGTCCGCCTCCGGACCCAGTTCGGCAGGCCGCTCTCGGCGTTCCAGGCGGTCCAGTTCCAGCTCGCCGACGCCGAGGTCGAGCGGATGGGCGTGGAAGCGCTGGCCAAGCACGCACTGTGGAGCGTCCAGACCGAGAGCGAGGACGCGCTGGCCGACGCGCTCGCACTGCGGATCGCGGCGGCGGAGTCGGCCGAGACCGTGTTCCGCGCCGCGCACCAGCTGCACGGCGCCAGCGGCTTCTGCGACGAGACGACGCTCTCCTGGCTGTCCCGGTACAGCCAGCCACTGCGTCGTCTGCCGCTGGGGCTGTCGGCGGCGCGCGAGCGGCTGACCCGGCTCGTCGGCCGGCGCGGGCTGACCGGGCTGTTCGGCGAGCCGCTCGGTGAGCCGCTCGACGTCAGCCCGGTGTGAGAGGGAGACCGACCATGGAGTACGACCTGCCCGCCGAGCTCAGCGTCGAGGTCGACGGACCGATCCGGACCGTCGTCCTGAACCGCCCGGACGTGTTCAACGCGGTCAACGAGCCCCTGCACTCCGGGCTCGCCGACGTCTGGGAGCAGCTCGCCGCGGACCACGACGCGCGGGTGGTGATCCTCACCGGCGCGGGCCGCGCGTTCTGCTCCGGCGGCGACCTGGACTGGATCACGTCGTTCCTCGACGATCCGGTGGCGCGGGACGCCAGCCTGGTCGCGGGCGCCCGGATCGTCGACGAGATGCTCCGCTTCCCGCTGCCGGTGATCGCCGCGGTCAACGGACCGGCCGTCGGGCTCGGCTGCACGCTGGCGGTGTTCTCCGACATCGTGCTGCTCTCGGAGACCGCCTACCTGGCCGATCCGCACGTGACGGTGGGCCTGGTCGCGGGGGACGGTGGTGCGGCGTTCTGGTCACTGCTCACCCCGATCCTGCGCTCCCGGGAGTACCTCTACACCGGCGACCGGATCCCGGCCGCGACCGCGGTGGAGCTGGGCCTCGCGACCCGAGTGGTCTCCCCGGATGCGGTGCTCACCGAGGCCCGACGTTGCGCGGAACGGCTCGCGGCGCAGTCGCCGGAGGCCCTGCGCGGCACGAAGCGCCTGCTCAACGGCGTCCTGGCGCGGGCGCTGGGTGACGCGCTGCCGGAGGGGTTCGCCGCCGAGGGGGCGTCGATGCGCTCGGTGGAGCACCGGGAACGGCTGCTCGCGCTGCGTCCCCCGGCGGGCCCGGCATGAACTCCTGGCCTTCCGAGCCCGCTGAGTTCCGTGTCGCGGTGCGGGACTGGTGCCGGACCCACGTGCCACCGGACTGGCGACGAACTCAGACCGGCGTGCCGGAGGCGGAGTACGTCCGGTTCCAGCAGGCCTGGTTCCAGGAGCTGCGTGCGGCCGGACTCGCGGTTCCGCACTGGCCGGCCGAGTGGGGCGGCGGACTGTCCGCAGCCTCGCAGACCGTGCTCTACCAGGAGCTGGCCGCCGCCGACGCGCCCCGCCTGGTGCTCGCGTTCGTCGCGATCCACCATGCCGCGTCCACGCTGCTGATCGCCGGCACCGACGCCCAGCGATCGCGACACCTCCCGGCGATCCTGGACGGCGAGATCTGGGCCCAGGGGTTCTCGGAGCCGGGTGCGGGGTCCGACCTGGCCGCGCTGCGGACGACCGCGCGCCGGTACGGCGACCGCTACGTCGTCAACGGGCACAAGATCTGGGCGAGCGGTGCCGCGTACGCGGACTGGTGCCTGCTGCTCGTCCGCACCGACCCGGACGCACCGAAACGGCGCGGGATCACCTACCTGCTGCTGGACCTGCGCGCGCCCGGCGTCGAGGTGCGTCCGATCCGGCAGGCGACCGGCGAGTCACACTTCGCCGAGATCTTCCTGGACGACGTCACGGTCCCGGTCGCGAACCGGATCGGGCCGGAGAACGAGGGCTGGCGGGTGGCGCAGGCGACGCTGGGCGCCGAACGCGGGATGACGATGCTCGAACTCGCCGAGCGGCTGGGTAACGCGGGCTTCCGGTGGCTGGTCGAGGCGTGCGGCGATCGTCGTGCCGACGGGTCACGTCCGCTCGACGACCCGCGGGTGCAGGAACGGCTCGGCGCGTTCGAGACCGAGATCGCGGCGCTCCGCGCGCTGTGCCGGACGCACGTCGAGCGCGCGGGCGACGGGACGGCGGGTGCGGCCGACGCGTCGGTCGTCAAGCTCGTCTACAGCGAGCTGCTGCAGCGGGTGATGGACTTCGGCGTCGAGATCGCCGGGCCGGCCGCGCACACGGTGCTGCGCAAGCCGCTCTCCAGCGGGTGGGAGTCCGGCGCCTGGATGCTCGACTTCATCGGCTCGTGGGAGTGGACGATCCCCGGCGGGACGAGCGAGATCCAGCGCACGATCATCGGCGAGCGCGCGCTCGGCCTGCCTCGCGAGCCGAGTGCCGCATGAGCACCGAGCTTCTCGAACTGCACGATGACTTGCGTGCGGTGGCGCGCGACCTGCTCGGTGCCCAGCCGTCCGTCGACCGGGGGACGCTGGCCGAGGCGGGCTGGGCGGGCCTGGAGGTGCCGGACGCGCTCGGCGGTGCTGACGCGACGTTCGCCGAGGTCGCGGTCGTCCTCGAGGAGATGGGCCGCGCGGCGACCCGCAGCGGGTATCTGGGCGCGGTCCTGAGCGTCGGGACGCTCGGCCTGCTCGCGCCGTCGACCACCCGCGACGAACTGCTCCGCGACGTCGCGCACGGCACCGTGGCGCCGGCCGCCGCGATCCGCGACGCCGGGAACAGTGGCCTGGCGGACGGCGTCCCGTTCCGGCTGGAGCGGGGGCTCCGGCTGACCGGACGGGCCACGTTCGTCCCCGACGCCGTCGGGGCCGACCGGATCCTGCTGCTCGCGGAGGATCCCGACGGAGCCGTCGTGGTCGTTGTCCCGGAGCTTTCCGCGGTGCGGATCGTCGAACAACCCGTGCTCGACGAGACCCGGTGTTTCGGGGTCGTGGAGGCTTCGGACCTCCCGGTCCCGGCCGACGCGGTCGTGCGCTTCGCCGGCGACCCCGCCGTGGCCGTGCGGCGTCTCGTCGACCGGGCGGCGGCAGCGGTGGCCTGCGACAGCCTCGGGATCAGCGAGGCCGTGCTGGACGCGACCGTGGCCCACGTCCGGACCCGCGAGCAGTTCGGGCGGCCGATCGGGTCGTTCCAGGCGGTCAAGCACGCGTGCGCCGACCTCTACGTCCGAGCTTCCCTGGCCCGGCTGCTGGTGTCGGACGCGGCGGCGCGCCTGGATGAGGCCGCGGTGTCCCGGGCCAAGTCCTACGCCTGCGAGGCCGCAGTAGAGGCGGCCGGGACCGCGATGCAGTTGCACGGCGCGATCGGGTACGCGTGGGAGAGCGGGATTCATGCGTACTTGAAGCGGGCGGCGCTCAACCGCGCGCTGTTCGGATCCCCCGCGGAACACCGCCAGCGCCTCGCCGCCCGCTGGGCCTAGGCCGACGCGCGGGGGACCAGCGTGATGCCGTCGTGGAGGTCGAACGGCGGGGGAGTGCGGTCGGCGAGCAGGTCGACGAGCGTCCGCGCGAGGATCACGCCGGAACTGCGCCCGTCGATCGAGATCGTGGTGAGCGGCGGCTCGGCGTAGCGGGCGATCGACAGCTCGTCGGCGCCCATCACCGCGAGGTCCTCGGGAACCCGGAGCCCGGCCGCGCGGGCGGCGGCCAGCACCGCGAACGCGACTTCGTCGCCGTGGCACGCGACCGCGGTGATCGGGTGGCGGCCCGAACGCCAGACGCGGACGACGTCCGCGGCACCCTCGGACGGCACCACGTACCGCTTGACCGGCGGTAGCCCACGACGCTCCGCGGCGCGCCGCGCCCCCTCGTACCGCCCGGCGGACAGCGACGCCGAGCGGATGTCGCCCGGCACCGCGAACGCGATCCGGCGGTGGCCACGCCCGGACAGGTAGTCGACCTGCATCTCGCCGAGCAGCTGCATGACCTCTTCGAGGTTGGACCCGAACCGGGTCCCGGGCTGCGGCAGCACCAGCGCGGCACCGCTGGCCGTGAACGTGGCGATCTCGGACTCGGTGAACGGCACCATGCCGACGACCGCGACCGGCGCGAGCGCGGCCGCGACGTCCTTCGGCGACCGATGCTCCGCGCCGAGCAGGTAGGTCACCAGCGTGAAGCCCTCGGTGGCCAGTTCGTCCGCCAGGACCTCGAGCATGTCGCCCATCGTCCCGCCCTGCGGCAGGTCGGGGATCGCGAGCAGCACGGTCCGCCCGCGCCCGCGTCGCAGCGCCTGGGCGGGCCCGTGCGGAACGTAACCGAGCTCCTCGGCGGCCCGGAGCACCTTCGCGCGCGTGGTCTCCGGGATCGACTGACCGGGGGTGTTGTTCAGGACGAAGCCGACCAGTTGCCGGGAGAAGCCGGAGGCTCGCGCCACGTCCGTACTCGTCACCCGCGGACGACGCGCTGCAGCCACCGGCCTCCCTCCCTCGTCTTTCGTTCACGCTACAAGGTTCAGAACTCCGTGACGCCCGCGTCCGGCGCGATCTCGTGGGCGGTGATGTACTTCGACTCATCGGAGGCGAGGAACAGCACGGTGTCGGCCACGTCCTCGGGCTGCGTGATGTCGACCGGCAGCAGGTTGGCGAACATGCCCGCGAGCTTCGGGTACGTCTGGATCGCGGCGCCGATCGCGACCTGCATGTCGCCGGTGCCCATCGGCGTCGCGACGCCGGTCGGGTGGACGCTGTTGACCCGGATGTTGTGCTGAGACAGCTCGGCGGCGAACGCCTTGGCCATGCCGCGGACGGCCCACTTGCTGGTCGTGTAGGGCACCATGAACGGCTGCACCTTCAGGCCTGCGGCGGAGCTGATCAGGATGATCGACCCGCCCCCGGCCTCGACCAGGTACTTCGCGCCGGACATCACGGTGTTCCAGACGCCGGTGACGTTGGTGTCGATCGTGTCGGAGTAGATCTGCGGCGTGACCTGGTCCCACGCCCGCGGGACGCAGATGCCCGCGTTGGCGACGATGACGTCGAGCCGGCCGAGTTCGGCGACCCCGGCGTCGACGGCGGCCGTGAGCGCGTCGAGGTCGCGGACGTCGACCTTCGCCGAGACGATCCGCCGGTCGTGCTTCTCGACCAGCGCGACGGTCTCCGCCAGGTCGTCCGGCGTGGGGGAGTCGTAGTCGACGCTGGGCAGCGGGCCGGCGATGTCGACCGCGATGATGTCCGCACCCTCCTGTGCGAGCCGGATCGCCTCGGCGCGCCCCTGCCCGCGTGCCGCGCCGGTGATCAGCGCGACCTTTCCTTCCACCCGTCCAGCCATGTACGCCTCTGATCTCAGTGTTCGTTAGCACGTGCTAGCGCCCGAACTGTACTCCCGCCGCGTTGCTTCCGGCCGGGTTCCGCGGAAGACGCGAGTGCTTCCGTCTGATGTCTTCCGTGTGACGCAGGACACGCGTAGGGTGCGTTCCTAGCACGTGCTAGGAATCACGCTCCCCGGTTGCAGACTTCAACGGATTTCCAAGTCTCAAATGCCGCGGATGCGGGTGCACTACGCGTATGAGCTGGCAATAGGGCCCGACGAGAACATCGTGGAAGCCCTTGAGATTGATAGTTTTAGAACTATACGATGTCCCCGGTTTCCTCGACGTGGAGGAGCACGACAGACCGCCCGGAGCGCAGGTCTGTCGCCGGTGCGGCGTTTTCACTGCCGCGATGCCGCTTCCTCCACCCCCAGGTCACCGGAGTCCCCGCCGGGACGTCCCGGCCCGGCACGTTCGCCGGGAGCCCCGGCCCGTGGCAGAGATGAGGGTGCGTCACGTGTTAAGGCCGATGGAAGGCGTCCGGGTCCTCGAGGTGGCCCAGTTCACCTATGTGCCGTCCGCCGGCGCTGTGCTGGCGGACTGGGGTGCCGACGTCGTCAAGATCGAGCACGCCGAGAAGGGTGACGCCCAGCGCGGCCTGGTCAAGGCGCTCGGACACGACGTCATTTCGAAGAACTCGACGTTCGCGCCGATCATGGAAGGCCCGAACCGCGGGAAGCGCAGCCTCGGTCTCTCGCTGGAGAAGCCGGAGGCCAAAGAGGTCCTGCACGAGCTGATCCGGCGCAGCGACGTCTTCCTGACGAACTTTCTCCCGGCCGCACGCCGGAAGCTCGGCATCGATCTCGACGACGTCCGGGCGGTCAACCCGAACATCATCTTCGTGGTCGGGTCGGCATTCGGGCACGCGGGTCCGGAGGCGGAGAGCGGTGGGTACGACGGCACCGCGTACTGGGCCCGCGCGGGCACGGCCGACGCGCTGACGCCCGACGGTGCGGCCGCTCCGACGCCGCCGCCGGCCGGTGCCTACGGCGACAACATCGGCGGGATGACGATCGCCGGTGGCATCGCGGCGGCGCTGTACGCCCGCGCGACGACCGGCGAGCCGTCGGTCGTGGACGTGTCGCTGCTCGGCGTCGGGGCGTGGGCGATCCAGCTCAACGTCAACCTCGCGCTGCAGTCGGGCGGGCCGCTGCCGAAGTTCGCCCCCCGGGCCGGCGGCACCCCGAACAACCCGCTCACCGGTAACTACCGCACGTCCGACGGCCGGTGGATCAACCTCTGCATGCTGCAGCCGGGCCGGTACTGGGCCGACTTCTGTCAGGTCGTCGGGCGTCCGGACCTGATCGTCGATGAGCGGTTCGACACCACCGAGAAGCTGATGCGCAACGCGCTCGGGGCCGGGGAGATCGTCGCCGAGATCATCGCGGCCCGCACCAAGGACGAGTGGGTCTCGGTCTTCGACGACATGGAAGGCCAGTGGGCGCTGGTCCAGGACACGTTCGAGGTCGGCAACGACCCGCAGCTGCGGGCCGTCGGTGGCGTGGTCGACGTCGTCGACTACGAGGGGAACACGCAGAAGCTGGTCGCGAACCCGGTGCAGTTCGACCGGAAGCCGCCGGTGCTCACCCGGGCGCCGCAGTTCGCCGAGCACACCGACGAGATCCTGGCCGAGCTCGGCTTCACCGACGAGAAGGCGCTCGAGTTCAAGATCGCCGGAGCGGTCACGTGACTACGGTCCGGGTCGGGTTTATCGGTCTGGGGTCCCAGGGCGGACCGATGGCGCGCCGGATCGTCGACTCCGGTTTCCCGACCACGCTCTGGGCGCGCCGGGCGGAGTCGCTGGAGCCCTACGCGGACACCGCCGCGGCGGTCGCGGACTCGCCTGCGGCGCTCGCGAAGGCCAGCGACGTCGTCTGCCTCTGCGTGGTCGACGACGACGGGGTGCGGACGATCGGCGAGGAGGTGCTCTCCGGTCTCGCCGAGGGTGGCGTGATCGTCGTCCACAGCACAGTGCACCCGGACACCTGCCGCGCGCTCGCCGAGCAAGCCGCCCGAAAGGGCGTCGCGTTGATCGACGCGCCGGTGAGCGGTGGCGGCCACGCGGCGGCCGAACAGCGTCTGCTCGTGATGGTCGGCGGTGACGAGGCGGTGCTGGAGAAGGTCCGCCCGGTGTTCGAGACGTTCGCGAACCCGATCCTGCACCTGGGGCCGGTCGGCTCCGGTCAGGTGACGAAGATCCTCAACAACCTCCTGTTCACCGCGCACCTGGGGGTCGCCGAGTCGGCGTACGCGCTGGGCCGGGAGCTCGGGGTCGACCTCGAAGCGCTGGCGAAGGTCTTCGGCTCCGGAAGCGGCAACAGCTTCGCCGCGTCCGCGGTGCTGCCCGGCGGCGACTACGACGCCACCCGGATGGCCCCCATCGCCGGACCACTACTGCAGAAGGACGTCCGGCTGGCGGTCGAACTGGCCGACGCGGCAGGAGCGGAGGTCGGCGCGGTGCTACCCGCGGCCGACTCGGCGCTGAACACGATGCAACACCCTCGTTGACCGGTTCCGTTCCTGATTGGAGGCACGCACATGCCGCTCCCCGACGATGCCAAGATCATCTCGGTCGACGATCACGTGATTGAGCACCCGCGGGTCTGGCTCGACCGGATGCCGCAGAAGTACCAGGACGTCGCGCCGCGCATCGAGCGCCTGCCGGACGGCAACGACACCTGGATCTTCAACGGCAAGCCGTCCGGCAACTTCGCGCTCAACGCGGTCGCGGGCAAGCACCCGCGCGAGTTCGGCATGGACCCGCGCAGCTACGACGACATGCGCCCGGGCTGCCACGACATCGGTGAGCGCATCAAGGACATGGACGTCGAAGGCGTCTGGGCCCAGCTGTGCTTCCCGAACATGGGTGGGTTCGCCGGCAGCACGTTCTACGCGTGCGAGGACAAGGACCTCGCCGCGGAGTGCATCCGCGCCTACAACGACTTCATCCTCGACGAGTGGTGCGCCTACGCACCCGACCGCCAGATCCCGCTGGTGATGGTCCCGTTCTGGGACGTTCAGGCGGCGGTCAAGGAGGTCGAGCGCACCGCAGCGAAGGGCGCCAAGTCGGTGTCGTTCATCGAGGCGCCGCACCGCGTCGGGCTGCCGTCGTACCACACCGATCACTGGGACCCGCTGCTGCGGATCTGCGAGGAGGCCAACCTCCCGGTGTCGGTCCACTTCGGCTCGGGTGGCGCGCCGCAGGGCGTCGCGCAGGACGCCGACATGTTCGTGACGATCGCGCTGTTCGGCATCAACTCGATGATGGCCTGCGTCGATCTGCTGATCTCGCCGGTGTTCTACAAGTTCCCGAACATCAAGTTCGTGCTCTCCGAGGGCGGGATCGGCTGGATCCCGTACATCCTCGAGCGTGCCGACTACTCGTGGGGCCGGCACAAGTACTGGTGCAACATCGACCAGGACCGCAAGCCGTCGGAGCTGTTCAAGGACCACATCTACGGTGCGTTCATCTCCGACCAGAACGGCATCGACCTGCGCCACTCGATCGGCGTCGAGCAGATCCTGTTCGAGAGCGACTACCCGCACTCGGACTGCAACTGGCCGCACACCCGCAAGGTGCTCGGTGAGCAGCTGGCAGGAGTTCCCGACGACGAGGCACGGCTGATCGTCGAGGGCAACGCCCGCCGAATCTTCAACTTCCCCGCATGAGAGTCGGAGTTGTCGGCGCCGGCCGGATGGGCCGGCCGATGGTGCAGCGGCTGGCCGGCGCCGGGCACGAGGTCCGCGTGCTCGCGCGCTCCGACGCCGCCGCCGCGGCGCTCACCGAGGACGGTGCCGTAGCGGTACGCGACCTCGGCGCGGTCGCGGCCGGCGCCGAGGCCGTCGTAATCTGCGTCCACACCGACGAGCAGGTCCGCCAGGTGGCCCTCGACGACGGGCTGATCGACGCGTTGCCGGACGGCGCGCTGCTGATCGTCCACACGACCGGGCACCCGGGCACCGCCGACGCGCTGGCCGAGCGCGCCGCCGGCCGGGGCATCGAGGTGCTGGACGCCCCGGTCAGCGGAGGCCCGCACGACATCGCCGCCGGCCGGATCACGCTGCTGGTCGGCGGCAGCGACGAGGCGGTCGCCCGCGCCCGCCCCGCGCTGGCAGCCTACGGTGACCCGATCCTGCACGTCGGTGGCCGCGGCAACGGCCAGCGGGTCAAGCTGATCAACAACGCCGTGTTCGCGGCCAACATCGGGCTGCTCGCGGCCGCGGTCGACCTCGGTGCCCAGCTCGGCGTCTCCGAGGCGGCATTGCTCGAGGCCTTGCCGCAGGGCAGCTCGAACAGTTTCGCGCTGTCCGGCGTGGCCCGCGCCGGCTCGGTCGCCGGGTTCGCCGCGGCCGCCGGCGAGTTCATCGGCAAGGACGTGGCGGTGGTCCGCCAGGTCGTCGCCGACCTCGGCGGTGACCTCGGTGCGCTCGCCGCCGCCCACCAGACCTTGGCCGGCCTTCTCACGGTTCCCGAGCACGCTCGCGCTCTCGCCTGAAACTCACCCCCCTCGGAGCTCTTCATGACATCGCTTGGTGAACGCCTTCTCATCGACGGCGAGCTCGTCGCCGCCGGGAGCGGCCGCACATTCGACAACATCAACCCGGCCACCGAGGAGGTCATCGGCGCCGCCCCCGACGCCGACGCCACCGACGTCGAGAAGGCCATCGGTGCCGCGCGCCGGGCGTTCGACACGACGTCCTGGTCGACCGATGTCGAGTTCCGCCGGCACTGCCTCATCCAGCTGCGCGACGCCCTGCGGAACAACGTCGAGGAGCTGCGGAGCATCGTCGTCGCCGAGTCGGGCAGCCCGGTCGCGCTGACCGGCGCGATCCAGCTCGAGGGCCCGATCGGTTTCATCGACCACTACATCGACCTGCTCGGCAGCTACGAGTTCGAGCGTCCGCTGCCGGAGAAGGAGTTCTACGGCGCGGCGACCAGCCGGGTCGTCCGCCGCGAGGCCGCCGGTGTGGTCGCCGCGATCACGCCCTGGAACTACCCGTTCTACCTGAACATCGCCAAGACCGCCGCCGCGCTCGCGGCCGGCTGCACGGTCGTGCTCAAGCCAGCTCCGGACACGCCGTTCAGCGCGCTGGCCCTCGGCAAGATCGCCGCCGAGCACACCGACATCCCGGCCGGCGTGCTCAACGTGGTGTCCACGAGCGACAACAGCGTCGCGCAGATCCTCGCCACCCACCCGGACGTCGACCACGTCACGCTGACCGGCTCGACCGGCACCGGCCGCAAGGTCATGGCGGCCGCCTCCGAGACGATCAAGCGGGTCACGCTGGAGCTCGGTGGCAAGTCCGCCGCGATCCTGCTGGACGACGCCGACTTCTCGCAGATCCTGCCCGGCCTGGCGATGGGCATCGTCGTGCACGCCGGCCAGGGGTGCGCGGTGCAGAGCCGGCTGCTCGTGCCGCGGAACAAGCTCGACGAGACCGTCGAGCAGCTGGCCGCGGTCATGGCGCAGATGCCGTGGGGCGACCCCACCGACCCGGGCAACCTGATGGGGCCGGTGATCAACGCCGCGCAGCGCGACAAGGTGCTCGGGTACTACGAGGCGGCTGCCCGCGACGGCCGGATCGCCCTCGGTGGCAAGCCGCAGGACCGGTTCGAGCGCGGCTACTACGTCGAGCCGACGCTGATCACCGGCGTCGACCCGAAGTCCGCGGTGGCGCAGGACGAGATCTTCGGCCCGGCCATGGTGGTCCTTCCGTTCGACGACGACGAGGACGCGCTGCGCATCGCCGACAGCACGATCTTCGGCCTGTCCGGTGCCGTGCACAGCGCCGACTTCGAGCGTGCGATGGGCCTGGCCCGGCGGATGCGGAGCGGCACGGTCGGGGTCAACGGCGGCAACTGGTTCGACGTCCAGTCGCCGTTCGGCGGTTACAAGCAGAGCGGCCTCGGGCGGGAGTGGGGCACCGAGGGCCTGGAGGACTTCCTCGAGGTCAAGACCATCGCCTGGCCGACCGCGGCCGCGCGCTGAATCAGCACAGTAGACAGAGAGGTCGAACCATGGCTGGTCGGGTAGAGGGAAAGGTCGCGTTCGTCACGGGCGCGGGCAGAGGACAGGGCCGTAGCCACGCGGTCCGGCTCGCCGAAGAGGGCGCGGACATCATCGCGGTGGACATCTGCCGCGACTTCGAGACGGTGAACTACCCGATGTCGTCCTCGGACGACCTCAAGGAGACCGTCGCACTGGTCGAGGCGCTCGACCGGCGGATCGTCGCGGTCGAGGCCGACGTCCGGGAGCGCGCGCAGCTGATCGCGGCCGTCGAGCAGGGTGTCGCGCAGCTCGGGCACCTCGACATCGTGGTGGCACAGGCCGGTATCGCACCGATGAAGGGCGAGCCGGCGGTCCAGGCCTGGATGGACGGCGTCGACACGCTCTTAGTGGGCGTCATCAACGCGATCCACGCGTCGCTGCCCCACCTGAAGGCAGGCGCGTCGATCATCGCCACGTCCTCGGCCGCGGTCGCGATGACCGGTGCCGGTCTCGGCGCTGCCGGGTCGGTCGGCCAGGACCCGGGCGGGGCGTCGTACCAGTACGCCAAGAAGGCGGTCTGCGAGTTCATCCACGAGCTGGCCCGCAACCTCGCGACCCGCAGCATCCGGGCGAACGCGGTGCACCCGACCAACTGCAACACGCCGATGTTGCAGAGCCCGCCGATGTACAAGGCGTTCCGCCCGGACCTGGAGAACCCGACCCGCGAAGACGCGGAGATGGCGTTCTATTTCCAGCAGTTGATGCCGGTTCCGTACGTGGAGCCGGTCGACATCAGCAACGCTGTTCTCTACCTGGCGTCCGAAGAGGCTCGTTACGTCACCGGCATGCAGATGCGGGTGGACGCCGGTTCGTACCTGAAGTTCCAGGACTACCACGTCTGACGCGCTGACCGGAGGTACGGCTCCCCATGAAGGTTCGTGTTGATCCGCAGATCTGCCAGGGCCACACGCTGTGTGCGATGACCGCCCCGGATCTGTTCGAACTCAGTGACATCGACGGCCACGCCTCGGCCGTCAGCGAGGACGTCCCCGCCGACCAGGAGACGCTCGCGAAAGAGGCCGCCCGCACCTGCCCCGAGCAGGCAATCATCCTGTTCTGAGCAGGGAGAACCTTAGTGACGATCGACGACGTCCGGGATCCGAACACGGACGCCCGGAAGAACAAACGCATCAGCCTCGACCGGCACTCCACGCAGTACCGCGTGGAGTTCGAGAACCTCGCGACCGAGTTCCACGGCAAGTGCCCGGTGGCGTGGAACGAGACGCACGGTGGCTACTGGTTCGCCAGTGGCAACAAGGAAGTGTTCGACATCGCACGGCGGGCTGACGTGCTGTCGAACGAGAACGACCCGGACGAGGTCAAGCGCGGGTACTGGGGGATCTCGATCCCGCCGCCGCAGCGTCGGCCCGGTAATCCGATCGGCGGGTTCCTGGAGATGGACCCGCCGGAGCAACGGCACTACCGGCAGGCGCTCAACCCGTACCTGTCCCCGGCCGCGGTGGCCCGGTGGCAGCCGGTGATCGACGAGATCACCCGGGCGTCGCTGGACGAGAAGATCGAGTCCGGTCAGATCGACTTCGTCGACGACCTCGCCAACGTGGTGCCCGCGGTGCTGACGATGGCGATGCTCGGGATGCCGCTGGCGGACTGGGTGGTGCACTGCGAGCCGGCGCACGCCAGCGTGTACACGCGCCCGGATTCGCCGAACGTCATGCAGGTCTTCCAGATGATGATGGACGCCAGGGCCAAGACCGCGGAGTGGATCGGGCGGATCCGCGAGAACCCGCGCCCCGGCCTGATCAACGGCCTGATCACCGCCGAGATCAACGGCGCGCCGCCGTCGGACAAGGATGTCCTCGGCGCCGTGGGCCTGCTGATCGGTGGCGGTTTCGACACCACGACGGCGCTGACCGCGCATGCGCTGGAGTGGCTGTCGGAGAACCCGGAGGACCGGGATCGCCTCAACCGGGAGTGGGAGTCGCTGCGCGACTCCGCGACCGAGGAGTTCCTGCGGTTCTACACGCCTGCGGTCGGTGACGGCCGGACGATCGCGGTGGACGCCGAGATCGACGGCGTTCAGTTCAAGGAGGGCGAGCGTCTCTGGCTCTCCTGGGCGATGGCCAACCGGGACGAGACCGTGTTCGAGGACCCGCACCGCATCCAGCTGGATCGGAAGGGTAACCGGCACGCCAGTTTCGGTCTGGGCATCCACCGGTGCATCGGCTCGAACGTCGCGCGGGCGACGTTCAAGACGATGATCCGGCACGTGCTCGACCGGATGCCGGACTTCGTCTGCGACAAGTCCGGTGCCGTGCACTACGACACGACCGGCGTGATCAACGGGATGAAGCACTTGCCCGCGACGTTCACTCCGGGGCCACGTATCGGCCCCGGGCTGGACGAGACGATCGAGAAGATGCAGAAGATCGTCGACGAACAGCGTCTGGCCGAGCCGGTCACGGTGCGCAAGGCCAAGGCCGAACTGACCGATTGAGTTAGGCACCGAGGGCGGCGGCGTCGCGCGAGCGACGCCGCCCGCTCCTGCGCCGACCCACCCCGCTACTGCCCCCCGGAGTGAGGGAATCGATGACCATCGACGACGGTCGCGACATCGAAGAACAGCGGAAAAGTAAGCGCATCAACCTCGACCGGCACTCGCCGCGCTACCGGATCGAGTTCGAAGAACTGGCCGACGAGTTCCACACGAACTACCCGGTGGCCTGGAACGAGACGAACGGCGGCTACTGGTTCACCAGTGGCAACAAGGAAGTGTTCGACATCGCGCGGCGGGCCGACATCCTGTCGCACGAGAACGACCCCGACGAGGTCAAACGCGGGTACTGGGGGATCACGATCCCGCCCCCGCCGCGCATGCCGGGCGAGCCGATCGGCGGGTTCCTGGAGATGGACCCGCCGGAGCAGCGGCACTACCGGCAGGCGCTCAACCCGTACCTGTCCCCGGCGGCGGTGAAGCGCTGGCAGCCGGTGCTCGAGGAGATCACCCGGGCGTCGCTGGACGAGAAGATCGAGTCCGGTCAGATCGACTTCGTCGACGACCTCGCCAACGTGGTGCCCGCGGTGCTGACGATGGCGATGCTCGGGATGCCGCTGGCCGACTGGGTGGTGCACTGCGAACCGGCGCACGCCACGGTCTACACGCGCCACGACTCGCCCGAGATCATGGACGTCTTCACCAAGTACCTCGAGGCGCGTGGGCGAGCGGAGCACTGGATCAACGAGATCCGGGAGAACCCCCGCCCCGGCCTGATCGACGCGCTGATCAAGGCCGACATCAACGGCGGGAAGGCCTCGCACCGGGACATCGTGGGGGCGGTCCAGCTGCTGATCGGCGGCGGGCTGGACACCACGACGTCGCTCACCGCGCGCACGCTGGAGTGGCTGTCGGAGCACCCGGAGGAGCGCGATCGCCTCATCCGGGACTGGGAGTCGCTCCGGGACTCAGCGACCGAGGAGTTCCTGCGGTTCTTCACCCCGGCCCAGGGTGACGGACGGACGATCTCGGCGGACTGCGAGATCGCCGGCACGCAGTTCAAGGAGGGCGACCGGATCTGGATGTCCTGGGCGATGGCCAACCGGGACGAGACCGTGTTCGAGAACCCGCACCAGATCCAGCTGGATCGGAAGGGTAACCGGCACGCCAGCTTCGGTCTGGGCATCCACCGGTGCATCGGCTCGAACGTGGCGCGAGCGACGTTCAAGACGATGCTCCGGCACGTGTTCGACCGGATGCCGGACTTCGTGTGCGATCCCGACGGAGCCGTGCACTACGACACCACCGGAATCATCAACGGCATGAAGCACCTCCCGGCGACGTTCACGCCGGGACCTCGGCTCGGTCCCGGGCTGGACGAGACGATCGAGAAGCTCCAGAAGATCTGCGACGAGCAGCGTCTGGCCGAGCCGGTCACGGTGCACAAGACCGTGGCCAAGCTGTCTGACTGAGTTGTCACCCGCGGCGGCGCCGGCGTCAGCCGGCGCCGCCGCCTCGTTTGGCGAAGGAGAACAACCGTGGCGTACGTGGTCGCCGAACCCTGCGTCGACGTGCTCGACCGGGCGTGCGTCGAAGAGTGCCCGGTCGAGTGCATCTACGAGGGCGGCCGGATGGCCTACATCCAGCCGGAGGAGTGCGTCGACTGCGGAGCCTGTGAGCCGGTCTGCCCCGTCGAAGCCATCTACTTCGAAGAGGACCTGCCCGAGCAGTGGGGGCCGTTCGCCGAGGCCAACGTGGTCTTCTTCGCGACGATCGGCTCGCCGGGCGGGGCGTCGAAGATCGGCAAGCAGCCCGACGTCCCCTTCGTGGCGTCCCTGCCGGAACGGGAGGCGTGATGCCCGGCCCGCTGCCGTACGTCTCGCTGCTCAACGAGTTCTACTGGAAGTCCGGGGCCGACGGTGTGCTCCGGATGCAGCAGTGCTCGTCCTGCGAAGGGCTGATCCATCCGCCGAAGCCGGCCTGCCCGCGCTGCCGGAGCACCGAGTCCACGATCACCACGCTGTCCGGTTTCGGGACCGTGGTCGGCTTCACCGTCAACCACCGCTTCGCGCTCCCCGGGCTGCCCGCGCCGTACGTCATCGCGCGGGTCGCGCCGGAGGAGGACGACCGGGTCCGGCTCACCACCCGGCTGGTCGACGTCGAGCCCGACGCCGTCGAGCTGGGCATGCGCGTCCAGGTGACGTTCGAGCAGGTCGACGACGTCTGGCTGCCGCTGTTCAGGCCGGCGGCCGGTGAGCCCGGCGAGCTTCCCGAGGACGAGGAGGGCCCGGCCGAGATCCGCGCCCGGGTGCGGCCGATGCTCACCACCCGCAAGTTCGAGGACGACGTCGTGCTGAGCGGCGTCGGCGCCTCGGACATGGGCAGGCGGCTGCGCGTCGACCCGCTGACGCTGACCGTGCAGGCGTGCGAGGCGGCGGTCGCCGACGCGGGCCTCACGATGGACGACATCGACGGCCTCTCCACCTACCCGGGCGGTGGCCCGGCCGGCGGCTTCGGTGAGGGCGGTGTCACCGCGCTGGAGGCCGCGCTGCGGATACGGCCCACCTGGTACAACGGCGGCGCCGAGACCTTCGGTCCCGGCGGTTCCGTGATCGCCGCGATGCTTGCGGTCTCCGCCGGGCTGGCCCGTCACGTCCTGTGTTTCCGGACGATCTGGCAGTCGACGCACGACGAGATGCAGAAGCGGGGAGAGCTCGCGCCGTCCTTCGGCCGGGTGCCCGGCGACAGCGGATGGTCGGTGCCGTTCGGCGCTACGTCGGCCGCACACGGGCTGGCGATCAACGCGCAAGCCCACTTCCGGAAGTACGGTACGACCCGGGAGACGCTCGGCTGGATCGCGCTCAACCAGCGTGCGAACGCCGCACTGAACCCCACCGCGACCTACCGCGACCCGATGGACATGGACGACTACCTCGGGGCGCGGCTGATCACCACGCCGTTCGGCCTCTACGACTGCGACGTTCCGGTGGACGCGTCGATCGCGGTCATCGTCTCGGCCGCCGACGCCGTCGGTGACCTGCGGCAGCCGCCGGTGCGGGTGGAGGCCGTCGGCACCCAGCTGATCGAGCGGGTCGAGTGGGACCAGAGCACGTCGACGCACGAGCCGCAGGTGCTCGGCCCGGCCGCGCACCTGTGGACACGGACCGGGCTGCGCCCGGACGACGTCGACGTCGCCCAGCTCTACGACGGGTTCACGTTCAACTGCCTGTCCTGGATCGAGGCGCTCGGGTTCTGCGGGATCGGCGAGGCCAAGGACTTTCTGGACGGGGGCAAGAACATCGCGCGGGACGGCGTCCTGCCGCTCAACACCCACGGCGGTCAGCTCTCGCACGGCCGCACGCACGGGATGGGGCTGCTGCAGGAGGCGATCGTCCAGCTCCGCGGTGACGGCGGCGAGCGACAGGTCACCGACGCGCGCGTGGCCGTGGTCAGCAGTGGCGGCCTGACGCCCAGCGGCGTCCTGCTGCTCCGGAGGGACTGAAGTGGAACACGTCGTTGTCGTCGGCGCCGGGCTCGGCGGTGTGCGCACCGTCGAGCAGCTGCGGGCGTGCGGGTACGAGGGCCGGCTGACGCTGATCGGGGCCGAGGATCACCCGCCGTACGACCGGCCACCGCTGTCCAAGCAGATCCTCAGCGGTGTCTGGGACGCCGAGCGGGTGATCCTCCGGGACAAGCCCGCACTCGACGAACTCAACGTCTCCTACCGGCTCGGCGCGGCCGCGACCGGGCTGAACGGCACCACCGTCGAACTGGACGACGGCTCGACGGTCGCCGGCGACGCGGTCGTGATCGCCACCGGCGTCACCGCGCGCACGATCCCCGGTCAGCCCGACGGGGTGTGGACGCTGCGCACGCTCGACGACGCCACCGCGCTGCGCGACGCGCTGGACGCCTCCCGGTCGCTGCTCGTCGTCGGTGGTGGGTTCATCGGGGCCGAGGTCGCGCACGCGGCCAAGGCCCGGGGCCTGGACGTGACCGTGCTCGAGGCGGCACCGTCGCCGTGCGAGCGGGCGCTCGGCCCGACGATCGGCCCGCTGGTCAACCGGCTGTTCACCGAGAACGGCGTCGACCTGCGGTGCGGTACCGCGCTGACCGGGTTCGTCGACGCGCATACTGTCACGCTCGGCGACGGGTCGACGCTGTCGGCCGACATCGTGCTGGTCGGGATCGGGGCCACGCCCGACCTGGGCTGGCTGGCCGGCTCAGGCGTGGACGTCGGAGACGGGATCGCCTGCGACCGCTCCGGCCGGGTCGTCGGCGCACCGAACGTCTGGGCACTCGGCGACGTCGCCGCGTGGTGGGACGAGGTGCGGGGCGCCCGCTGCCGCACCGAACACTGGACGACGACCGTTGATCAGGCCGCGGTCGTCGCCAGGGACGTACTGGGCCAGGAGCTGCCTGCACCCGCGGTGCCGTACGTCTGGTCGGACCAGTTCGGCCTGAAGATCCAGCTCGTCGGCCGTCCCGACCTGGCCGACAACGTCTTACCCCTGATCGGGGAAGGACTCGACGGCGGCCCGGTCCGGGGCACGGTCGTCGGGTATCTCGCCGGTGACCGCCTGATGGCGGTCGCCGGATTCGGTGCGCCCCGTTACCTTCCGCGTTTGCGCGGGCTGGTCGCTACCGGTGCGCACCGGGGCACGGTGCTGTCCCTCACCCAAGAATTGATCGGCGGCGTGGTTCGCTGATCCGAACATCCGGAGAACCCCCTCCCTTGTCCAGACTCGACGGCGCGTCCAGACCCACCATCGCTCCTCCTCGAAACCCATCCGTTCCTTCCGGTCCGCGGGCCACCGCCGGTCTGCGGACCCACCATCTCGTCGCGCTGCTCGTCATCGCGCACGCCCCGCTGATGCTGCTCTGGTCGGTGATGCCCGCCGCCTGGGCGCACGGGCGGGTCGTCGCGACGCCCCTGGTCTTCCTCCTGGCCGGGCTGATCCTGCTCGCCTACGTCGTCGGGTACCGGGGGCTCGGCCGCCAGATCCGGCACACCGGCGGCCTCTACGCGCAGGTGAGCCTCGGCCTCGGTCGCGCGGTCGCGCTGGGCACCGCCGCGCTCGTCTTCGTGGCCTACCTCGGCATCGCCGCCGGGTTCTACGGCCTGCTCGCCCGCATCATGGAGACGCTGGTCGCGAGCGTCTTCGACATCGATCTCTCGCCGACCGTGGCGCTGCTCATCGGGCTCGCGGTGATCCTCGGCGCGGTGCGGCTCCCGCTCCGGGTCGTGGTCTGGATCGCGATCGTGGTCGCGGTCGAGCAGCTCGTCGGCGTGATCTGGTTCGACCTGGTCGCGCTCAACACGCCGGCCGGCGACAGCGTCTCGTTCGACGCGCTGGACCCGGGCTGGCTGCTCTCCGGTTCGTTCGCGGTCGGGCTGGTGTTCGCGGTGACCGCGTTCGTCGGCTCCGAGGTCAGCACGTCGTACAGCACCGAGCTCGCGAATCCGGTCCGCTCGGTGCCGAAGGCGACCGTGCTCTCCTACGTGCTGACGACGCTGATCCTGGTGTTCAGCGCGTGGGCGGTCAGCGTCGCGGTCGGGCCGGAGAACGCCGCGGCCGCGCCCGGCAACGGGGAGTCGCTGGTGCCGGCGCTCGTCGCCCAGTTCGCCGGCGTCGGCGGTCAGTCGCTCGCGATCGACCTCGTGCTGATCAACCTGGTGATCGGGTTGTTCGTCACCGGTGTCGTGATCAACAACGCCGCGTCCCGTCAGGTCGCCGGGCTGGCGCGTGACGGCGTGCTTCCGTCGGTGTTCGCGGTGAAGGCGCCCGGCGGGGAGCCGCGGGTCGCGGCGACGTACGTGCAACCGGCGCTCGCGGGCCTAATCGCGTTCGTCGCGTCGTTCTCGGAGACCGGTGTGCTGGCGCAGTGGCTGATCGTCGCGGCCGGCTTGGCGATCGTGGGCTCGCTGACGCTGGCGTCGGCGGCGACCGCGCTCTGGTTCCTGCGCAGCGAGGCCGAGGAAGGCGGCTTCTTCGGCTGGGAGGGCCAGGTGATCGCGGGCCTCACCGCCGTGGTCACGACCGGTGGGCTGTTCTTCTACGGGGTGTTCCAGATCCGCGAAGTGGCTCCGGGCGCGCCGCCGATGGCGGTCTGGCTGGTGCCGCTGCTCATCGCCGTCGTGTTCGGTGCCGGGGTGACCTATGCGCTGGTCCTGCGGGGCAGCAAGCCGGACGTGTACGCGGCGATCGGCAAGGGCCTGACGTCCCGCGAACGGCCGGCCCCGGCTCCCGTGGTGCCGCCCCCGGTCCCGCCGCAGCAGCACTGGCGCTGATCACACGACGAAGGGGCGGCCCGAGGGCCGCCCCTTCGCCGTTCCTGCCGCTCAGTCCGAGGCAGGCAGCGGTTGGGCGGTCTTGATCGTGAGCGTCCGCCCGTCGACCGCGATCTCGCCCGCGCCGGCGGCGACGCACAGCATCTCCAGGTTGCTGGCCTCGTCCTGGTACCGCTTGCCGAGCAGCGTGTGCCGCTGCGCGGGGTGTGCCGGAGCCGCCGCCGGGTCGGCCTTGTCGTCCGGGCCGAGCATGGGCTCACCGGCGCACGTGATCGTCACGTCCCCGTTCGGGACACGGACGACGATCGCCTCGACGCTGGAGACGGCGCTGCGCAGGCGTTGGCCGACGGAGTAAGTGGGCATGGGGAGTCTCCTTGGTTCCGGCGGGGGAATCAGTCTTCGAACGGGTCGTCGGGGATCGACTCCGTCGTGAAGAAATACGGCGCGCCCCACGTGTCGGCCGGGTCCGCGGCGACGGTGGTGGGGGTCGGCCGAGTGGTGCGGATGTTCTTCTTGGTCAGCCAACGCTCGGCCGAGTCGAGGTCGGTGACCCGGAACGTGACCGCATAGATCATGTTGCCGTATTTCGCGACGTGACGGCCGAGATCCGACGCATCGTCCAGTGGCTGGACGAGCTTGAGCAGCGAGTCACCGAGCTGCACGATCTGGAACTTCGCCTGGGTGACGTCGTCGACACCGCTCTGCAGCGGCACCGCCTGCACCCGGTTGACGTACGACGCGGTGGCCGCGTCCAGGTCCTTCACCCCGAGCATGACGTGGGCCAGCCGGCGGATCGTCAGCGGGTGCTGTTCCCACTGCCGCTCCTGCTCCGCCCAGCCGTCCTTCAACCGCGGGTCGTTCGGCATGTCGTGGGTGCACATCTCGGCCATCAGACCGAACATGTCCCGCGGGCTCGGGTAGAAGTAGCCGACGCCCTCGTCCATCTTCTCGACCTTGCCGCCGCCGGGCCGCCCGATGTAAATGCCCCGCTCGATCATGTTGTTGGCGAGCCCGGTGAGGTCGTCGACCCGGTAGCCGACCGAGTGCCAGTGACGGCCGAACTTCGTGTAGAACTTGCCGACCGGCTTGGTGGCGTCGACCGGCGTGTTCGGGGCCATCGTCTCGATGCAGAGGTCGCCGACCATCATCAGGCTCGCCCACCGGTCCTCCGGCGGCAGGTAGTTCGGCTCGTCCTCGCCCATGTAGAGCAGCGCACCGAAGACGTCCCGGTAGAAGTCGTTGAGCTTCTTGACGTCGTCGGTCATGTGGATGCAGTGGATCATCTGGCCGATGCCGTAGTCACCGGTCTTCTTCGGTCGGTGCATGACCATTCCTAACAGGGGCGGAGGAAAAGGGGGTCAGAGGTGCTCGTACCACTCCAGGACCGGTGGGTGCTCGGTCATGTTGATCGTCTGGGTGAACGTCATCCGGCCGCTGCCGATCGCGGCGTTGAGCGCGGCGGCTGCTGCGTCGACGTCGTCCTCGTCGAGCTCGTAGACCGTCAGGTAGCGGGTCGGCGCAGGGTCGGCGTCCGGTGCCGGGTGCAGCTTGTACCGGTGCGCGACCGTGATCGACGGGATCGCCGCACGCAGCTCCGGGATGTGGCTCCCCTCGTACCACTGGTTCAGCTCGGCCTCGACCTCCGCCGATGCCGGGCTGCTCCAGGCGAGCAGTAGCGTCTTTGCCATTGTCCGACCTCCGTCTCGAGGGTTACCGCGCCAGGGCCGACGCGGTGGCGCGGGTGGGGCGTGCGGTGCGGTCGCCGGGGCGCGCCGCACCCAGCGCGGACGTGACCGCGGCGCGGACCGCAGCGGCGTCCTCGTCGAGAACCGCGTCGACCAGGCCCGCGCGGGCCAGTTCGCCCGCGGTCAGCCGGAAGCTGGCGGCCAGTTCCGGGGCGCGGGCCGCGTCGCGGTAGAGCACGGCGGCGCCGGCCTCGGGGCCGATGACCGAGAACACCGCGCCACGGAGCAGCAGCAGCCGATCGGTGTGGGCGAGCGCCAGCGCTCCGCCGCTGCCGCCCTCGCCGACGACCAGTCCGACGCTCGCGGTGCGCAGCTCGGCCAGCGCGAGCAGCGTCCGGGCGATCTCGGCGGCCACCCCGTCGGCCTCAGACGGCGGCGACGGGTCGGCTCCTGGCGTGTCGACCAGCGTCAGCACCGGCAGGCCGAGCCGTCCGGCGAGCCGGATCGCGCGCTGGGCCAGCCGGAACGCGGCCGGTCCGGGGTGCGGGTTCGCGTGCCGGTCCATCGCGATCACCAGAACCCGGCCGCCGTCCAGCGTCGCGATGCCTGCCCGGACGCCCGGGTCGGTGCCGCGCAGCTCCAGCCAGCCGTCGGTGAGCCACGCCGCCCACTCGAGCCCGGACGCCCGATGCGCCGCCCGCGCCCGGGTCACCGCGGCCCACGCCCCGGCGACGTCGGCCTCGGTATGACGTCGGACCGTGGGGCGACCGTGCGGCACGGCCAGCGGCGGCGCCGGGGCCGCGCCGACCGCCGAGGTCAGCCAGCCCCACTGGTCGGAGCGCGGCACCAGCGCGTCCACCAGCCCGTGCGCGTGCGCCGACTCCGCGGTGTGCGACGTCGCGGGCGGGTACGACCCGGTCACCTGTGCCACCACGCGCGGACCGCCGAAGCCGATCGTCGCCGACGGCTCGGCGGCACGGACGTCGGCCAGCGACGCCCACGACGCGTAGACGCCGCCGGTGGTGGGGGAGCGTAGCACCGCGGCGCTGATCAGCCCCGCCGCGGCGTGGTCGGCGACGGCGGACGCGGTCCGGCCCATCTGCACCAGCGAGAACATGCCCTCCTGCAGCCGTGCCCCACCGCTGGCGACCAGCTCGACGACCGGGAGTCGCCGCTCGGTCGCGCGGCGGAACGCCCGCACGATGCGCTCACCCGCGACGACGCCCATCGTGCCGCCGTGCCGGTCGAACCGGCAGGCGACGAGCGCGGCCGGTGTCCCGGCGAGGTCGACGACGCCGGTGCGCACCGACTCGTCCGCGGCGGCGGGGGACTCGTAGGCCGGGAAGTCCAGCGGGTCGGCGGAGCACAGCTCGGCGTCCCACTCCTCGACGAACGGGACGGCCTCCGCCGCGGGTGCGATCTCAGCCGTCATAGGTGTAGAACCCGCGGCCGGTCTTCTGGCCCAGCCACCCGAGCCGCACGTACTGCTTGAGCAGCGGCGGCGGGAAGTACTTCGGGTCCTTGTACTCCTCGTACATCGACGCGGCCATGTCGTGGACGATGTCCAGCCCGATCAGGTCGGCGAGCCGGAACGGGCCCATCCGGTGGTTGAAGCCGAGTTGGAGGACCTCGTCGATCGACTCCTTCGGTGCGACGCCGCGCTCGAACGCACGGATCGCGTCGAGCAGGAACGGCACGACGAGCAGGTTGCCGACGAACCCGGGGACGTCGTTGATGACGACCGGGTTCTTGCCGAGGTCTTTCGCGAACGCGACGAAGCTCTCGACGTTGGCCGGCAGCGAGATCGGGGTCTTGATGACCTCGACCAGCTTCATCACCGGCACCGGGTTGAAGAAGTGCAGGCCGACGATGGCCTCCGGGCGCTTCGTCGCGCCGGCGAGGATGACGAGCGGGATCGTGGAGGTATTTGAGCCGATCAGCGTCTCCGGCCCGACGAGCGTGTCGATCCGGGCCAGCAGCCCCTTCTTGAGCTCGACGTCCTCGAAGACCGCCTCGACGACGAGGTCGGCCTCGGTGATCGCCTCGAGGTCGGTGCCGAACCGGAGCTTGTCGAGCGCGGCCTGCTTGTCGTCCGCGGTGATCCGGCCACGGTCGAGCTGACGGTCCAGGCCGGCGACCACGCGTCGCTGCCCGGCCTCGACGGCTGCCGCGTCCTTCTCGACGACGACCACCTCGTAGCCGCGCTGGGCCGACACCTGCGCGACGCCCCCGCCCATCGTCCCGCAGCCGATGACGGCTACCCGCTTTATCTGCACGCGTACTCCTCGAACGGCCGCCCATTTTGAAGGTTGTCAATGTATCTATACAGGAGGCGTCCCGGGCCGGACAAGATCGTCCGGGGGCGGAGGATTCCCGTCGGACGGGCTATCGGTGCGGGTGACGTCCGTTATCGTTAGGTGATTCCAAAAGTATCGACGCTTTGATTGCGGGTCGCTCTGATGGACGAGACTGCTGACTCTGTGCTGACGGGGGCGCTGTACCTCGACGGCGCGTGGAAGGACGCGGCGGACGGTCGCACGTTCACCGTGACCGACCCGGCGACCGGCGAGGTCATCGGCCGGGTCGCCGACGCCGACCGTTGTGACGCCTCCTCGGCGGTGGAAGCGGCCTCCGCGGCGTTCGGGCCCTGGTCCGCGCGGACCGCGTACGAGCGCGCCGAGTTCCTGGTCTCCGCCCACCGGCTGATGCTCGACCGGGCCGACGACCTCGCGCTGCTGATGACCCGTGAGCAGGGCAAACCGCTGAAGATGGCACGCAACGAGGTGCGGTACGGCGCGGACTTCCTCGCCTGGTACGCCGAGGAGGCGAAGCGCGTCTACGGGACGACGATCCCCTCCGCCCGCGCCGACCAGCGCTTCACCGTGCTGCGTCAGCCGGTGGGCGTGGTCGCGGCGATCACGCCCTGGAACTACCCGATCTCGATGATCACCAGGAAGGTGGCGCCCGCGCTCGCGGCGGGCTGCACGATCGTCGTCAAGCCGGCCGAGCAGACGCCGCTCTGCGCGGTCGCCATGTTCCAGATCTTCCACGACGCCGGGCTGCCCGCAGGCGTCGCGAACCTCGTCACGACCAGCGACCCGGTGCCGACCGGCGACGTCTTCCTGGACGCCCCCGCAGTGCGAAAGCTCACGTTCACCGGCTCCACCGAGGTCGGCAAGCAGCTCGCGTCCCGGGCGGCCGCGACGATGAAGCGCGTCTCGCTGGAACTCGGCGGGCACGCGCCGTTCTTGGTCTTCGACGACGCCGACCCGGTGCGCGCGGCCAAGGGCGCCGCGCTGGTGAAGTTCCTCAACACCGGCCAGGCCTGCATCTGCCCGAACCGGATCTACGTGCAGCGCCCGATCCATGACCGGTTCGTCGAGGCGCTCTGCGAGCGCGTCACCGCGCTGCGCGCGGGCTCCGGACTGGACCCCGCGGTGGGGATCGGCCCGCTGATCGACGCGGCCGCGCTGGAAAAGATGGAACGGCACGTGGGGGACGCCAGGGCGAAGGGCGCGCGGGTGCTCACCGGCGGCGATCGACTGAGCGGCCCCGGGCTCGACGACGGGTACTTCTACGCCCCGACCGTGCTCGCCGACGTCACGCCCGACATGGCGATCTACCGCGAGGAGACGTTCGGTCCGATCGCGGCCGTGCTGCCGTTCGACGACGAGCGCGAGGTGCTCGAGGCCGCCAACGACACGACCTACGGGCTGGCGTCGTACGTCTACACCCAGGACATCGGCCGGGCCGTGCGGGTGTCGGAGGGGCTACGGTTCGGCATCGTCGGCATCAACGACATCAACCCGACCGCCGCGGCGGCGCCGTTCGGCGGCGCCAAGGAGAGCGGTCTGGGACGCGAGGGTGGCGCGCAGGGCCTCGACGAGTACCTGGAGGAGAAGCTCGTCGGCTTGGCTATTTGATTGCCACCTGCCCGCCCCCCGCTATCGGTAGGGCCGGCACCGTTCGACGGTAGTGTGCCGATACCGGCGTCGGTGGGGCGCTTCGGTGCCCGAACGGAGGAGAGATGGCCACGGACGACGCGGTGCTGATCAGCGAGCCCACGCCGGGCGTCCGGCTGTTGACGCTCAACCGGCCCGAGGTGCGCAACGCGATGACCGGCGAGATGACGGCCGCGTGGGGCGCCGCGATCGAGGAGGTCGCGGCCGACCGGGACACCCGGGTCGCGGTCGTCACCGGCGCGGGCAGCTCGTTCTGCTCGGGCGCCGATCTCTCCTGGCTGGACCAGGCCGCCGGGCACGACACCACGACCGACCGGCTGCGCGAGCGGATGCTGCCGTTCTACCGCACCTGGCTGCGCCCCCGCTCGCTGCCGTTCCCGGTGATCGCCGCGGTCAACGGCCCGGTCGTGGGCGCCGCGGTCTGCCTCGCGCTCGCCTGCGACCTGCGGTACGCCGGGCCCGGCGCGATGTTCAGCACGCCGTTCATCTACCTCGGCACGCACGCGGGCATGGGCGCGACTTGGCTGCTGCAAGAGGCGATCGGCGTCTCGCGGGCCAGGGAGATGCTCTACACCGGCCGCGAGGTGTTCGGCGAGGAGGCGCTCGACTGGGGGCTGATCGGCGGGGTCGCCGACGACGTCCTCGCCCACTCGCTGAAGGTCGCCGAGCAGATCGCCGGCGCCGCACCGATCGCGACCCGGCTGACCAAGGCGGGGCTCGAGCAGGCCGCGCACGGGCTGGAGGCGTCGCTGCAGTGGGAGGCGCTCGCCCAGCCGGTCACGATGACGACCGCGGATCTGCACGAAGGAATCGAGGCAAAACGGCACCGACGCGCGCCAAACTTCAAAGGTCTGTGAAATTCTGCACGCGGATATCTAATCGTCGAACGGCTGCACGGACGATGTGCGGTGGCCGCGACGGCGTATATTGATAGTTAAACGAATGTCGAGGCGCTAGCCGAGGGAGTCTAGCCAGCAAGTGAGGAGCAATCTGGTGACTCCACCTTCCGCCGACGCGGTGAGCGCGACCGAGGTTTTCAAGGCCCTGGGCGATCCCATCCGCTGGAGCATCGTGCAGCAGATGGCTGCCACCGACGAGCTTGCGTGCAGCACGCTCGAGGAGACCTTGCCGATCTCCAAGCCCAGCATCTCGTACCACACGAAGATCCTGAGCCAGGCCGGGTTGATCTCGACGCGCAAGCAGGGCCGGAACTTCTTCTACACGCTGCGCCGCGACGTGCTGCGCGGGCTGATCGACGACGTCTGGGCACTGGCGCCCGAGCCGCGTCCGGTCGGCGACAGCGGACAGCTCGAGCACAAGCCGACGCCGATCCGGCGCCGTCGCAACACCACCACGACCCGGCTCCGTCAGGCCGCCGGCGACGAGGGCCGCGAACCCGAGGTCACGCTGCTGACCTGGTGAGCAGAGCACACACGAAGGCCCGGGCTCGCGCCCGGGCCTTCGTGCGTCAGTCGAAGACGACCGTGGCCGTGCCGGGCGCCAGTTGCGCGCCGTCCTGCGTCTCGGTCCAGATGCGCAGCTCGGCGCTGATCACGCCACCCTCCTCCGAGACCGACTCGACGACGCCGCGCGCGGTCACCGTCTGACCCTTGAGGTTCGGGTTCCGGAACTGGCACGACAGCCGGACGATCCGGCCCCGGCCCGCCAGCCACTGCCGCACCAGGATGTGTAGGTACGACCACTGCAGGTTGCCCATCCCGAACGCGGTCGGGTAGCCGGCCGCCTTGCCCGCCTCGTCGTCCATGTGGATCGGGACGAACTCGTCGTTCACGGCGGCGTACCGGTTCCAGGCCGCGAACCCGGTCTCCCGGACGAACGGCGGCAGCTCCTCGCCGACCGTCGGCGCCACACTCACTTGCTGGGTCATGGGTGTTGTTCCCCTCAGTACCTGATCAGCGTGCTGCGGGTGCGCTTCACGACCGCGCCGTCCTGGTTGGTCCAGGTGTCCTCGGTGACCGTGAAGAGCATCAGCCCGAGCCGCCCCTCGCGCTCGGAGTAGGACTCCAGGCGGTTCTCGCTGGTGATCACGTCGCCGGGCCGGATCGGCGCGCCGTACTCGGTCTCCATGCCGCCGTTGAGCTGGAACTGCAGCCCCGGCCCCGGGACGCCGGCCAGCTGCTCGGTGCGGTCGGCGGCGTTGGCGTCCTTACCGGCCTTCCCGGTGGACTCGCTGGCCGCCACCGCCCAGGCGAACGGGTTGAACTCCTCGGGGGCGCTGGCGGCGTCCAGGAAGACCTGGGGCGGCTTGTCCGGCCAGTAGGTCGCGAGCGCCCAGCGCCGGATGTCCGACTCGGACACCGGGTAACTGATCCTCCGGGTCAACAGGTTGCCGAGCGCGCCGCGCATGGCGTCGGACACGTTCGTTCTCATCGGAAGACCTCCCGGCGGGATTCGCTTAGACACTTAGCTAAGTTTCTACTTGCTTGAGGTTCGTCCGGTCAACGGCTTCCGTCACCCAGCCCGTCGACGAACGCCTTCAGTTGCCGCACGGTCCGGCACTCCACGACCGCGTCGCAGTGCGGCGCGTATCCGCCGATCACCGAGTCGCCACTGTCCCACGCGGCGGTGGGCTCGGGGTTGAGCCAGTACAGCTGGGCTGCCCGCGCCCGGATCCGGCGCAGGACCTCCGCACGCGGGGCGTGGTAGTTCGACCGCGCGTCGCCGAGGACGAGCACGGTGGTGCGGCCGGTGATCTGGGTTCCCCAGGAGTCCCAGAAGCTCTCCAGGGCGTGCCCGTAGTCGGAGTGCCCGTCCAGCCACACCCCGAGGCCCTCGGAGTTGATCCGGCGGGTGGCGGCGGCCAGGTCGGGCTCGGTCGCGAGCAGGTCGGTCACCTCGTCCACGCCGTCGACGAACACGAACGTCCGCACCGACGCGAACGCGCCCCGCAGCGCCGAGACCAGGTAGAGCGTGAACGTGGCGAACGTCGAGACCGACCCGGAGATGTCCGCGAGCACGACGAGCCGGGGCTTCGGCGGCCGGGGCGGCCGGTGGACCACGGCGGCCGGAACACCGCCGGTGGACAGCGCCGCACGCACCGTGCGCCGGACGTCCGGCCGCGTGCTGCGCCGGTGACGCCGTCGCTGGGCCAGCCGTGCGGCCAGCACCCGGGCGAGCGGGTCGACGGTCTCGCGCAGCGTCTCGATCTCCTTCGCGGAGGCGGTGAGGAACGCCACGTCCTCCGGCAGCGGCGTGCGCAGCGTCTTGGCGACCGCGGCCGCCCCCCGGTCGGCGACCAGCCGGCGGCGGATCTCCGATTCCACCTCGATCCGGAACTGCTGGACGGTCCCCTCGGCGCGCTCGGTCCGCAACCGTGCGTCCAGCCCGGCCGGCCCGTCGCCGGGTTCGCCGGTGAGCAGCTCGGTGACCAGCCGGTCGGCGTCCACGGCCCGCATCGTGCGGTACAGGTAGTAGGTACCGGCGACCGGACGGCCCGGCTGGACGTCGGCGTGCCGGTCGACGAACACCGCCGCGAGCGCCCGCTGCAGCGCGACGTCGCCCGCGCGCAGAGCGTCCACCAGCAGTTCGCGCAGTTCGTCGTCGGACAAGCCGGTGAGGACGGGACCGGACCCGCGGTCGGGATCGGCCGTAGGCCGGAAGAACAGCCCGAACACCGTGTCGAACGCGTGCTCGTGCGCCGCGACCTTGACCAGCGTGGCGCGCAGCGCCACCTGTACCTCGATCGGGCGGCCCAGGTCGACGTGCTCCAGCGCGCGGAGCGCGTCGATCTGCTCGCTGACCGAGATCGGGAGGCCGACCGTGCGCAGCTCCGCGACCAGGCTCTCCACCGCCGCGAGCATCTAGTCGGCCCCGTCGAGAAACGCCATGACGATCTCCAGGCAGCGGACGTCCGCGGCGAGCCCGAAGTGGTCGACGCCGGGCAGCATCCGCAGGCGCGCCCGCCCGAACGCGGCGACGAGGTCGTCGGCGGGCGCGTTGAAGTCCTTGTCACCGAGGACGACGAGCACGGACGCGTCCACCTTCGCGAGCGCGTCGGGCTCGGCGGGCGGCTTGGGGATCTCCAGGTAGCGCCGGACGTCGTCGATGTCGTTGCCCGCCGAGCGGGCCATCCGCCGGAACAGCCGGCCCACCCCGTGGGGGTCGTCCTCGTCGGCGAGCGCGTCGGCGAGCCTGCGTATCGCGACGACGTTCGGCTTGAGCACGCCGTTGCCGACGCCGAGCAGCGCGAGCCGCCGGAACCGGGCCGGCTCGCGCGCGGCGGTCGCGGCGAGGAGCTGCGCACCGGCCGAGAACCCGACCGCGTCCAGCGGCCCGTCCACCTCCAGCCGCCCGAGCAGGTCGTCGACGACCTCGTCGCCGCTGGTCATATCCGGTGGCGGGGCGTCGCCGTGCCCGGGGAGGTGGTATCCGATCACCGGGTGCCCGGCGGCTTCCAGCAGGTCGATCCAGCCGACCTTGCGGAAGTTGTGGTCGATCGTCGACCCGGCGCCGTGCACGAGCAGAACGGTCATGCCGACATCCCCGTGAAGTGATCCGTGGCCTGCGTGATGTCGCTCTGGTTCTTCAGTAGCACGTGCAAGTAGCTGCGGACCGTGGCGTCGGTCACGGTCTCCTCGGAGAGCAGCACGAGCGCCCTGGCCCAGTCGAGGGTCTCGGAGACCGACGGGCGCTTCTTCAGGTCCATCGCGCGCAGCGAGCGGACGACATCGGCCACCTGCGCGGCGAGCCGCTCGGAGATGCCGGGCACCCGGGCCAGCACGATGTCGCGTTCGCGGTCCGGGTCGGGGTAGTCGAGGTGGAGGAACAGGCAGCGGCGTTTGAGTGCCTCGGACAGCTCCCTGGTCGCGTTCGAGGTGAGGAACACCAGCGGGGTCCGGCTCGCGGTGATCGTGCCCAGCTCCGGCACCGACACCTGGTAGTCCGAGAGCACCTCCAGCAGCAGCGCCTCGGTCTCCACCTCCAGCCGGTCCACCTCGTCGATCAGGAGCACGACCGGTTCGTCCGCCCGGATGGCGGCGAGCAGCGGGCGAGCCAGCAGGAACGCCTCGCCGAACAGGTCCTCGAGGTTCGTCTCGGCGCCGGTCCCGGCCGCCTGGATCTGCAGCAGCTGCTTGCGGAAGTCCCACTCGTACAGCGCCTTGGACTCGTCCAGGCCCTCGTAACACTGCAGCCGGATCAACCGGGCGCCGGTGGCCGCCGCGACCGACTTGGCCAGCTCGGTCTTGCCGGTTCCCGCTGGACCCTCGACGAGGACGGGCTTCGCCATCCGCGCGGCGAGGTGGACGGTGCCGGCGATCCGGTCGTCGGGCAGGTAGTCGACCGCGCGTAACCGGTCTGCGGCGTCCTTTGCCGAGGTAAAACCAGGTGCGTTCTCCACGGGGGTCCTCTCTCGCCGCTGCAGCGGCCGACGCGCCTTGACGCGGGCAGAACTCCTGCATAATTTCAGAACTGTCAAAGCATGGGGAGTCGACGTGCCCTCCCTGGAGGAGTTTCATGGATTTTGACCTCACCCCGGATCAAAAGCTCTTCCGGGCAACTACGAAGAAGTTCCTCGAAGCCGAGGTGCCTCTGACCACCGTCCGGGAGCTGTCCACCGGTCCGCACGGGTTCGCGCGGGACTGGTGGACCCGGGGCGCCGAGCTGGGGTGGACGACGCTGCTGGTCCCCGAGGACCAGGGCGGCGGCAGCGTGTCCGACGCCGGGTTGCTCGACCTGCTGATCGTCGCCGAGGAGATGGGGCGGCTGGTGTCCCCGGGACCGCTGGTTCCAGTGAACACCGTGTTGGCCGCGTTGGTGGACGCCGGTGGTCACGCTGATTCCGTCGAGCGGCTCGTCGCGGGCGAGGCCGTCGGCACCTGGGCGGTCTACGAGCCGGGCAGCGGGTGGACGCCGGACGACCCGGGTGTCACCGCGACGCCGACCGACGACGGCTGGACGCTGAGCGGCGTCAAGGATCGGGTGGAGGCCGCCGACCAGGCGGACCTGTTCCTGGTGACGGTCCGCGCGCCGGAAGGGCCCACCCAGTTCCTGGTGCCCGCCGACGCGGCCGGCCTGCGGGTGGAGCCGTCCTGGTCGCTCGACCTGGTTCGGCGGTTCGGCTCGGTGGCGTTCGACGACGTGCGGGTGTCGGCGTCGGCGCTGGTCGGACGGTTGGGGGCCGCGGAGCCGCTGATCGATCGCCAGCGGTTGATCGCGTCGGTGCTGCAGAGCGCGGAGACCGCCGGTGCGGTCGACCGGGTCCTGGAATTCACGATCGCGTGGGCGTTCGACCGGTACTCGTTCGGCCGGCCGCTCGCGTCGTACCAGGCGCTCAAGCACCGGTTCGCGGACATGAAGACGTGGCTGGAGGCCTCGCACGGCATCGTGTCGGCCGCCGGGCGCGCGGTGCAGGACCGCTCCGCCGACGCCGCCGACCTGGTGAGCGCCGCCGCGTCGTACGTCGGGTCCAAGGCCACCGACATCATCCAGGACTGCGTCCAGCTGCACGGCGGCATCGGCGTCACCTGGGAGCACGACCTGCACCTCTACCTGCGGCGCGCCACCGTCAACCGGGCGCTGTACGGAACGCCCGAGGAGCACCGTCGAGCGCTGGCGGAGCAGATCATCGTCCGGGAAAGGGCAGCCGCATGAGCACCGAGTCGGTCGAGTCCGTCGAGGACTTCCGGTCCAGGGCCCGGACGTGGCTGGCCGCGAACATGCCGCGCCTGGAGGACCGGGACACCAGCCTGGACGACCCGGAGAACGACGACGCCTCCTGGGCGCGCACCCGTGAGCTGCAGAAGCTGCTCTGGAGCGGTGGGTTCGCCGGTATCGCGTTCCCGCGCGAGTACGGCGGCCTCGGGCTGACGCGGGAGCACCAGCGGGCGTTCAGCGCGGAGTCGGCGCCCTACGAGATGCCGCTGCGGATCAACGTCCCGACGCTCGCGATCTGTGCGGCGACGATCCTCGACATGGGCAGCGAGCAGCAGAAGCGCGACCGGATCGGCGCGGCGCTGCGCGGCGACGAGCTGATGGTGCAGTTCCTCTCCGAGCCGCGCGGCGGGTCCGACCTGGCCGGCGTGACGACCAAGGCCGAGCGCGACGGTGACGTCTGGATCCTCAACGGCGCGAAGATCTGGAGCTCCGGCGCGTACGCCGCGGACTACGGGCTCTGCCTGGTGCGGACCGACTGGTCGGTGCCCAAGCACGCCGGCCTGACGATGTTCCTGGTGCCCGTGCACGAGAAGGGCGTCACGATCCGCCGGATCCGGCAGGTCAACGGGTCGACGGAGTTCTGCGAGGAGTTCTTCGACGACGTGATGCTCCCGGCCGACGCGGTCGTGGGCGAGGTGAACGGCGGCTGGGCCGTGGCGTCCCGGCAGCTGTACTGGGAGCGGACCGCGATGGGCGGCGGCTCGCCGTACGTCAGCGGTGTCGGGCGGGGCGTCTCGAGCGTGGCCGACCAGCCGCTCTGGGCGCTGGCGGACGAGGTCGGGCGGCTCGACGACCCGAAGGTGCGCGAGCTGATCG
The DNA here is from genome assembly GCF_900143005.1 of Cryptosporangium aurantiacum. Classification (NCBI taxonomy): domain Bacteria; kingdom Bacillati; phylum Actinomycetota; class Actinomycetes; order Cryptosporangiales; family Cryptosporangiaceae; genus Cryptosporangium; species Cryptosporangium aurantiacum. The sequence continues at coordinate 1,367,013 of NZ_FRCS01000001.1, forward strand.
GCGAGTCGCGGGCCATCCACCTCGTGCAGGAGCACCTGGTGCGGCGGGTCACCGCGGGCCTGGCCGGTGGCCACCTGCCCGGGCCGTCGGCGTCGATGACCCGGCTGTTCCACGCGGAGACCGACTGGCGGGACAGCGACATCCGCCTGGAGATCGCGGGCAGCGCCGCGGTCACCGGCCCGCTGGAGGAGCCGGGGCCGGGCAAGGTCGGGGAGTTCTTCCTCAACCGGCAGGCGGGCAGCCTCGGCGGGGGCAGCACGGAGATGGCGCGCAACGTGATCAGCGAGCGAGTGCTCGGGATGCCGCGCGAGTACGCCGCCGACCGTGACGTCCCGTTCAACCAGGTGAAGCAGGGCAAGGCCTGAGCACACGTCGAAGGGGGCCGGGAGATCCTCCCGGCCCCCTTCGACGTGCGGTGTTACTTGACGAGTTCGCGGCGGAGGATCTTGCCGGTGGGCGTGCGCGGCAGCTCGTCGACGAACGTGACGACGTCCGGCGTCTTGGACGACCGGAGTACGCTGCGGACGTACTCCCGGACGCCGTCCTCGCTCAGGTCCGCGCCGGGCCTGCGGATGACGAACGCCCCGATCCGCTGCCCCCACTCCTCGTCGGGGATACCGACGACGACGGCTTCGGCGACGCCGGGGAGCTGGTGGATCGTGTCCTCGATCTCGGCCGGGGCGATGTTCTCCCCGCCGCGGATGATCGTGTCGTCCGCGCGGCCCTTGACGAACAGGTAGCCGTCGGCGTCCAGGTAACCCTCGTCCCGGGTCGGGAACCACCCGTCGGCGTCGATCCGGCTGCCGCCCTGGCGGTACTCGCCCGCTACCTGCGGACCGCGGACGAAGATCGCGCCGATCTCACCGGCCGCGGCCGGCGCGTCGGCGCTGTTGCGGATCTGGATCTCGACGGTCGGCAACGGGCGTCCGACCGAGCCGAGCCGGGCGCGGACGGCTGCGTCGTCGCTGGCGGCCGCCTCCCGGTGGTCGTCCGGCCCGAGCACCGCGATCGAGGACGACGTCTCGGTCAGTCCGTACGCGTTCACGAACCCGACCTCCGGCAGCAACGTCAGCGCGCGCTGCAGGATCGATGGGGCGAGCGGCGCACCACCGTAGGACAGCGAGCGCAGCGTCGTCGGTGCGGCTTCGCCCGCTTCGAGCGCGTCGACGATCCGGGACAGCATCGTCGGTACGACCATCGCGTGCGTGACGCCTTCCTCGGCGACCGTGCGGAGCCACCCCTCCGGCGTGAACTTGTCCAGGTAGACGATCCGCCGGCCGGTGTAGAGGTTGGACAGCAGGTTAGCGACCGCCGCGATGTGGTACGGCGGCACGCTGACGACGACCGCGTCGGTGGGGGCGGCGCCGCTGAACTCCACGGTGTCCAGGACGTACGCGGCGAGGTGCCGGTGGCGGAGCACCGCGCTCTTCGGCGCTGCGGTGGTGCCGCTGGTCAGCAACAGCACGGCCTCGGTGTCGGGGTCCGGCTCGCTCGGCAGCGTGACGTCGGGCGCGTCCTGTGCCGTCAGCGCCAGCCACTCGTCGACGCTCCGGGCGTCGGCGGCCACCGTCGGGTCTTCGGTGATCACGTACGGGCGGTCCTGGGCCGCCACGACGTCCACCAGCTGGTCGTGGGAGAGCCGGTAGTTCAGCGGCAGGAACGGGACTCCGGCGGTGGCGGCGGCGAACAGCGCGATCGGGAAACCGATGCCGTTCTCGCCGAGGTAGACGACGGTCCGGGCGCCGGAGGCGACCAGGTGGGCGGCGCCGACGCGGACGCGCTGCTGCAGGTCGAAGCCGGTGAGACCGTCGCGGGCGGTGCCGAGCAGAACCCGGTCGCCGTGCCCGGCGCCGGTCATCTCGAGGATGGTGAGGAGGTTCATCGTGCTCCTGCCGTCCGTCTGGCGAATCGCCCAGACGCTAAGGATTCTGTTCGAAGAATGTCAATGTATGGTGACGCGTCGCTCAGGGGGTGTTCGTCGGAACCTTGTGGGGACGCCACGTGGTCGCGAGCAGCAGCGCGGTTCCGCCGAGACCGGCGAGGACCGCGATCGCGATCCCGGCCAGCCCGGTGATCTCGACGCCGAGCGCGTGGTCGAGCGAGATCCGGCCCGGTCCGATCGCCGCGAGGCCCGCCGAGACCACCGCGATCAGCAGCACGTACTCGTACCCGTCGCGGAACACGAAGAAGCCGTTCGGACGGTGCGCGACGATCGCGGCGACGGCCATCACGCCGATCGTCGCGGCGCAGGCCAGTGGCGTCAGTAGCCCGACGATCAGGCCGAGGCCGGCGGCGATTTCGGTGACGACGCTGGCCCAGGCTTGGAAGACGCCGGGGCGCAGGCCCAGGCTCTCGAACCAGCCGGCCGTCCCGGCGATCTTGCCGCCGCCGAGCCAGTGGTTCCAGCCGTGCATCAGCAGCGTGGCGCCGAGGCTCAGACGGATCAGCAGCAGGCCGACGTCCACCCAGTTCATCGCGGAACCCCGGGGGAGAGAACGTTCATGGGCGCCCTCTGTTCAATCGATCGAAATATTGACGACCATCTAATCATATGAGTGACTGGAGGTGCGCCGGAGCGGCGTCCTGAGCGAGTGCGGGAGGCGGGATGACAGCGGTGCGGAGCGCAGCCCGGCCGTTGCGGGCGGTCGCCGACGGGGGCGGCGCACGCCGCGCCCGGCCGGAAGCGGACGCGTGGCGGCCGCCGGAGCTCGACCAGCTCGTTCGTGCGCTGAACCTCTGGAGGGTCGGCACGGGACACTTCCTGGCGATGGCCGCGGATCCCGACTGGCCCTCGTTCCCCGGCCCGCAGCTCGTCGCGGCCCTGGTGACCGCCGCCGAGCGCAGCGTGCCGGGCTCCCGGGTGCGGCTGGTCTCGTGGTCACCCGGTGCGCCGCCGTCGGCCCGCCGGTCGGTGCGGGTGTCGGTCGACGCGCTTTCCCGCGGGCCGTCCGGGGACGTGACCGCGGAACTGACCGTCGACCAGCGCGACTCCGCCCGTGGCCCGCGGCGCAGGCACGGTCACGCGGTCGTGCTGCTGACCCCGGGCGGTGGTTCGACCGGTGCGGTGGTGGGCCGGGGGTCGGTGGGTACGGGGGAAACCGTGGCGGGTGGTCTGGTGCCCGCGGAGCTGCCCGCGCTGCTCGCCGCCGGAGACCTGGACCGTCGGCTGCCGATGGATCCGACCACCGGACGGGCGTTGCTGGCGTACCTCGGTGCGGCCCTCACCGCGCCGCCGGGCTGTTCCCCGTACCCCTGCGGTCCGAGCGGGGCGCGCGCCACCGTCCTGGCGTCGACGGTCGCGTTCCTGGCGGACGCCGGGCCGGGTGTCGGCCTCGCGCTCGGGCGGCCCGGGGTCGCCGCGGGGGCGGGCGAGGCGCCGAGCGAGGGGCACGCGCACGCGATGACCGAGTTCCGGACGCCCAGCGGCGTCCCGGTCGTCCAGACGTCGCAGGCGCTCGTCCTGGCGCCGTAACAAGACGGCCGCTGACCGGCGATCCCGCTTCCCGCAGACCTTCCGGTAGACTTTTCGGGTCGGTACCGGGGCGGCCTGCTGCCCGGTTCGAGATCGAGCTGGGAGGGTCACCATGCCGTCCGCGCCAGGCAAGGCGGAGAAGTCGGCACGGGCGCGGCGTCCGCGCGGCTCGATCAACCCCGCCGACATCATCGCGGGAGCGTTCGACTTCTTCCGGGACACGCCGGTCGAGCAGTGGAGCATTCCGCAGCTCGCCGCGCACCTCGACGTCGGCGTCACCAGCATCTACTGGTACTTCCGCACGAAGCGGGAGCTGGTCGCCGCGATGACCGAGGCGGCGCTGTCGTCGTTCTACGAGCGCATGCCGCCGCTGCGCGGGGACGACTGGGAAGGGCTGCTGCGCAACTTCTTCCTCGACTACCACCGTCTGCTGGCCGCCGACGACCTGGCGTGCGACCTGATCGTGCGGCAGATCGGGGCGTCCGGCGACGAGACGACCGCGCGGTCGTGGCCGCGGGCCCAGGAGCTGTTCACCGCGCTCGCCGACGCCGGGCTGCCCGACCCGATCGTGCAGCACGCGTTCTTCACGCTGTCGGTCTACACCCAGGGGTTCCTGCTGGTGGAGCGGAAGGGCAGGCACGCGCCGCCGCTGAACGCCGCGGGGTCCGACGACCCGTCGAGCGAGCTCGAGTTCGGCATCACGAACATCCTCCGCGGCCTGCGCCCCCTGCTGGAAACCCCGGCCCCGGCCCAGGCGCAGTCCGCCTGACGCGAAACTGGCCTCTAAGCCGCGCTTAGAGGCCAGTTTCGCGTCACGTCAGATGTTGAAGCGCTGGGCGGCGTCGATGCGGATCGTCGTGCCGTTCAGGTAGTCGTTGTCGACGATGGACAGGGCGAGCTTCGCGTACTCGTCGGGCTCGCCGAGCCGCTTCGGGTTCGGGATGTTGCTGCCGAACCGCTCCTGCGCCTGCTCCTTCGTCATCGCGCCGTACGCGGGTGTGTAGAACACGCCCGGCGCGATGCACATCACCCGGACACCCACCGGCGCCAGGTCACGCGACGCGGTCAGCGTCATCCCGATGACGCCGCCCTTCGCCGCGGAGTAGTCCGACTGCCCGACCTGCCCCTCGAACCCCGCGATGCTGGCGGTGGTGATCACGACGCCACGCTGACCGGAGTCCAGCGGCTCGTTCTTCGCCATCGCCGCTGCGGCCTTGCTGAGCACGTGGTACGTCCCGACCAGGAAGATCTCGACGGTCCGCCGGAACGTCGCGGTCGGGTACGGCTCGCCCTGCCGGTTGATGATCCGACGGCCGGCCGCCGGCCCACCGTGCACGATGACGTTCGTACGGAGCGGTCCCAGCTCGACCGCCGACGCGACCGCGGCGTCGACCGACTCCTCGCTGGTGACGTCGGTGTGGACGTAGAGCGCGTTGTCGCCCAGCTCCGCGGCGAGCGCCTTGCCGTTCTCCTCGGCGAGGTCGGCGATGACCACACTGGCACCGGCGGCATGGAGGCGGCGCACGGTAGCCGCGCCGAACCCTCCCGCTCCGCCGACGACGAGTGCAGACGATCCGGTCAGCTCCACGGGTATCTCCTTCGATGATCCGAGCGTGTCAACGTGGCCCATCGCACGTGAGAACTGGGGCGGGGCATCTTCTCGGCACGCTGCCCGCAGCCTACTGTTGGCTTACCGGTAAACGCTACAGTTACGCCGCCCGGAGAGTTCCCAAGAAGAGGTGGAGCATGGCGCAGCCCGTCATCGTCAGCGCGGCCCGGACCGCGATCGGCACCGCGCGGAAGGGGACGCTGGCGCAGACGCCCGCCGAGGACCTCGCGACCGCGATCCTCACCGAGACCGTGCGGCGGTCGGGGATCGATCCGGAGCGGGTGGATGACGTCATCTTCGCCGAGTCGCTGTACGGCGGCGGCGACGTCGCCCGGTACGCGGCCGTGGTGGCCGGCATGACCGGCGTGCCCGGCCTGGCCGTCAACCGGCACTGCACCGGCAGCCTCTCGTCGATCGGGCTGGCCGCGGCCGGCGTCGCCAGCGGGATGGAGAAGATCGTGGTGGCCGGGGGAGTGCAGGCCTCCTCGCTCTCGCCGCGTCTCAAGCGCCGCGTGCCCGGCACCGTGGACGAGGTCGAGAACTGGTACCCGGGGACGCACCCGAACACGGCCGAGGCGCCGAACACGGACATGTCGATCACCGTGGGCTGGAACACCGCGCAGGAGTTCGGGCTCACCCGCGAAGACCTGGACGCCTGGGCGCTGCGGTCGCACCAGCGAGCCGTCGCCGCGATCGACGCCGGCAAGTTCGTCGACGAGATCGTGCCGATCAAGGTGTCGACGCTCGACGGCTCGGTCGTCGAGTTCGCGGTCGACGAGCACCCCCGGCGCGACACCAGCGCGGAGCGGCTCGCGTCGCTGAAGGTGCTGCACCCGGAGATCCCCGGTTTCTCGATCACCGCGGGCAACGCGAGCGGCACCAACGACGCCGCGGCGGCCGTCACGGTCACCGGCGCCGAGCTGGCCGCGGCCGAGGGGATCGAGACGCTGGCGACGGTCCGGGCCTGGGCGTCGGTCGGACTCGACCCGAAGCGGACCGGCGTCGGCGCGCTGCGGGCGATCGAGAAGGTCCTCGACCGCGCCGGTCTGACGACCGGCGACGTGAAGCTGTGGGAGATCAACGAGGCGTTCGCGTCGGTGCCGGTCGCGGCCTGCCGCCACTTCGGTCTGGACGAGGAGACCGTGAACTTCTCCGGCAGCGGCTGCAGCCTGGGGCACCCGATCGCCGCGTCGGGCGCGCGGATGGTGGCCACGCTGATCCACGAACTCCGCCGCACCGGCGGCGGGATCGGCGTCGCCGCGATGTGCGCCGGTGGTGGTCAGGGCGGAGCCTTGGTCATCGAGGTCTGATCGCGGGCCAGGCGGCCGACCCACGTGCCGGATGGGTCGGCCCGCCCGTGCGCTACCGGCCGAAGCCGAATTCGCCGGCCTTGCACCCGTCCAGGAACGCTCGCCACGCCGGGTGGGCGAACGCGAGGACCGGACCGTGTCCGTGGTCCTTCGTGTCCCGGACGCCGACCGCGGCAGGTGCCGTGCCGACCTCCACGCAGTTGCCGTCGGTGCCGCTCCTGGTGGATTTGCGCCATCGGGCGCCGCTCACGTCGAGCTCAGGTTCGAGCGGGCTCATTCCGTACCTCCCTCTCCGATTCCAACTCCTCCATCGCACCGGCGATCATCGCTGCTGACGCCTCCGGGCTCAGTGCCTGCCTGGACAAACAGTCGACAACAGCGCGATACCGGTCTGTTTCCTCTCGTGTTTCCATATACAGGGCGTTTACCGGATTCTCGCCATAGGCGATCTCGCCGGGCGCGTCGCCCAGATGGTCGAACGACAGGAGGACGAAGGGGCCGGTCGCCGCCGCGGCGTGCGGACCAGCGGAGAAGGGGATGACCTGGATCGTGACGTTGGGCCACTCGCTCGCGGTGAGGAGGCGCTCCAGTTGCGTCCGCATGGCGTCCGCCTGGGCGATCGGCCGGCGGATCACCGCCTCGTCGAGGAAAGCCAGTAGCTCGGCAGGGCGATCCCGGCGCAGGATGCGCTGCCGTTCCATCCGTAACTGCACCCGCTCGCGGACGTCCTCCTCGGTCAGGTCGACCGCGGGCGCCCCGGCGAGGATGACCTCCCGGGCATACCCCGGCGTCTGCAGCAGGCCGGGCACCACGCAGGACTCGAACGTCACCACGCGCCGGGCGTCCCGTTCGAGGTCGAGGAACATGCCGAACTGGTAGGTCGCGAACCACGACAGGCGCTGGGTGACGCCCCGGCTGCCGGCCTCCTGTGCGAGCCGGACGAGCTGGTTCTTGGTGTCCTCGTCGACCCCGTAGACCTCGCACAGCCCGCGGATCTCGTGCGCGCGCAGCTTCCGCTTCCCGCCGGCCAGCCACCGGGCGACGGTCGAACCGTCGACCCCCACCTCGGCGCCGATCAGATCGGTGGAACGCCCGTCGGCCCGGTGGAGACGCTGCAGGGTCGAGAGGAGCATGCGCCGGGCGAGAGTGGGGCTGACTTCGTCCACGAACGACGTCCCTTCACGTGTGCGTCCCGTTTGCAGTCTTGCATTTTGGGTTCTCGAATTGAGCGCAAGAACTGGTATTGCGTCAGCGCACTTCGAGGGTTGCGAAGTGTGAATTCGCGGTTCATATTCAGACGAAGTCCAGCCATACGGGGCCCGTCGCCGGTCGGGTGTCCGTCTGGATCTCACGAAGGCCGTGGGCGCGACGGTCGTCGAAGTGTCGCCGCGCCCGGGTCAGCGGGACGGGAGCGTGTGTCATGGCAGCGAACGGGAACCGGCAAGACCCGCGATCGAACGGGGCGTCCGGGTGGCACCGTCGGTACGTGGCCGACGACGTCGAGACGGCGCGGGCGTTGATCGCCGAGCACGTGGTCGACCCGGCGAACAGCCGGTACTGCGGATCGGCCACCCACATTTATCCCGGTGAGTGGCCGTGTTACCGCCGCAGCTGGGCGGAGCTGGTGCTGCGGGCCGAGGCCCGCGGAGAGATCGACGACCTCCGCGAGCCGGCCTAGGTCGGCTCGCGGCCGGACCGGTCAGCGGCCCAGGGACTCGCAGCCGGTCTCGTCCGGCAGCAGCGGACGGAACATCAGCGACCAGCGTCGGCCCTCGTACGTCCAGGGTGTCGCGGCGTTGGCGGACGCGGCGTCGGCGAGCACGGTCCGGACCGCCGCGCCGGTAGTGAGCGCGCAGCTCACGTCGGCGGGACCGACCACGCGGCCGGGAAGAGCGGCGCCGCGCCAGGCGCGGGCGGGCTGGGGATTCTCCGGGTCGGTGTTGGCGTAGGCGGTGACGATCGTCGCGATCGCGGCCGGCTGGTACCGCTGCTCGCCGGATCCGCTGGCCGGGTCGGAGAGCGTCGCCAGCAGCCCGCGCATCCGGGCGCGGGCCTCGCGCTGCGCAGCGGTGAGGCTCTGGTCGGTCTCCATGGCCTCGCTGAGCGCGTAGACCTCGGCGGTGAGCGTGCGGCCACCCTCGACGAGCGTGAACCGGGTGGTGGTCGCGTCGGCGACCCCGGGGGTGCCGTAGTCCGTCGGCGAGCCGACCCCGGCGCGGCGGGCCGCGGCGACCAGCCGGTCGACCTCGGTGCGGCTGATCGTGCGGACCAGCAGGTTCGGCAGCGCGGGGCCGGGGTAGATCGCGATCTGCGGACCCTCGGTGATGACCCGGCCGTCGGCGTAGATGCTCACGGTGGGCAACCGCCCGTAGGTGAACGTCGCAGGCACGAAGCCGCCGGTCGATTCGGCGCGGAGTACCAGGGTGTCAGAGGACACGGGCTGCTCCGACGTGCGCGGAGCGGTACTCGCCTGGGGCGTGACCTCGGCGGTGGCGGTTGGGCCGCACGCCGTCGCCAGCAGGACGAGTCCGAGAAGTGCTGTCCGAATTATCCGCGTTCTGGCCATGATCATAGGACGGTAGCGCCAAGCGATCGGTTCCCTGCGGAGGCTGCACGTTTAGATTCCAGCAGACCGCCGCCACCTCGCAGCCGACGAGCACCCGCCTAGCAGACGAGCACCGCCGAAGTGCCGGCGATCGCGGACGCCGCGCAGGCCGCCGCGACCGGCCACGCCCAGCGGCGCCACCAGGCGGCGCGCCGGGCTAAGTGCGGCGGAACGTCGTCGCCGACGAGGCGCAGCCCGACCGCGAGCCAGGCGGCGATGACGCCCATCAGCGCGGCCGCCACGATCCAGGGAACCATGATTGCCTCCTCGGGGAGGTGTGAGCCGAACGCCGCGACTCGTCCAGCTCACACCCCGTCTACACCACTACTGCTGCCACCAGATAGACGTTGAGCGCGACGATCAGCGTCCCGACCGTGTATCCGGCGTACCGCGTTCCGGCCCGGTTCACCAGGTCATCTCCCATCAATCTCCGATCACCGGTGAAGCGCAGCAGCGGGAAGATCGCGAACGGGACCCCGAACGACAGCGCGACCTGGCTCAGCACCAGCGCGGTCGTCGGATCGACGCCGAGCAGCAGGATGACCAGCGCCGGCAGCACCGAGACCGTCCGCCGCAGCCAGAGCGGGATCGACCGCCGGATGAACCCCTGCATGACGACCTGCCCGCTGTACACCCCGACCGCCGACGCCGCGAGGCTGGAGGTCAGTAGCGCGATGCCGAACACCAGCGCGGTCGTATCCCCGGCCACCGCTCCGAACCCGGCGTGAGCCTCCTCCAGGGACTCCGCCGCCGACAGCGACGTCGCGCCGAGCAGGATCGCCACGTTCACCGACCCGGCGATGGCCAGCGCCAGCACCACGTCGGTCAGCGTCGCCCGCGCCGCCGCACGCCGCCGGCGCGGGCTCGGCCGCAACGACTGGGTCAGCGCCGAGTGCAGGTAGATCGCGTGCGGCATCACGGTCGCGCCGACGATGCCCACCGAGAGCAGCACGCTGTCGGTCCCGGCGAACCGCGGCACCAGCCCACCGGCCGCCTCACCGGCGGAGATCCCGGCGCGCAGCGTCTGGTATGCGAACGCCGCGACGAGGATCCCGAGCATCGACGCGATCACGGCCTCGAACGGACGGCGTCCCCGCTGTTGCGCGGCCAGGATCACGAGCATCCCGCCGACTGTCAGCACCGCACCCACCGTCGGCGGGATTCCGAACAGCAGGTTCAACGCGACCGCGCCGCCGACGACCTCGGCCAGGTCGGTCATGATCACGACGAACTCGGCCTGCACCCAGAGCAGCAGCGTCGCCCACCGCGGGTACCGCTCCCGGCACGTCTCGGCGAGGCTCCACCCGGTCGCCAGCCCGAGCTTGCCGGACAGGTACTGGACGAGCATCGCGGCGAGGTTGGCGACGACGATCACCCACAGGAGCGTGAACCCGTACTCCGCCCCGGCGGTGACGTTCGTCGCCAGGTTGCCCGGGTCGACGTACGCCACCGCCGCGACGAACGCGGGGCCGAGGTATCGCACTGCGTTCCGGCCGGGGCCGACTCGTACCCCCACCGGGCCCGGGCCGTGGACGAGGAGCGCGGCCGGACCCGGATCTCGACGCATGAACATCGATCAGTAGATGTTCGACGGACGCACCATGCCCTCGGCGAGATCACCGAAACCCGGTGCGACGATCGCGCCCGGATTCTGGACGATCTCCTCCACCACCAGCGTCTCGGTGGTGAGCAGGAGGGCCGCGACCGAGGCCGCACTCTGCAGCGCGGACCGGGTCACCTTGAGCGGGTCGATCACCCCGTCCGCGACCAGGTCGCCGTACTCGCCGGTCAGCGCGTTGAAACCCTCGCTCCCGGACAGCGAGCCCACTCGGGAGACCACGGTGTCTCCGTCGTACCCGGCGTTGATCGCGATCCACCGCAGCGGCTCGGCGAGCGCCCGCAGCACGAGGTCCCGTCCGACCGCAGCGTCCCCGGTCAGGTCCAGCGGCCCCACCGAGCGCCCGGCGTGCACCAGTGCGACGCCGCCGCCGGCGACCACGCCCTCCTCGATCGCGGCCCGGGTCGCCGAGAGCGAGTCCTCGACGCGGTGCTGCAGCTCCTTGAGCTCCACGCCGGTCGCGGCGCCGACGTGGATCACCGCGACGCTGCCCGACAGCCGCGCCATCCGCAGCTGCAGGTGGTCCTGGTCGTGTTCGTTGTCGGTGCGGTCCAGCTCGCTCTTCAGCTGCTCGATCCGCGCCGACACCGCGGCCTCGTCCCCGGCGCCGCCGACGATCGTCGTGAACGACTCGGTCACCGTGATCCGCGCGCACGTTCCGAGCTGGTCGAGCCGGAGCGACGACACGTCCTGACCGGCGTCGCCGGTGATCACCGCACCGCCGGTGATCGCGGCCAGGTCCTCGAGTTCGGCCAGCCGGCGGTGGCCGAACCCGGGGGCACGCACGACGACGCTGCGGAACGTGTCGTGGACGTTGTTCGCGACGAGCATCCCGAGCGCGGGCCCGTCCACGGTCTCGGCGAAGATCACCAGCGGGCGCTGGGTCCGCGTCACCAGCTCCAGGACCGGCATCAGCGTCTGCACCTGGGTGAGTCGCTCGTTGGTGAGCAGGATGTACGGACGTTCCAGCACGGTCTCCATGCGCTGTTTGTCGGTGGCCATGTACGGCGAGATGAAGCCGTGGTCCAGCTCGACGCCGTCCACGAAGTCGACGTCCAGACCGAACGTCGGCGATTCGTCGACGGTCACCACACCCGCGGGGCCGACCCGGTCCATCGCGCGGGCGATGATCGCCCCGATCTCCGGGTCGTTGTTCGCGGCCAGCGTCGCGACGTGCGCCAGCTCCTGCACGGTGGTCACCGGCCTGGCGTCCGTACGCAGCGCGTCGACGACGGCGGCGACCGTGCGCTGAATGCCGGTCTTCAGGAACATCGGGTTCGCGCCGTCCTCGACGGCCTTCAAACCCTCCCGCACCAGCGCCTGGGCCAGCACGGTCGCGGTCGTCGTGCCGTCGCCCGCGACCCCGTTGGTCTTCATCGCGACTTCCTTGACCAGCTGCGCGCCCATGTTCGCGAACGGGTCGCGGAGCTGGATCTCCCGCGCGATCGTCACACCGTCGTTGGTGATCGTCGGCGGCCCGGTCAGCTTCTCGATCACCGCGTTCCGGCCCTTCGGGCCGAGCGTCACCTTCACCGCGTCGGCGAGAGCGTTCACCCCGGCTTCCAACAGCTGCCGCGCGTCTGCGCTGAACCGCAGGTCCTTGGCCATCGAAGAACCCTCCTCAGGGGACGAGAATGGCGCGGCCGCGGACCTCGCCCTTGTCCAGGTCGTCGAGTGCGCGGGTGTACTCGGCCAGCGGGTACTTGTGCGTGTGCAGGGTGACCGAGCCCTGGGCGGCCAGCACCATCAGCTCGGCCAGGTCCGTGTACGAGCCGACCAGGTTGCCGACGAAGTTGATCTCGGTCGAGATGATGTCGATCGTCGGGACGCGCAGCTCGCCGCCGTACCCGATCACGTAGTAGTTGCCCGCCCGCCGCAGCATGCCGACGCCGGCCTCGATCGCGCCGCCCTCGCCGACGAAGTCCAGCACCGCTTCGGCGCCCTCGCCGCCGGTCAGGTCGCGGACGGCGTCCACCTCGCTGCCGTCGGACGCCACGATGTGCGCCGCGCCGAGCTGCTCGGCCAGGCCCAGGGCCTCCCAGGAGCGGTCGACGACGATGATCTCGTTCGGGGTCAGCGCGCGCAGGACCTGGATGCCGATGTGGCCGAGGCCGCCGGCGCCGATCACGACGACCTTCTGGCCGGGGCGGAGTGCGGTGGCCGCTTTGCGGGCGGCGTGATAGGCCGTGAGACCCGCGTCGGCCAGCGCAGCGACGTCGGCGGGCTGCAGTGAGTGGTCAAGCTTGACCACCGCGCGGGCGTTCGTCTTCAGGAGGTCCGCGTAACCGCCGTCGCTGTCGATACCGGGGAACCGCGCGTTCGCGCAGTGGACGTCGTCGCCCAGCCGGCAGGCCGGGCAGAGGCCGCAGGTCGCCAGCGGGTGCAGGATCACCGGGTCACCGACGGCCACGTTCGTGACCGCGTCGCCGATCGCGTGGACCCAGCCGGCGTTCTCGTGGCCGAGCGTGTAGGGCAGCGTGACGCCCGACTTCTCGGCCCACTGGCCCTCGATGATGTGCAGGTCGGTGCGGCAGACGCCGGCTCCGCCGATCCGGACGACGACGTCCAGCGGGCCGGTGACCGTCGGCTCGGGCACCTCGGCGAGCGTCGGGGTGGCGTCGTAGCGGGGTAGTTGGACGGCTCTCATCTCAGTCGCTCCCGTCGCGGTGGGGGGTGGCTAGCTCTCGGGATAGCGGGTGGCCAGCAGCCCGCTGCAGTACTGCGTGTTGGCGTCGATGCTGACCCGGACGGCCTTGGCGAAGCGCAATCGAAGGGGGACGTCGGCCGCGGCGATCGGGGTGCCGTCCTCGTCGACCAGCAGGCGGGCGTCCGGGTCGGTGGGGAGCCCGAGGCCGGCGCGGCGCCGGAGCAGACCATCGGTCTCGGGCGAGCGGGGGAGCGCGCCGAGCCGGACGTCCGGCAGGTCGTCGAGCGTCCGGCCGGCCGCCAGCAGACCGCGGCACGCCCGCTCCAGCGCGGCCTGGTGCGCTTTGCGCCGGAAGGTGCGCCGCAACTCGGCCAGCTCGTCGACGGCCTCACCCGGGAACGTCTCCTGGAACCCGGCGCGCCGGGCGGCACCGGCGTTGATCTCGTCGGCCGCGAAGTGGTCCTCCAGCCGGACCTCGGCGCCGACGACGCCGGGCACGGCCTCCACCGCGTCCAGCGCGTCGACCACCATCAGGTACGCGAAGTTCGGTGCGCAGAAGTACGTGGGCAGCCGGAGCCGGATCCGGACGTGCCCGCCGGACACCTCGCAGGAGCTGACGAACTTCAGCTCGGTGATCGGACGGTCCAGCTCGGGATCCCGGACCGACGCCAGCGCGGCGTAGACCCGGTCGCGGACGGCGCGCTCCCCGGCGTCCGAATGACTGTGGGTGAAGGGAGACGGCCCGACGGCGGGCACCACCCCGTCCGGGGCGGCCGTAGCCGCCCCGGACCGGGTCGTGCTCATTCGGCGCCCGCCGTGGCGGCTCTGGTCGTCGGGCTCGGCGCCGCGGCCTCGTTGGCCGCGCCGGACCCGTTGCCGACCGCGACCTCCGCGGGCACCTTGAGGTCGTAGAGCCGGGCGGCGTTCAGACCGAGGATCTTGCGCTTGATGTCCGGCGTGAGGACGCCGTACTCGGACTGCATGTCCTCCGGGATCTGGAAGTCGACGAACTTCTCGACCAGCCAGTTCGGCTGCCAGATCGCGTAGTCGCTGGCGAACGTGAGGTTGTCCTCGCCGACCCAGTACAGCAGCTCGCCGAGGACCTGGGCGAAGTACCGCGGCCGGGTATGGATGAACGGCATCACGACCGCGAGCCCGCCGAGGACGTTCGTCTCCTGGGTGGCGATCCAGCAGAAGTCCTCGAGCCGGGGGAGCCCGCAGTGCTCGATGATGAACGTGAGGCCGGGGAACTCGGTGGCGGCATCGTCCACGTCCGCGACGTCGAACGCGTCCCGGTTGAGCGGGTAGATCGTCGGGCCCTTGTGCACGTGGATGTTCGTGATCCCGAGTTCCTGGCACTTCTCCAGATACCGGTAGGCCCACGGGTCGGACAGTTTCCAGCCTTTCGATTCGCCCTTCCACTCGGCCGTGTAGAGCTTGACGCCGCGCAGGTTCCACCGGGACGCCAGCTCTTCGAGCGCGCGCAGGCCGTTCTCGCCGTCCCGCGGGTCGAACGCGCCGTTCACGATGAGCCGCTCCGGGTACTTCTCGGCCAGCACTCCGTTCCGCTCGGTCGTGTTGAAGCCGTTCTTGTAGAAGTCGGTCAGGTACGTCGGCTGGAAGATGCCGACGTCGACGTAGCCGACCTCGAACAGGTCGTGCACCAGGTCGTCCTCGGAGTACTTGCCGAACTTCTCCAGCGGCCAGTGGTACTGCTCCGGCGAGAGGTTGCGGTGGTAGTCGTAGAAACAGGCCGTGAAACCGGTTCCGTAGCGGTTGCGCTGGTTGTCCGGCCCGCCGTCCCAGAAGTGGATGTGCGAGTCGACGATGTAGTAGTTCTCTCCGTCTTTGGAATACATGTCAGCTCACCGGTGTCAGGTCGAAGTCGATGTATTCGGCGGCGTCCTCGGGGTTGGCGAACAGCATCGTGCGGTCGTCGAGGTGGACCATCCGCCCGTAGTGGGTGGACATGATTTCCTCGAAGTCCGACTGGTCGAATTCGAATCCGATCGCTTCGCCGATCTCGTCGTAGTCGAACGTCAGCACCCGCGCGCCGTCGACACGGATCATCGACGGGTATTCCGAGACCGTGACGCCGTCCTTGGTGCGCATCACGTCGGCGACCACGTAGCCGTTCTGGTTGTTCATCAGCGTGACGCCGGCCATGTTGGACGAGGTGGGGTTGGCGGCGAACTTCGACGGCGCGGTCACGGCGTCAGCTCCTTGGGTTCGTCGAGTCCGAGTTCCTCCAGCACCGTGCGGAAGCTGCCGGTCGCCGCGTGCCAGGACTCGGCGAACGTCACCGCTTTCTCCGGGATCTGCGACCAGATCGGCTGGAGTTCGTGCGCGGCCCGGACGCTGACCGGCACCCAGGCGGCGAGCCAGCCGTTGAGCACGTCCCGGTTGTGGGCTGCGTGCACGTCGTCGGCCACGAGCATCCGGTAGAGGACCCGGGTGTACCGCAGGTCCCGGTCGTAGTCGTGCTCGCCGGCGCCGACCAGCGTCGGCGTCACGTAGTCGCCGTTCCGGGCCGCGACCTGCATCACCAGGTGGCTGCGGAACAGCGCGCCGACCAGTTGCTCGAAGACGATGTTCGCGGCGAACAGCGACTCGGCCCAGTCCCGGATCGCGGTGAGCCGCTCGACGTTCTCCCGGACCGGCTGCCAGACGGGTTCTTGCTGCCAGGCGGCCTTGTGCGCCTTACCGTCGAACGGCAGATCCGACTCGGACAGGTCCAGGTTGTACAGCGCCAGGTCCTGGGCGAAGCGGAGCTTGTGCGCGCTGTTCACCGCGATCGCGTTGTTGATCATGTTCGTCGGCGCCGACCGCTGCTCGGAGAGGAACACGTGCATGCCCAGACCGTGCTCGGCGTGCATCCACGCGCCGAGGTGACGTTCGATGAACTGCGTCCACGCCGGGGCCCAGGCCCGGTAGGCGTGCGCCTTCTTCGCGTTCGCCAGGTTCAGCGAGATCTGCCGGACGACGTTGCTGTTGTTCCGGTAGATCGTCTGCTCCCACTCCTCGTTCGGGTCGAGGAACTGGTGCCAGTCGGACGACTTGAGCGCCGTCCACTCCTGCGGATAGCCGCCCGGTCCGTCGGCGAAGCCGTAGATCCAGCCCTGGGTCAGGTGCCGCTCCGGGTCGGGCTGGACGTCGAGCGTGACGTCCTCGTAGACGGTCGCGCGCAGCTTGCGGGGCGTGAAGTAGTTGTACGAGCGGCTGGTGGAGCCGGGGAACGTGCGGAGACCGGCCTCGGCGCCGGTGAACTCCGGCTTCGGGAAGCTGCGCTGGGTGGTTTCGGTCATCTTCAGCCTCATTCCGTTGGGCCGGTGAGCGTGAACTTGTCGTAGAAGACCTGCTCGGAGGGGACCGACCGGCTCTCCAGCAGCGCCAGGCCGGCGTCGATCATCGGCGGGGGTCCGCACAGGTAGACGTCGCGGTCGTCCAGGTCCGGCTCGCGCCGGTCGAGCACCGTGGTGACCAGCCCGGTCTCGCCGTCCCAGTCGTCCGGCCACGACTCCGACAGGCAGGGGACGAACCGGAAGTTCTCCAGGTCGGCTCCGATCGCCTCGATCTCCGCGGCGCAGATCAGGTCGGCCGCGGTCCGGGCGCCGTAGTAGTACACGGCGCCCCGTTCGGTGCGGCTCTCCACCATCTGGCGCAGCAGGGCGAGGATCGGCGCCATCCCCGCGCCGCCGCCGACGAACACCAGCGGTCGGTCGGAGCTGACGCGGAGCGTGAACGTGCCGTACGGGCCGGTCGCGGTGAGCCGGTCGCCCACCGCAAGGCCGTCCTGCAGCAGACCGGAGAAGCGGCCGCCGGGATAGCGCTTGATGAAGAACTCCAGGTCGCCGCTGGTGTTCGCCATCGAGAACGAACGGTGGTCCGACGTTCCGGGGATCGTCAGGTCGACGTACTGCCCGGGGTGGAACCGAAACAACTCGGGGTCGTCCAGCCGCAGCCGGAGCCGGGTGATGTCCGGTGCGACGTCCTCCAGCGACTCGACCCTCGTCTCGAACGTCACCACCGGTAGCCCTGACCGGATCATGTCCTCGTCGAAGTTGAGCAGCTCCACCTCGAGGTCGCTGTACGCGTGCGACCGGCAGAGCAGGACGTAGCCCTCCTCACTCTCGTAGTCGGCGAGGGCGAACGTGGAGTAGCGATCCATCTGCAGGTCGCCGTCGAGCAGGAACGACTTGCAGGCCGAGCACTGTCCCTCCTTGCAGCCGTGCATGAGCATCACGCCCTGCCGGAACGCGGCGTTCAGCACGGTTTCGTCCTCGTCGACGTCGATCTCCAACCCGACCGGTTCGAACCGGACGCGGTGTTTCTCTCCCATGTGCGTCCTCCCGCCGCGGCCGGGCTCTCGCCCGGCCGCGGCGTTTGCCTAGGCCGGCGTGGTGTTGGGGTTCGCGCGGTACGCGGAGACGTGGGCCTCGCGCTCGGCGTCGCTCATCGCGTTGAGCGCGATGTTCGGGCTACCGAACGGGATGCCGCGGACGTCGTCGAGCGTCCAGAGCTTCGCCGGGTCGTCGAGGTCGAGGTGCGGCTGCGGGACCAGCGTCTTCCCGTCGTCGCGGACGTAACCGAGGTCGGTGATGATGTCGGCCAGGTCCCAGCCGTCGTAGAGCGTCTCCCACTCGCGCTTGCCGGTGAGACGGCCCATGTTCGGCGTCGGACGGCCCTGGTACTCGGGGCGGAACGCCTCCTTGTCGGTCCAGGCGCAGGTCTCCGAGCAGTACGTCCGCCACTGGCCATCGACCTTGTCGACCACCATGTCCTCGCGGATCAGGCACGGCACCATGCAGGACCAGCACCGGTGCGGGTACTCGTAGCCGACGTCCTCGAACGCGATCGGCTTGTTCTTCCCCGGGTAGCGCAGCCGGTTGTAGGACTCCCACCAGCGGCCGAACTGGTTGTACCAACCCGGGTACTTGTCCTCGAACCACTCGAAGTCCACGTCGGTCATCGGGTCGATCCGCCAGTAGTTGACCGGCCAGCCGGTCGCGAAGAACTGCGCGACGCGGTGGACGTAGAACTTGTTGTAGATCCGGTTCCAGGCCTCCTCGACCAGGTCGTGCGGGATGACCAGGCCGTACTTCTCCAGCGGGATGAGGTAGCTGCGGTAGTAGTCGTCGTAGATCCAGCGGCGCCACATCTCGGCGTAGCTGTCCCGGTCCTTCCGGCGGTCCTTGCTGCCGTACTCGATGAACGTGCCGATCGCGGCGTCGACCACCGCGTGGTTGTTCCACCAGGCGTAGCGCAGGTCGCGCTCGAGCAGCGGCCGGTTGCGTTCGTCGGCCAGCGCCATCAGCAGGATCGAGTAGCCGTTGCTGATGTGCCGCGACTCGTCGGACTGCACGGAGTGGAACACGGTCGGCAGCAGGTAGTCGCCGTTCGCCGCGGCCTCCGACGGCATCGCCACGAACAGCGTGTTCGTGAACGCGGTCTCGGCGACGACCGTGAGGTAGACGTTCGCCGCGGTGATCGCGTCCCCGGTGATGAACCCCTCGCCGAACTGGCGGCCGATCGTCCCGCAGTAGCTGTTCGAGAACGCCTTCTCCGAGATGTCGAACCCGGCCGGGTCGATGTAGTGGTTCATGTAGAGGCGCTTGAGGTTCATCTGGATGGTCGAGTGCCGGACCTCGTCGATCATCTGGACGGCGAGGCCGTTGTGGACCTCAGGGTTCGGCACGGCGTCGATCGCCATCGGCATCGCGCGGGCCGCCGAGATCTCCGGGAACGGGATGATCGACAGGAACAGCTTCTGCCACTCCATCCACCGCTCTTGGACCTGGCGGAACATGTTGCCGCGGATCGCACCGTCCATCGCGCCGAAGACGCGGTTGTCCTTCTCCTCCTCCATCGGGAAGTACGACCGGAGAATCTGCTTGAGCGGGTCCTTCTTCGGCGCCTTCTCGAACGTGTAGTCGGTCCCGAACCGCTTGGCGGGCGTGGCGAACGTCGGTTCCCAGGACAACTCGGTGATCTTGCGGTGCGCCTTGCTCAGACTCTGTCGGCTCATGCGGGGTGCTCCCTCGGACGCGTGGGGTCTCCGAGCGGCGTCGCGGTTCGGCCCGTCGGGGGCCGCCGTTCCGGATGCCTGATTCCAACGCCGATCCGCGGTGACGCAGGTCTCAACTTGAGACGCGTCGGGGGCTCCGCGTCCCCTAGGCTCGGTGACAACCACGACACATCCGCGTCCGTGTTGGCAGCGGCGCGCCGCCGTCCGCGCGGACCGTGACGGCGGGAGGCGAGTTCAACGATGAAGCACGCCTTCAGCGGCCCGGTGACTCCCGCGGACCCTCGCCTCGGGGGTGAGCGGGAACGGTTCTGGGCGTCCTCGGGAGCCCGCCCGCGTGGGGTGAGGGACACGATCGCGGCGTCCTGGACGCGATCGCGGCGGTGGTCGGTCGCCCCGGACGGTGTGACTCCGACCTACACTGCCCACCCCGACGTGGACAGCCCGCTGGCCCGCTGCGCGCGGGTCGTGTTGTCCTCGGTGCAGGAGAGCCTGAACGGCAGCGCGGTGAGCCTGATCCTCACCGACCGGGACGGCGTCGTGCTCGACCGCCGCACCGACGACACCAGCCTGGTGCGCTACCTCGACCGGGTGCAGCTCGCCCCGGGGTTCAGCTACGCCGAGCAGGAGGTCGGCACCAACGGGATCGGCACCGCGCTGGAGAGCGGCCAGCCGACCGAGGTCTGGGGCCAGGAGCACTACACCGGCGTGCTCGACACGCTCGGCTGCGCCGGCGTTCCGGTGCGCCACCCGGTGAGCGGCCAGACCGTCGGCCTGCTCGACCTGACCTGCTGGAACAAGGACGCGGGCCCGCTGCTGCTGGCGATGGCGAAAAGCGCGGCGTCGCTGATAGAACAGGAATTGTTGCGGGAGAGCGGGCGGCGCGAGCTGGACCTGTTCGGCGAGTATCTGCGGGCCTGCCGCCGCAGCACCGCGATCGTGCTGGCGGTCAACCCCGACCTCGTGATGATGAACGACAACGCCCGGCACCTGCTCGCACCCGAGGACCAGGCCGTGTTGATCGCGGTCTCCGCCGAGGCCGCCGAGCGGGGCAAACAGACTTCGACGATCGTCGAGCTGCCCAGCGGCGGCCGGGCCCGGTTGCTCTGCTCGCCGGTGGTGAGCGGCGACGGCACGGCGGGCGGCGTCTCGCGGATCCGGCTGGAACGCGCGCTCGACCATCCCACCGCAGGCCGGGGCGTGCTCACGCAGTCGCTGCCCGGGCTGGCCGGTACCGGCGGGCTCTGGGTGCTGGCCTGCGAGGAGATCCGCAACCACTACCTGCACCGCGAATGGGTGACGATCTGCGGCGAGCCCGGTGTCGGCAAACAGGCCGTGGCCGCCTCGCTGCACCGGCTGTACCACCCCGAGCGGCCGATGCGCGTCGTCGACCTCGCCCAGCGCTACACCGAGGACGAGCTACTGACGACCGTCCGGATCGCACTCGACCAGCTCCGCGGCGGCACGCTCGTGCTCCGGCACCTGCACGCGCTGCGGGGGAGACCCCGAGAGTCGCTGGCCAACCTGCTGCACCGGCACCGCGCGGAGCCACGCGCCGGCTGGGTGGTGGCGACCGGCACCCCGCCCGCGGTTACCGGCCGCGACGCGCTGCTCAGCTGCTTCCCCGCCTCGGTGGAGCTGCCGCCGCTGCGGCATCATGCCGAGGACATCGCGCAGATCGTCCCGATGCTCCTCGGTCGGCTGGCGACGGGCCGGGACCTGACCGTCTCCGGTCAGGCAATGCAACTACTCATGCGGACGCCTTGGCCGGGCAACATCGCGGAGCTGGTGGACACGCTGCGAACCGTCGTCGCGCACCGCCGTGCCGGCACGATCGAGGCGGCGGACCTGCCTGCCAACTGTCACACGATCTCCGGGCGGCTGCTCAATCCGCTCGAGTCGATGGAGCGAGACGCGATCGTGGCGGCGCTGCGGGCGTTCGGCGGTAATCGTTCGAAGGCGGCGGCGTCGTTGTCGATGTCCCGCGCCACGATCTACCGGAAAATTCAGCACTACCGCATCGACGTCCCGTCGTAGGCCGTGGGCGCGCACCGAGGAATTCGGTATTCAATGGCGTCGGCCGGAATGAACCATCACGCTGGCGCGGTGACCGCAGCGAAATACCAGATCCGCGCCCTCCACGACGCCACGACGGTCACCGTCTATCAGGCGTACTCGCCGGAGATCGGACTGCCCGCTGCCGCTGTGGGGAGCTTTCCCTCCAGATGGAAGCGCGACCGGATGACCTGGATCAAGCCGTCATTCCTGTGGATGATGTACCGCTGCGGATGGGGAACCAAGGCGGGCCAGGAAACCGTCCTCGCCGTCCGGATCACCCGGCAGGGCTTCGACTGGTGCCTCGCCCAGGCATGCCTCTCCCACTACCAACCCGGCCTGCACACCGATCGGGCCGGCTGGCGACGCGACCTGAAGCGGGCGCCGACGCGCGTCCAGTGGGATCCCGAACGTGACCTCCATCTGAAGCCGCTTCCGCAACGCTCCCTCCAACTAGGTCTGGCCGGCGAGGCCGCGCAGCGTTACGCCGACGAGTGGATCGTGTCGATCACCGACGTCACGGAGCGGGCACGAGAAATCCAGCGCCTCATCCGCAGCGGAGACGACCGGGCCGCCGAGCAACTGCTGCCGGACGAACAGCCCTATCCGGCCGCCGACGGCCTCCTCGATCGGCTGGTTCCCCGCCGGCCGTGAAGCAGCACCCGGAGGCGCGCGATCCGCTCTCCCGCGGCGTGTGCCACCTGCGAAGTCGGCTACGGTCCTCGCATGCGTGAGGTTGTGCGAGGGCGGCGCGACGACACCGAACGCGCCGGTGCCTGAGTCGCGGTGGGGGCGGGAGTCGTGACCTCCGAGGGGCGGAAGGCCGGTCGTGCCGCGGTCGGCTATGGCTTGCTCGCGTTATTTGTCGCGCTCGACACCCTGGGCGAGTTTCCGGAAGGCCGCTTCATGTGGCGATCCGCGGCCGGATTCCTTCTCGCGGCACTGGCGCTGGAGCGCGCGGTCGACAGTTTCCGGCGCTGGCGCACGGACCGCACCGATTACGCGCCGGGAGACGGCCATCGCTGATCCTGGAGACCGGTAACCCACCGGCCGAAGGGGGCGCGGGTCGCGGTGTCACCCATCCCGGCGGGGTCAGGAACGCGACCCCGCCGAGGCTCTCGGCGGGGTCGCGGCGGGCTGGCCTCCGCGGCGGGCTGGCCTCCGCGGCGGGCTGGCCTCCGCGGCGGGCTGGCCTCCGCGGCGGGCTGGCCTCCGCGGCGGCTGGCCTCCGCGGCGGGGTCAGACCGGCAGGAGCGCTGCCAGCGCGGTTGCCGCCGCGGGGTGGGCGGTGAGCAGTGCGGCCACCTCGGGTGACGACCCGGCGTCGCCGGACTCGGACCAGACCGCCTCGACGCCGAGCAGCGTTGCGATGGCGTCGGTGGCCGCGGGGTGGGTGGTCAGCAGGTCGGCGATCGGGCCCGCCGGGACTGCTGCCGCCGGTGCGGCGGCGGGAGCGGATGCGGCCTCCCAGGGCGGCACGAACGCGTCCAGCGCGGGAAGCGTGCCCGGGAACGTCCGCCCGGCCTCCCGCACCAGCGTCGGGACGAGTTCGCCCGCCTGCTCGCGCAGCGTCGTGATCAGCGACGGCAACCAGGGCAGCAGTACCGGGTCGGGCAGGCGCGCGAACGCCTTCGACAGCACCTCGACGACGAACGGCGCCAGGCTCGGCACCGGCTCCAGTGCCTGGACGAACCCGCTCAGGTACTGCGGGAACGCCGGCAAGACCAGCGGGTTGTCGAGCAGGTCGTCGCACCGGGCGCGCAGCTCCACCCGGGTGACCGTGCCGAGCTGCGTCCCGGCGGCCCACACCAGCGCGAGCTTCGCGGGCACCTCCGGATGGGACTGCTGCACCGCAAGCTCCAGCTGCGCCCGGTCGCAGCCCAGCGTCAGCGCCAAGCTTTCCAGGCTGAACAGGAACCCGAGCATGGCCGCCACCTGGCGGACGCCGGTCTGCTCGTCGATGAACGCGGTCGGCAGCAGCGTGCAGTAGTGCGCGTAGCCGACCGTGACGAACTGTTCGCACCAGGCCGGGAGCTCGGGCTCGGTGGCGCGGTAATGCGCGAGCAGCCGGCGGATTCGGCGGAGCACGGCCGGGGCGTCGTCGACCGTGCGTTCGGCCTCGAGCAGCTCGACCGCGCGCGCCCCGAGTTCGGCGACGAACGTCGGGCTGTCCAGGTAGAGGATCGCGTCCTCCACCGCCGCCAGCGCGGTCGCGGCCGTCGCGTCGGTCGCGCGGACGCTCTGCCGGAGCCGCTGTTCGAGTACCTGCTCGATCGCGACGCCCTCGTAACCCAGCTCGATCAGCGACCGTTGGTAACGGCCGATCGCCAGGTCCCAGCTCTCCTGCAGCGAGGCTGTCTCGCCGAGCCGCCGTTCACCCATGATCGGGCGGACGGCGTCCGCGGGCAGGAGATAGCGCAACCGCCAGAGCAACCGTGACGCGGGCGCCAGGTCGGGACGCCCGGCCAGATCGAGCAGTGCCCGCTGGATCGTGCGGGACTCCAGGTCGAGCCCGAGTGGTTTCAGCCGGTCGTAGACGTCCCGGGCCAGCGGCGGCAGCGCGTCGTACCCGACGCTGCCGATGCGGTCGCCGCCGAGCAGGATCTCGCAGAGCCGCCGCACGTCCCGCCTGCCCGGCACCCCGTCCTTCTCGATGCAGGTGACCGCCGCATCCTGGAAGTCGTACGGGGTCGGCCGGGCCCGCCCGCGCATCCCCGCGAGCAGGATCGAGGTCTCGAACACTGCGATCGCGTCCGCGGTGCTGGACAGGTATCCGTTCTTACGGGCGAGCCGGACGATGTCGACGCACCAACCGAGCAACTCGGCCTCGTCCCGGTCGTCGAGCTGCGGCGGCTGCGACAGGAATCCCGACAGTCGGTCGACGGGTACCGACGGCGTCGCCGGCAGCATGGCCGCTCCGGCACCGGCACCCGCACCCGCACCGGCCCCGGCGGCGCGTCGGCCGCTCCCGGCGGGGCCCGGCGCCGGAGCGGCGGCCCGGCCGGCGCTGGTGCCGCGCTGGCCGGTCAGCGCGAACGGCTTCACACCCGCCTTGGTGACGGCCTTCTTCCACGTCGCCGCCGCGATTGACACCGAGCCCGGTGCCAGGCCGAACTGCGCCTCGATCGCGGAGTGGCTGGACGGGATCAGCCCGTAGAGCCACTTCGTCGGCGTTCGGTCGGAGATCGTGAACTCGGTGACGGGCGCGTCCGAGCCGAACTCCTCGACCCGGCTCGCGGCGTGGAACGCGCCGCAGACGTAGAGGGCACGCCCGCGGTCGATGCCGGTGCGGGCGAGGTGCTCCCGCATCCGGGTCCACATGAACCGCTCGCGGTCCTCGTCCCGGTCGAGCTTCTCGGCGTCGGACGGGCGCAGCCGACGGAAGAGGCTGCCGATCAGCACCATGACCTGGCGGTAGGTGTCGTAGTCGGCGCCGACCAACGGCTGTTCGACGTACTGGTCCCACCACTCCGACCAGTGCCGGACCTTGCCGTGGTGGAGCAGGTGCTCCTCCAGCTCGGCGAAGCCCGGCCGCAGGTCGCCGATCTCGAGGCCGACCGCGTCGCCGTGCAGGCCCGCCTCGTCGGTGGCCGACTCCGCCTCGTCGGTGGCGGGCTCGGCCCCACCGGTGCGGGGCTCCCTCGGCAGCCACTGGAAGACGTGGTCGGTCGAGCGGTCGACGAGCACCAGCTCGACGCCGGGCGTCTCCAGCGCGTAGGAGATCGCCTGGTACTCCGCCGACGCCGCGGTGATCGGCGCGACCACCGAGAGCGGCGCCCAGTCTTGCGGATGGCCGTGCAGCTCGGAGGCGAACGCCTGCAGCGCGACCGGCAGCGTGCAGTTCCGCAGCTCGGTCAGGAGCGGCTGAAAGTCCTCGCACAGCTCCAGGTAGATCACCGACGGCTGCTTCTGACGCAGCCGGCGCACCATCGCCAGCGCGGACGCCGGCGAGTGGTGGCAGACCGGGAAGATCTCCAGCGGTTCGCGCAGGGCACGGTCGACGTCGTCCACCAGGCCGGTGAGGATGCCGCCCAGGTCGCCGCGGCTGCCGGCGAACGCTTCCGCTGCTCCCGTGAGCTGCTCGCGGAGCGACGCGAAGCCTCCGCTGGCGACACCGTCGGCGTCCTCGGTGGCACCGCCCGCCGCCGACGGGCCGCCCGCGGTGACGACCTCGCTCACGACAGCGTCGCGATCGCCTCGCGACCGCCGGAGAGGAAGCCCTCCCATTCGCCGGCCTCCTGCTTGCTGCGCTTCTCCACCGTGCCGTGCCAGTACTTGTTCAGGATCGCCAGGTCCTCCGGGCTGCGCCGGGCCAGCGAGCCGACCAGCGACCGGGCGAGCGTGTCGGCCCGCAAGGACCGGTCACCGAAGAACTGGCTGTGCAGGATCGCGTCCTCCAGGACGCCGATCTGCTCGGCGGTCGACAGCGACGACTCGAGCTTCTCGTCGTCGCTGGTCGCGGACGCCGCCGCGGTGCGCAGGTCGGCGAAGCTCTGCAGCAGGATGTCGAGCAGCGTCGGCGGCACGTCCAGCTCGATCTCGTGCCTGCGCAGCAGCTCGACGGTGCGGAAGCGGACGATCTCCGCCTCGCTCTTCTTGTTCGTCACGACCGGGATCCGGACGAAGTTGAAACGCCGCTTTAGCGCGGAGGACAGGTCGTTGACGCCCCGGTCGCGGCTGTTCGCGGTCGCGATGATCGAGAAGCCCGGCTGCGCGAACACCGTGTTGATGCTGTCGTCCTTCAACTCCGGGATCGACACGTACTTCTCGGACAGGATCGAGATCAGCGCGTCCTGGACGTCGCTCGTCGTCCGGGTCAGCTCCTCGAACCGCCCGATGACGCCGCGCTGCATCGCGGTCATGATCGGCGACGGGATCAGCGAATCCGGCGACTGACCCTTCGCGATGACCATCGAGACGTTCCACGAGTACTTGATGTGGTCCTCGGTGGTGCCCGCGGTGCCCTGGACGACCAGCGTCGAGTTCCGGCTGATCGCGGCCGCCAGCAGCTCGGCGAGCCAGCTCTTTCCGGTGCCCGGGTCGCCGATCAGCAGCAGACCGCGGTCGGACGCCAGCGTCACGATGCTGCGCTCGACGAAGCTGCGGTCGCCGAACCACTTCTGCGCGACCGGCCGGTCGAGGCCGTCGGCGCGCTCGGAGCCCAGGACGAACAGCCGGACCATCCGCGGGCTAAGCCGCCACGAGAACGGCTTCGGGCCGGTGTCGATCGACTCCAGCCAGTCGAGCTCGTCGGCGTACTTGACCTCGGCGGGGGCGCGGAGCATGTCGGTCATTCGAACGCCTTTCAGGTGAGGAAGTTCTTGAGCTCGAACACGAGCTTGTCGATGCGGCCGGAGATCACCGGCGTGCCGAGGGTCTTGAACCGGTCGCGGAACCACGGGTTGACCTGCTGGCTCCCCGAGCTGGTCACCGAACCGACCGGGATGAACTTGACGCCGGACCGGTGCACGGCCTGGATGCCTTCGAAGAGCGGCTGCGACCGGTCGAACTCGTAGAAGTCGGAGATCCAGATCATCGCGGTGTTGCGGGGATCGGCGATCTTCGGCCGGGCCATCGCCATCGCGACCGGCCCGTCGTTGCCGCCGCCGAGCTTCGTCCGCAGCAGCGTTTCGAACGGGTCGTGGACCCACGGCGTCAGGTCGAGTGCCCGGGTGTCGAACGCGATCAGGTGCACGTCGACCTTGGGTAGCCCGGCGAAGATCGACGCCAGGATCGTGCAGTTCACCATCGAGTCCACCATCGAGCCGGACTGATCGACGACCACGATCAGCCGGGACGGTGTGCTCTTCCGGGCAGTCTGCCGGTAGTACAGCCGCTCGACGTAGAGCCGCTCGTCCTCCGGGTTCCAGTTGGTGAGGTTCTTCCAGATCGTGCGGTTCACGTCGAGGTTGCGGAACACGCGCTTCGGCGGCACGGACCGGTCGATCGGACCGACCGTCGCCTTCTCCACCTGCGTGCGCAGCACCTCGGCGACCTGGTCGACGAACTTGCGGATCAGCGCCTTGGCGTTGGCCAGCGCGACCCCGGAGAGGTTCGACTTGTCGCGCAGCAACTGCTCGACCAGCGACATGCTCGGCGTCAGCTTCGCGGCAAGCGTCGGGTCGGCGAGGACCTCGCGCAGCGCCATCCGCTTGATCAGGTCGCCTTCCATCTCGGCGAGCGTTTCGCCGAGACCGTTCTCCTCCGAGCGGCCGCGCAACTGGCCGGGCTCGTGGCCGAGCGCGCGCTCCAGCCACCCGGTGTCCTGCTGCCACGTCGACAGCTGCCCGGCCGTGACGTTGCCCGACCCGGTGCAGAACACGTTGAGCAGCAGCTTCGAGACGATCGCCGCGCGCCGAACCTCGGCCGCGGTGTCCCGTGGCTCGCCGTCAGCGGGCTCCGGCGGCTTCATCAGACCGTCGATCTCGGCGGTCAGCTCGGGGAACCGCTGGAGAACGGTGTCCATCGAGACGGTCCGGTCGAGCAGCGCGGCCGGCAGCCCGATGTCGTCGACGACCGCGACGCTCGCGCTCTCCAGCGTCGGCTGCTCCGACGGGTCGAACAGCTGGGCCAGCAGCCGCCAGTAGAGCACCTGGCGACGAGCGGCGTCGGATTGCGTCGTGTCGGGCCGGGCGCCGTCGGGCCGGGTGTCATCGGGCCGGGCCGCGTCGGCGCCCGAGCCGAGGGGCGTCGTCATTTGCGCAGCAGCCGGCTCGCGCGCTCGCGGAGCACCGCGACCGTGTCACCGGCGGCCTTCACCGCCTTCGCCACCTTCGGGTCGGTCGGGCCGGACGCCCAGTCGCCGACGTGCATCGGTACCGGCTTGCGCTTCACCGTGGCCTGGATCGCCAGCGGCTGTAGCGACCACTGCCCGTCGTCCCAGCGGAGCAGCCCGAGGCAGGCCGTCGAACCGGTGACCAGCTCCGGCGTCAACGGGCCGAGCGTCGGCAGCCGGTCCAGGTCGAGCGCCAGGCGGTGCCCGTCGAGCACCAGCACGCCGTCGTCGACCGCGTAACCCTCGACGAGCACCGGTTCGGCGAGCCGCACCGGGTGCCGGTCGAGCGGCGGCACGGCCGGGGCGACGGCACCGGCCAGGTGGATCCGCGCCGTGACGAACGGATCGGCCGGGTCGCCTGCCTGCGCCCGGTCGTCGGCCCAGAGCAGGTCGCCGCTGCTCAGCAACGTCAGGTCGGTGACGGTCAGCGCGCGCCCGTCGGTGAGCGCGGCCAATAGGGCCGGATATCCGTCGAACAGACGCCAGATCGCCGGACCGACGATCGTGTCGACCTTCGCGGCGGCCACGGTGGTGCGCACCAGGCGCGGTGTGGTCTCGCCCGCGAGCTCGAGCAGGCCGTGGACCTGTACTTGGACGGCGGTGGCGTGCTCGTGGACGTCGACGCCGAGGACCAGAAGCCGGCCGGAGACGGTCTCGGCCGCGCCTGCGGGCCACGTGCCGGGCTGGCAGAGCAGCATCGCCCTGGCCCAGAGGTCGGCCCAGCGGCGCACCGGCAGCTCGTCCATCGTCGCGATCGGAGCCGAGGCTCGTAGCTCCGCGGCCAGCCCGTCGACGAGCACGGCCAGCCGCCGCAGGCGCGGCTGCGTGACTACTGAGGGCATGAGCATGGCCTCCAGTACCTGACCGGACGAGGAGACCAGATCGTGGTCGACGCCGCGCCAGCCGGTGACCGCCAGCTCGCGGAGCCACGAGCGGCAGCCCTCGAGCAGGTTCCGCGGTGCGTCGGGCGCGTCGGCGTCAGCGGCGACCCACTCGGACCGGGGGCGGCCGACCGCCGTGTCGGCGCGGTCGAGCAGCGCGTCGTGCACGGCGCCCAGTAACGCGGCGCGCGCACCGGCCAGCGTCGTCAGGTGCTCGTCGGCGATCGAGCCCGCGGCGAGCTTGGCAGCAGCCTCGGAGGCACGATCGCCCAGCGGAGTGACGGCGACACCGGCGGCCAGCGCGGTGAGCGCCGCGGCCCCGTCGTCGCCGAGCCGGCCGAAGCCGGTGACCAGGCAGGCGTCGAACCCGTCGACCAGGTCGAGCGTCTCGGCGGTGCCGGCGGGCGTTCCATCGACGAGCGCGGCGAGTTGGGTAGCGAGCATCAGCGCCCCAACCCGTACGCGGGGAACCAGTGCAGCTCGGGGATCGGTTCCCCGGCGTCGGGAAGTTCGAGGTAGGCGAGGTGCCGCAGGAAGCGGCTGAACACGGTCGCGGCGGCCGACGGCTCGTGGCCGCTCAACCCGCGGGTCAGCGCGGTGGGGTCGGGGACCTCGACCAGGTCGACGCCGAGGTAGCGGCCCACGCGCTCGTAGCCGTACTGCAGCACGGCCTCGTCGACCAGCGACACCAGGTGCTTGCAGGGCGTGCCGCGGAGGCCACCGCAGGGCCGGTTGTTGTTCGTGCTGCAGTGGTAGGTCAGCGTGCCGGCGACGATCGACGAGACGTAGACCCGGTCGATGTCCGAACCGCTGGAGACGACGCCCTGCAGCCGGCCGTCTGCCAGCGCGACGAACGGGACCTTGGCCAGCTTGCGCGGCCGGACCGGTGGCACGACTCTGGCCGTGCTTCGGGCTTGCACGAGGGAGAACCTCCGTAACTCGGAGTGCGGACACGCCGGTGGCCAACGGTGACGACGCGCGGCCGACCCGGACGTCTCAGTTCTTATCGCACCGGTGCGACAGTTCCGGATGGGGCACCTGCGCGCTGTGTGACGGCCGAGATCGGCGTGCGCCCACCTCGAACCGTCGGGGGCTTCCGGTGGCCTCGACGGCTGCCTACCGTGTTCTCGGGGAACCGGGAGCCGCCGATGGTGACCAGAGGCAACCGCACGCGCAGGCCGACTGCTGCGTTCGCGCTGCGTCGCGCGCTCTTCCTGCTCTGGATCCGCGTCCTGATCGGCAACGGAATCACGCCGCCGGGCCGTGTCAAGGACGAGATAGAGGCGGGGAACTGTCTGTTCCCCGGCTGTGACCTGGATGCCGAGTATGAGACGAAACACGGCGGCCATTGCCCCGACCACAAAATAGTATGGACGAATTGTCCGATGACGAAGTGCGACGATGACATTGTTCGGCGCGATAAAGGATGGCATTGGCACTGTCCGAACCGCCACCTGGCTGATGGGGTGCTTTGTCCATATTGTGGTCAACTCGGGGAGTTACCGGCCGGGGGGAAACTCTGGCAATGCAGGAAGGTTCCGGGGCACCAGTTCTATATCGCGGAAGGCTACTGCCCGGATTGCGATTTCGGTCGGCTGGTGACGCGCTCCGAATCCGAATTTTGGCGATGTGAATATTGTGACCCGATTCCCTAGGTGAGGGCTGCGTTTGAGCACGGACATCATTAGCACCATCGGCGGCGGTGCGGGAAAAATCTCCCGCTATTTTTCCGTAGTGAGTGCACTACCCGCTGCGGTGTTCGCTGCGTACGCCTACTTGCTGGTGCAAGCCACCGACTGGTTCGGCCCGGTTGATTGGTCACGGATCGCGCGGTTCGAGTTGGCGGACGTCGCTGTTCTTGGCATCTCCGCTCTCGTCATGGCGATGGCGCTGAACCCGCTCCAGTACCCCCTCATACGGCTTTTGGAGGGGTATTGGGGCACGTCAGCTCTAGCTGTGGAGTTGGCAGTCATCCGAACCGACTACCATCGGCGCCGTTCCCGTTCGCTGTTCAGCGAGGGGACTTCGGCCGCAGCGAAGCTGGGCAACCCCATTCGAGCCCTTGATACGTCTACCGCCGATCAGGAGACACTCCGCGCGGCGGTCGTCTTCGCCGAGAACCGGCGCGCTCGGTCTGACTACCCCGATCGGCACCGCCTTCTGCCGACCAGGCTAGGCAACGTTCTGAGGCGATACGAGGACGCGATATCTCGAACCTACGGCCTGGATCCGTTGACGGCCGTCCCAAGGCTGGCGATGGTGGCCGGCGAGAAGGAAGTGGCGTACGTCGAGAATCAGCGCATTCAACTTGAACTCGCTGTTCGTACGACACTCCTCGCCTTGCTCGCTAGCCCGCTGACGGTGTTGTTTCTGAGCCGAAGTCAAACGTGGATGCTGTTGGCGGTCGTCCCCTATAGTGTCGCATTTCTTGCGTATCGAGGGGCGGTCTCAGTGGCTCACGAGTACGGGACGAGTCTGGCTGTGCTGACGGATCTAGGACGTTTTCCGCTCTACGAACGCCTGCATCTCCCGCATCCTCGAACGATCACGGACGAACGGGCGACGAACGAGGAACTGGCGCGGCTCTTCCGACTCAAGCGTGGCGTCTCCCTGGAATACGAGGTCCCGGGGTCACACCTGGAAATCAACGTCTCCGAGGGGCGCGGAGCGAGCGAGCAGCAGTAGCGAGCCGCACGACCAGACGTGGTTGGCTCTGGTCGAATCGTTTGGAACGATGCCAGCGTGACGCAGCAGGGGGATTCGGCCGCCGGTTCAACCGCAACGTCTCGACAGGCGCCGAAAAAGGCTGCCTCCAGAGGGGCAACGCGGCCGGTCGAACAGCTGCCCCAGGAGGACGCGGAGCCTGTTCGCCGCGCCGGAAAGGAAGCGGAACGGAAGGTGAGCATCCCGCCGCGGCCGAGGCAACGGGACAGTTGGCTATGGGCGCTGCGGCTGGTGGTGTTGGGGGCGATGGTCGCGACGAGTCGGCAGTGGGGGCCGTTCGGGGTGGTGGCGGCCGGAGTGGTGACCGTCGGGGTCATTACGTTGATCGTCGGCGGCGCGACGTTCGAACCGCGTGTTCAGCTCCGCGTAGTGGTCAGTGTCTGCGTTCTGATCGTGCTTGTGTTCCTCGGACAGGCCACCGGCGTCATCAGCGATGAGCCCGGCGGCACCGCAAAGGCGGGCGGCGCGAGCGCGGCACCTTCACCGGCGGACACGAAGACGGTGCAGCGCTTGAAGGAGGGCGCCGGGCGGGGAGCGACGCTCGGTTCGGTCGTGTTGGACGGGCAGAACCTCTCCGACACCCATCTCGACGGTGTCAGTGCGGCGGGATCCTCGTTCACGGACGCGGTGCTCAACCGGTCGAGTCTCGCCGGTAGCGATCTCAGCGGGGCAAGTCTGCGAGGGGCGAAGCTGCGCGGCGCCAACCTCCGCGGAGCGAACCTCACCGGCGTCGACCTTCGGGACGCCGACCTTACGGACGCGTGCTTGAACGGCGCAGACCTCACGGGCGCCGTGTTGGACCGTGCGGTGTTGCGTGGCGCTGCGGTGTCCGGTGCGAGGGTTGATCAGTCAACGACCGTGAGGGCGGTGGCTTGGGGAACCCCTTCCCAGGCGGGAACAGCCGCATGTTTGCTCGGCCCCTGACAGAGGACGCGGAGCGGACCGGCGGGAGGAGCGGCACCTCTGGATGGTTGTGGCGTTCTCCGCCTGCCTCGCTTCGTGGTTGTGGCACTCTCCGTGTCCTGGCACGGAAAGCGCCACGATCACCGTCAGCGCAACCCGGAAACGGCCACAACGATTGCGTTCGCGCTCACGGCGTCGGTGAGGTGCGTCGGTGCCAGAAGGGGGCGGCCGGCCAACGGTCCTCGGCGGCGTAGTACTCCAGCCGCTGGTGCAGGTACGTCGTGCACTCGCGGTCGAGTGCGGCCTCGTAGGCCGCTGATGCCTCGGACGCGTCACCGGAGAGTAGCGCGAGCACGGTGTCGGCGGCGGCTTTCGCGGAGCGCAGTGCCCCGGCGACGCCGTTGCCGGTGATCGGGTCGACGGCGAGCGCGGCGTCCCCGACGGCGATCCACGGTGCGCGCCGCGGATCGGCGCCGGGATGCGGGCGGTGCAGCCGTTGGCTCACCGCGGACACCACCCGAAGCCCGGACACCAGGCCCGCGCCCGCCGTGCCCACGGCCCCGTCTGCGGCGCCCTGCGCGCCGGCGACGCCTACGGCGCTCACGGCGGCTGCGGGGCCGAGGCGTGCGGCGGTTTCCGGGCCGAGTTCTCCGCGCCAGCGCTCGACCGTGCTGAGCCGGTGGCTCCGGGCCAGGTCGGCGTCGGTGAGCAGCATGACGACCAACTGGCCGGGCCCGGCAGGCGCGGAGTACCACCAGCCCGCCGGCACGGTCTCGACCAGCCCGTACCCCGGTGGGTCGGCCGCCGGGACGAACCCGGTCACGGCGACCAGCCGGTCGAACGGGATCCGCTCGGCGTCGAGCCGGCAGCCGATCCGAGCCGCGCGACCGGTCGCATCGACCAGAACCCGGGCACGCACCCGACCGCGCCCCGCGAGGCGCAGTTCCCAGGCCGCGGCCCTGGTGACACCGACGCAGGCCACGCCGGTCCGCAGCACGGCGCCCGCCTCGACAGCGGCCGACGCCAGCGAGCGGTCGAACGCCGCCCGGTCGACGTACCAGCCCGTGCCGTGCGGGCTGAACAAATGAGAGCTCGACGCGGCGCCGCCCCAGTAGCTCCGAATACCGTAGGACGGCGTTGCCGTGCCGGGCAGCGTCACGCCCAGATCGCGCAGGAGCGGGTTCACGTCCGGCGACAGTGACTCGCCGACCCGGGGGTGGTCGAACCGCGACCGTTCGAGCAGCAGCACCCGCCGCCCGGCCCGCGCCAGCCACAGCGCCGTCGCCGACCCGGCCGGGCCGGCGCCGACGACCGCGACGTCAAAATCAGGCAATCGGACGCCAGACCACGGCGGTCAGCGTCTTCTCCCGGGAGATCTGCTCGCCGCTCGGGGTGGTGCCGCGGCCACGAATCCGGATCCGGTAGGTCCCGAGCTGGTGGGCCGCGAAACCACCGGTGAAGCGGCCGCCGTCATCCTCCGCGAGCGCGACGGTCAGCGGCTCGGTATCCGGCCTCGTCACCTCCGCCCACACCTGCCCCCAGCCCACGAGCGGCACTCCCGCCCTGACCAGCGTGGCGTCCAGGTCCACCCAGGAGCCCGGCCCGAACTCCCGCTGCGTGACGTGCGCGCTGAACGTCAGCGACGAGTACGCGTGGACGAGCAGGCTGAACGGCACTCCGCCCGACCGCGCCGCAGCGGTCGGGACATCGACCTGGGCCACACCCTCCGCCGCCAGCACCGCGCGACGGGCGAGCCGCGGGAGGTCGTCGGTGTCCGGCGCGCCGGGTACGACGTCCGCCGGGGCGGACCCCACGTACCGGAGCGAATGATCGGTGCCGTTCGGGCTCTCGGTGCGTTCGTCCCGCGGCGCTCCCCACCGCACCACCACGTGCCAGGTCCCCGCGTGGTCGAACCGGTCCTGCTCGTACTCGAACGGCAACGCGATCCGGTAGTAGGCGACACCCTTCGACCGGACGTGACGCATGCCCGGCTCCACCTCGGCACGCCACGGCTCGATCAGCTGGCCACTCGGAGTCTCCAGCCGGAAGTCGACCGCGTCGGGATCGGGCGTCAGTAGCACGACGTCCACCCCGGAGTCTTCGGCGACCAGCGAGAACGGGAACCGTTCCACCTCGCCCTCCGGCAGTTTCGCGTCCGGGTCGAGGACGACCTCCGCCTGGGCGATCCCGGCCAGGACCTGCAGGAAGTACTTGTGCAGGCGGAACCGGTCGTCGCTGTTGATCGCCCCGGTGACCAGCAGGTAGGCGCCGGTGTTCCCGGAGAGCGCCTGTAGCGCGGGCACGCTGATGTTCTGCGGCTGGCCGAACCCGATCGCGTAGGTCGACGCGGTGAGGCCCCCGACGACGTCGGCGATCCACCGTTCCTGGTTCTCCAGGCCGTCGGTGAGGACGACGAGCGCACCACCGTCGAAGTCCCCGCCCGCCGCGGAGAGAAGGTTCCGGCCCTCCGCGATCCCGTCGCCGATCGACGTCTCGCCGTCCGGGTCGAGTTCCGTACTCGAGAGCAGGTCCCTGATCCGGCCACGGTTGACGTCCGACAGACCGCCCGTGCCCAGCGGCAGCACCGGCTGGAGCGCCTGCGCGTCCTGGTTGAACCGCACCAGGCCGACGCCGTCGTTCTCCAGCATCACGTCGACGAACGCGGTGGCGGCCTCGCGCAGCGACACGTGCTTCGGGACGCCGTCGCCCCGGTCTTCGGTCATGCTGCCGGACCGGTCGAGGACCAGCGCGACCGCGGTCGTGCGGCGCGCCACCGTGTCGCCGGTGACGGTCACGGTCCAGGTGGACGACGTCCCGACGTGGCGAACCGTCAGACGCTGCGGCGGCAGCGCCGAGCCGGCCAGCCCGGTCCGGTAGATCACCCAGAGGCGGGCGGTGGCCACGCCGGACGGACCGGTCGGACCGACGGTGACCGACGAGTTGAACGCCACCAGCTGCGGATGTGCCGGAGCGCCACCCGGCGCGTACTCTAGCGTCACCGGGGCGTTCGCGGCGGTCACCTCGAACGTGATCGCGAGCGCTGCCTCCCGCGCCATGCCCATCAGACCCTGCGGCACGTGCTCGAAGTCCAGCACGGGCGTCAGCAGGTTCACCGAGATGGTGTCGCACCGGTCGACCTCGACGTGCTGGTTGCCCTGCCGCACGACGAACCCGAGCTTGTGCCAGGCGTCCACCATGTCGGTCGCGGTATCCGCCACCCCGGCGGTGAACGACTGGCCGAGCCGGCCGCCCCGGATCACCGCGTTCGGCCGGGGAACCGGCCACCATCGAGTGCCGCACGCCGCGAAGTCGGCCTGCCACGGCAGCGCCATGACGTGGGTCAGCGCGCCCGGTCCCAGCCGGTTGTGGTCGAGCCGGTAGGGCTCCGCGTAGTTGGCCGCGTCGATGATCGGGCGCGAGGTGTCGTCCAGGCCGCCGGCCTCGATGCCGGGGAAGAACGACGCACCCACGCAGGCGTCCAGCGCGGCCCGGTCCAGCCCGTCCGGCGTCACCGTGGCCTCGGGCGGCGGGACGCCCTGCCAGTCGTTGCGGTACGTCTTGTCCTTCCACCGCTCCAGGTGCAGGTACTGGACGCTGGTGAGCCGTCCGTCGCCGGTGCTGTCGTTGAGCCGGGGCATGTTGCCGCCGCCCCCGCTCGGCGTGATCAGCCGGTTGAAGATTCGGGTGCGCAGTGCGTCGGCGATGACCGGCTCGGTCCAGGTGTGCACACCGCGGACGTCCTCCACCCAGCCGGTGTCGCGGGTCCGTTGCAGCACCGGGTAGACGTCGTGCGTGTAGGAGGTGGTCGCGGGCGCAGGTAGCCGCCCGGCCTCGACCAGCGCGGCGGTGATCCGGTCGTACAGCGTGACGACGCTGTCCTGGTCCGGCGCGAACTTCGGCGGGGCGACCAGGATCCAGGCGCCGGTCACCGGCGGTGTCGAGCCGTCGGCCCGCAGCGTGATCGTCGCGGTGACCGGGCCGTCGGCGACGTCGTCGTACCAGTCGTCGCTGGCCCAGAAATGCCCGCTGAGCGCGGTTCCGGCCGGGGACGCCGAGCGGCCGGACCCACCGAGCACGAGCAGCCGGTTCTCCGGCGTCGAGCGGACCTCACCGAGCGGGACGGTGGTCACCGGTGCGCCGGTGAAGCGGATCGTGCCGGTGTCGAACGCCTGCCGCTGGTTCGGGCCGGTCAGTGTGCGTGGCCCCGGATCGATCGTCAGGTCGGCGGCCGACTCCGTGTTGCCCCGGTCGGGGTGCGCGGCCTTCGTGTTGGCCAGGTGGACGGTCCAGTTGATCGTCGCCTGGGCGTCGGTGACCTCGGCGACCGTGCCGTCGTCGTGGTGGGCGTAGATGCGGAACCGGGCCGCCTGGCGCTTGATCCGGCACTGGTCGTCCTTGTAGCCGCCGGGGGGTTCGGGGAACGTACGGAGCCGTTCGGGACCGACGAAGAATTCGTCCGGGCTGTTGCCGACGCGCGCGACGCCGATCGCCGGGTGAATCTTGTAGACGGTCGCCATGTGTCTCCCCCTGAAGTCCGATTCGGACGGCACTGCCCACGCATTGTTGCGGAGACGCTGCGGATCGTGGGGGTAGTCGCGGGGAAGGAGGTGAACTCAGACGGTGATCAGGGCGCGGCCGGCGAGGCCGAGGCCGACGAGCAGCACCATGCCCGCGGTGGCGAGCGGGGCCGCGGCCGACCAGCGGGCGGTGAGCCGGGGGAACGGCCGCCACCGCCAGCGGTCCTGCACGACGATCAGCGCGAGCCCGGCCGCGGTCAGTGCGCCCGCCATCCCGAGGCCGTAGCCGAGGACGAGCAGGACGCCGAACGCGGTGCGGCCGAGGCCGATCGCGCCGAGCAGGATCACCAGCGCGGACGGGCTCGGCACGAGCCCACCCGCGATCCCGATCCCGATCAGCCCGGCTCGGCTCGCCCGGTGCGGGTGCGAGTGCGTATGGCCCACCCCGTGCGAGTGCTCGCCCTCGTGCGAGTGGTCGGCCTCGTGAGAGGAGTCGCCCTCGTGCGAGGGGCCAGCGCCGTGCGAGTGTTCAGCGCCGTGCGCGTGCCCGTGCCCGTGGGAGTGCGCGTGCTCGTGCGAATGCCCGTGGCCGTGGAAGAGTCCGTGCCCGGCCCGGTGACGTCGGGCCGAGACCAGCATTCCGATCCCGACCGCCGCCACCACGATCCCGCTCGCCACGCCGAGATATCCCAGCACGGTCTCGCCGACCAGCCCGGCCACCGTCGTCAGCACCAGCCCGAGCACCAGCACCCCGCCGGTGTGCGTCAGCGTCACGGTTCCGCCGACGATCAGCGCGTCCCGCCGTCGCCCACGGCGTCCGGCCAGGTAGGCGGCCATTACGGTCTTCCCGTGCCCGGGGAGCGCCGCGTGCCCGGCGCCCAGCGCGAGCGCCAGCAGCACGGCCAGCACCCCGACCGCCGGCGTGAGCTCCGACCGCCCGAGCATCGACTGCAGTGTGGCGTCCGCCGCCGCGGTCCACCGGGCGAACACCGATCCGTCGGTGATCGCCGGCGTCGCGGCGGTACCCGTCGAGGCGCTCCCGGGCCGCACCCGGAACGACGCTGACCGCACGTCCAGCGGCGAGCTCAGCAGGTCCTCCGGATAGGCGCGCAACCCGTCGCTCACGTCGGCGGCCGGGATCGGCGCGTCCACCAGACCGACCCCGCGACCGACCGCGGTGATCTCCCGCCAGCCGACCCGGTCGGTGCGGTACGTGTTGCGCACGTCCACCGCCGCCGGTGACCCCAACGACGCCGGACCCGTCAACGCACAGGTCAACCGGCTGGTCACCAGCCCGGCCGACCCCGGAACGTACTCGAACGCCGCCGACGACACCGTCCACGGCACGCGCGTCCCGTCCACCCGCACGCGGAAGTCACGGGCGAGCGCGGCACAGGACGTCCGTGCGTACGTCGCCCGCTCGGCGGCCGACGGCGTTCCGTCCCCGTCCCGGTCGACGGCCGGCTTCTCCTGCAGCGTCGGCAGCTCGGCGGAGTCGACGACGGCACGAACGTCGACCCGCTCCGGCGACAGCGTGAGCGACTCGAGCTGGTTCACCGAGAAGTTGCCCAGCGGATGTGCCTCCGCGGGGCTCGCCGACCACACGAGCACCAGGCCCAACGTCACGATTACGACGGCTGACCTGCTGATCAACGTCCGCATCGGAGCCTTTCAGAGCGACGCGAGGGTACGCCGGGCCGCAGGGGCCTCGACCGGGGAGAAGTGCGGGTTGAGCGCGAGCGCAGCCGACAGGCTGCGCCGCGCTGCGTCGGGCCGGCCGAGCGCGGCCTCGATGACCCCCTGGTGGTACAGAAAATGCGCGTTGCGGACGCCGAGCGCGGAGGCTTTTTCGGCGTACCGCAGTGCCTCGGCGTGCCGGCCGTTCGCGTGCAGTGCCTGGGCCATCGCGTCCGCGACGTCTGAGAACTGACGGCGCTTCCACTCGCGCTCGGCGGCGGCGAGCGCTTCGGCGGGCTTGCCGCGGGCGAGTGCCAGCGTCACCGTCGTCAGGTCGTCGGAGCCGCCGTTCGCGGCGAACAGCTGCCCGGCGGCGTCGGCGAGCGCGAGCTGGGTGGCGGCCTCGGTCGGGCGGTCGGCGGCCCGCAGCAACTCGGCGTACTCCAGGAGGTAGGTCGGGGTGGGGGAGCGCTGGGTCAGCGTGCGGTAGTCGGCGAGCGCGGCGGGCAGGTCGCCGCGAGCCGCCGCGACCTTGGCCCGGCCCTGGTACAGCGGCAGGTAGTCGGGGTCCGCGCGGTGGCCGACGTCGTAGTGCTGCGCGGCGGTGTCGAGGTCGCCGCTGTTCCAGGCCAGTTCGCCCAGCTGGTAGCGGCAGAACGCGATGTCGGCGGGGTCGACGGCGGTGGCGAGCGCGCGGCGCATCAGAGCGGTGGCTTCGTCGACCCGGCCGTGCTGCTCCAGGTCGTAGGACGCGCGGGTGAGCGCGGGCAGCGCGGGGCGCAGGTCGAGCATGCGCTGGACCGCGGCGGTCGCGGCGTCGGCGTGTCCGAGTTGGGTCTCGGCGTCGGCGAGGACTCCCTGGGCGTCGGCGCTGTAGGGGTTCTGGGCCAGCGCGCGCTGGGCGAAGTCGCGTCCTGCGGGAAAGTCGTGGCGGGCGTTGGCGAGCGCGCCGAGCCCGGTGAGCGCGGCCGGGTTCGGCGCCGGCCGCACGTCGAGTGAACGCCGCAGGGCGCCTTCCGCCCGGGGGTACCAGCTCGGGTCCGCGGTGATCCGCGCCTTCTCCAGGTACGCGCTGCCGAGCGACGCCCACGTCGCGTAGTCGCGGGGGAGCCTGCGGAGACGCTGCTGGGCGTCGGCGATCGCGGTGTCGAGCGCCGCCGTGCTCTCCGGCTGCGTCTGCGGCGCGGGAGCCGATGCCGGAGTGGACGAGTCGCGGAGCCCGACCACGCCACCGACCGCGAGCAGCCCCACCGCGAGCACCGCGACAACGATCACGGCCCGCAATCGCCGCGACCCATGGCCCACGGCCTCGGGCGCGGCCGCCTCGTCCGCGGCCGACCCCGGCGGCACAGCATCGTCCGCGGCCTCTTCCGGCGGCACGGCATCGTCCGCGGTCGCGTCGGGCGGCACGGCATCGTCCGCGGTCGCGTCGGGCGGCACGGCATCGTCCGCCGCCGGCCGGGCCGCGGTGTCCGGGGCGGGCTGCGCGGTGCGGGTCATCCGCGTCTCCTCGGGGGTGATCGGCCGCGGTGGCCGGCCGGGGTGTGCCCTACCCCGGCCGGCCACCTGGTTCCGGCGTTCGTGCGGTGGAGCGCTATCGACGCCGTCGGCCGCGGTGGGGCGGCAGGGTCGCGGTGGTCGGGCGGCGCCGGTACCAGGCGACGAACCCGGCGATCGAGCAGAGGATCGCGGTCGTGGTCACGGCGGTGATCAGCGAGACCCCGGTCGGGCCGAGCCGGTCGATCGCGGCGACGTTGTCGGTCTGCGGACTCGACCCGCCCTGGTTGACGCCGTCCTCGTTCGGCAGCGCGACGAACGGGAACTCGCGCTCGAAACGCACGTCGTTCTCGTTCACCTTGTCGCCGGCGGCGAGCGCGTCGACGAGCTTGCCCTCCTGGGCGGCGCCCTCCATCACCTGGATCGCGATGTCGACGACGTCGTCGCCGAGGCGGCGGCCGTTCGGGAAGCCCTCGGTGTCACCGGCGAGCAGCCCGAGCCGGTCCGGCTTCGTGTTGTGCTCGTTCCCGAGGTTCAGCCGCAGCATCTCCGACGCCCGGAACTTCTTCGCGTTGACGTCCCGGTTGAGCAGCTGCGAGTTCAGATCGACGTCGATCGGGCCGTCGGCTGCCTTGGCGATGCCGGTCAGGAAGATCTCCACGAGGTCTTCCCGCGGTGCGTCCGGCGCCGGGATCTTGTAGATCTGCTCGATCAGCTTCGGCAGCTCCGGATCGGTGACCCGGTCCACGGCCTCCTGGACGTCCGCGTCCTGATCGGGCCGGAGCGCGTTGAACGCGTCCTTCAGCCCGGCCGGCAGCACGACCTCGTTGACCAGCGGGTTGCCGAGGCGCGAGACCTGCACGGTGTCGTTGCCGAGCTTCGCCTTCGTGTTGCCGGAGATCCGCACCCGGTTCCGCTCGGTGGTCGACCAGAGGCCGACGACCGGGTTGCGCTTGACGTTGTTCTTGAGCGCGAGCGCCTCGGCCGGCACCTGCAGCGCGATCGAGTTGACGTTGTACCCGCCGAGCGTGTCTTCGCCGACCTCGCTCAGGTCACCGCCGTACAGCAGGTCGAACACCCGCAGGTCGGCGAAGAACGGGTCGTCGGCCTGGCCGGCGAACGCCTTCACGTTCTTCTTCTTCACGACCGCCTGTTCGCGCAGCGCCTTGTAGTCGGGCATCGACGCCTTGCCGACGAACGAGGGGGCGACCGGTGCGTTCTTGGCGATCGTCTGGCTGTA
The DNA here is from genome assembly GCF_900143005.1 of Cryptosporangium aurantiacum. NCBI lineage: Bacteria > Bacillati > Actinomycetota > Actinomycetes > Cryptosporangiales > Cryptosporangiaceae > Cryptosporangium > Cryptosporangium aurantiacum. Next base: position 1,408,565 of record NZ_FRCS01000001.1, read on the forward strand.
GCGGTTGCCGCCGTCGTACGACACTTCGAGCGTGTAGAACTGCTTGAACAGCAGGTTCTCGTCGTCCAGCGACGTGACCTGGCCGTTGTTGTAGAGGAACGTGTCATTCTTCCGCTGGTCGTCGTTCTTGAACGTCCACCGGAAGACGACGTCGGGCTTGGCGTCGCCGTCGTTGTCGACGTTGATCTTGTACGCGGCGTCGGTCGCGAACGGGTAGAAGTTCGGGCCGCCGTTGGGCTCCTCGAACGGCTGGAAGTTCGCGACGAGCAGGATGGAGCCGGGAGTGTCCGGGCTGGCCATCGCGTAGAAGTCGGTGTTGTCGACCGCGGGGTCGGCGGCGATCAGCGGCGCCTCGCGGTGGCTGGAGCTCTGCGCGGTGCCCGGGCCGAGACCGGTGACCGCGGTCGCGAGCGCGAGACCGCCGGCGGCGAGCGCGGCCGTGGTCCGGCGCGGGAGTCGGGTGCGCCGCGCGGGTGGAGGCGACCCCGGTGGTGGGGTGCTCGGTGGTCGCTGCGGCGTCGTCGTCATCCGGGGTCCTCCACGTTGGAATAACCATGAACGCGGTCAACCCGGGGACGGCCCAGCAGTGCCCGTGGATCAGCTGTGTGACGTGGACCACACTTCTCGAAACCGAGCAACCATCGCGTTGTCGCAGCTCAGCGGTGTTCCCGGACGAATGCTCCGATTCGGGAGCCCCGGGCATGGATCGTCACCCGACCCACGTCGGGCGTTACGCGGTGGCGAACGCTTCGAGGGTGGGGAGGACGTCCGTGGGCGACGGCATCGCGGCGATCTGGTCGCGGAGGACCTGTGCGGTGGCGCGGTGGACGGGCTCGCCGAGCAACGTCCGCGCGCACGCGGCGACGACGTCCGGCTGCACGTCGTCGCCGAGCAGCGCCAGACCCGAGCCCTGGGTGGTCAGCGCCTCGGCGTTCGCGAACTGGTCGGCGCCCTGCGGCAACACCAGTTGGGGCAGGCCGTGCGCGGCCGCGCCGAGCGTCGTCCCGCTGCCGCCGTGGTGGACGACAAGGTCGGCGTGCCGCAGCACCTGGTCCTGCGGCACGAACCGCCAGACCTCCATCCGGTCGGGTAGCGGGCCCAGTGCCGCCGGATCGCCGGGACCGACCGCGACGACCACCCGCACCGGCAGCTGCGCCAGCCCGTCCAGCGCCGCCCGGAACACCTCCGTGGCGCCGAACACCACCGTGCCGAGCGTCAGGTAGACCAGCGGCGAGCCCGGTGAGCGCCACGGTGGCGCGGGTGGGCTCCAGGGCACCGGCCGCAGCGGGAAGCGGTGCGGCACGGAGCCCGTGTTCGGGTCCGCCAGCCCGGGTGGCCAGGTGTCCAGGCACGCGTCGCCGAGCATCGGCTCGTCGGGGACGTCGCCGTTCCAGATCCACTCGAATCCGGCCGCGGCGTGCGTGCGGATGTCGACCGGTAGCGACCGCCCGATCGTCACCGACACGGCGGGGATCCCCGCCCGGCGGGCGGCACCGGCGGCGCCGACGTCGCTCATCTCGTAGATCACCAGGTCGGGGCGCTCGGCGGCGAGTAACGGCTCGAGGTCGGCGAGCGTCCGGCGCGGCAGGATGTCGGCGAACATCGTGAGCATCACGTCGATGACCGCCCCGTCCGGGTGCCGTCGCGTGGCCTCGGTCTCCGCTTCGCCGACGGAGATCCCGACCTCGTGGGTGGCGAACCCGAGCGCGGTGAGCCGGGGGACGAACGCCGCGCCGGTCGCCAGCGTCACCTGGTGACCGGCGTCCCGGGCGGCCACCGCGAGCGGGAGCAGCGGGTACAGGTGCCCGTACGCGGGCCGGCCGGAGAACAGGATCCGCATTTCACCGACCGTAGGGCTTGGCGCAAGGTGCAGGACTGAGCTATGTTGTTCTCGTTCCGAGAATTACTCAATCTGAGAAGGACCTCATGGACGAGCAGGCGTTCCTCGCGGCGTACGACCCGCGCGACTACCCCGCGGTCGCGGTCACGGTGGACGTCGTCGCGCTGACCATCCGCGACGGCGTGCTCCAGGTGCTGCTGGTCGAACGCGGCGAGGCGCCGTTCGCCGGGCGGCTCGCGCTGCCCGGCGGGTTCGTCGGCGACGAGACGTTGGACGACGCCGCGCTGCGCGAACTCGCCGAGGAGACCGGTTTGCAGCCCGGAACCGGCGCGCTGTCTCGCGTCCACCTGGAGCAGTTGAAGACCTACGGCGATCCGGGGCGCGACCCGCGGATGCGGGTCGTGTCGGTGGCCTACCTGGCGTTCGCGCCGAGCCTGCCCGACCCGCGGCCGGGCGGCGACGCGGCGGGCGCGGTGTGGACGCCGGCCGCGACCGCGGCCGACCTGGCGTTCGACCACGGGCGGATCCTCGCCGAGGGGCTGGAGCGGGCGAGGGCGAAGTTGGAGTACTCACCGCTGGCGACCGCGTTCGTCGGGCCGGAGTTCACGATCGCGGAGCTGCGCGCGGTCTACGCCGCGGTCTGGGGCGAAGACCTGCATGCGGGCAACTTCCACCGGAAGGTGCTCTCGGTACCGGGGTTCGTGGAGAGCACCGGGACCACGACCGCGCGCGGCGGCGAGCGGGGCGGGCCCAGGGCCAAGCTCTACCGCGCCGGTGACGCCCGCGTGCTGCACCCGCCGCTGCTCCGTCCGACCACTGAAGACACCATCCGATAGAGGAGAAGCCATGGGAAGTGGACGCTGGTCCAGCGACGTGTACTCGGCCGCCGAGAACTACCGGGCGGCCACCGGCCGGAGCGCGTTCGCGTACAGCGACAGCGGCGCCCGGCGCGTCCACCCGAGCCTCGATCCGCGCGGCGTCACCGCGCGGGAGAGCCGGGACAGCGACGAGCACCCGCGGAGCACGCCGATCGCGGTGCTGTTCGACGTCACCGGCTCGATGGGCGCGGTGCCGAGGGTGCTGCAGACCAAGTTGCCGCAGCTGCTCGGGTTACTGCTGCGCAAGGCGTACGTACCCGACCCGCAGATCCTGTTCGGAGCGGTCGGGGACGCGACCTGTGACCGGGTCCCGCTCCAGATCGGTCAGTACGAGTCCGACAACCGGATGGACGAGCAGCTGGAGAACATCGTCCTGGAGGGCGGCGGCGGGGGGCAGCGGCACGAATCCTACGAGCTGGCGATGTACTTTCTGGCCCGGCACACCGACACCGACGCGGCCCGGCGCGGACGGAAGGGTTACGTGTTCCTGATCGGGGACGAGCTGCCGTACCGCGCGGTGAAGGCTGCCGAGGTCCGCTCGGTGATCGGTGATCCGCTCGCCGAGAACATCCCGGTGGAGGCGATCGTCGCCGAGCTGCGCCGGCGGAACCACGTCTACTACATCCTGCCCACCGGGTCGTACTACTCCGGTGACCAGGACATCCTGCGGCGCTGGCGGCAGCTGCTCGGCGAGAACGTACTCGAGCTGGACGACCTGGACGCGGTCTGCGAGACGATCGCGCTGACGATCGGCCTCACCGAGGACACCGTCGACCTGGACGAGGGCCTCGCCGACCTGAGCGACGTGGGTTCAGCGGCGGGCGCGACCGTGGGGAGGGCCCTGACACCGCTGGCACGCCGGGGACGGCCCGCGCTGCCGCCCGGCCGGGGCCCCGGGATCGTGCGCCTGTGACCCACACGGTCGTCGTCGACCTCGGGTACGGGGACGCGGGCAAAGGCCGGGTCGTCGACCTGCTCTGCGCGGAATCGGACGTCACGGCGGTGGTCCGGTTCAACGGGGGTGCGCAGGCCGCCCACAACGTCGTACTCGAAGACGGGCGGCACCACACGTTCGCCCAGTTCGGCTCCGGCACGTTCCGGGGCGTCCGGACGCACCTGTCCCGGTTCGTCGTCGTCGATCCGCTGGCGCTCGCGGCGGAGGCAGCGCACCTGGCGGCGGTCGGGGTGCCCGATCCGTTCGGGCTGCTCACCGTCGAGGAGGGGGCCCTGCTCGCGACGCCATGGCACCGGGCGGCGAACCGAGCCAGGGAGCAGCGCCGCGGCACCGAGCGGCACGGCAGTTGCGGGCTGGGGGTGGGGGAGACGGTGGCCTACGCGCTGGCGTACCCCGGCGACGCGCCGCGCGTCGGCGACGTGCGGGACCCCGCGCGGCTCCGGCAGCGGTTGGTCGCGGTCCGCGACCGGCTGACCGCCTCCGTCGGTCCCCTACCTGCGCCTGCTGTGGACGACGTCCTGAACGTGTTCGCGGCGTTCCGGGACGCCGTCCGGATCGTGGACGCCGCGCACCTGGACCGGCTCCTCCGCGCCGGGCCGTGTGTGTTCGAGGGCGCACAGGGTGTGCTGCTCGACGAGTGGTTCGGCTGGCATCCGCACACCACGTGGTCGACGACGACGTTCGCGAACGCGGCGGCGTTGCTGGGTGAAGCGCCGGCGCGGCGGCTGGGCGTGGTGCGGACGTACACGACGCGGCACGGCGCCGGGCCACACGTCACCGCCGATCCGGCGCTGGACGTCCTGCCGGAGCTCCACAACGGGACCGGGGAGTGGCAGGGCGCGTTCCGGCGCGGGCACTTCGACGCGGTCGCCCACCGGTACGCGGTCGAGGTGTGCGGCGGGGTGGACGCGCTGGCGGTGACCCACCTGGACGCCCCGGCGCTGGCACCGTCGCTGGGCATCTGCACGTCGTACCGCGATCTGGACCGCATCCCGGTCGGGCGTCGCGGGGACCTCGCCGGACAGGAGCGGCTCACCACCGCACTCAATCGCACCACCGCAGGGGAGGTGCACCGCCCCACGGACTGGCCAGGCACGATCGGCGACCTCCTCGGCGCCCCGGTCGTCCTCGCCACCGACGCCCCGACCGGCCGGGCCGCCGCCGTTGCACCTGCGACGAAGTAGTCTTCGCGTCCGGCGGGTGGCTCGCGGCGTGGCAGCCTTGGCTCGCACTTCGAGTGGAGGACGTCGTTGAGCAACTCCCTGCCGCTGCCGGGCCGGCCGGGGCCCGCGTCCCGGATCGGGTTGCCGTACCTGTCGCCGGCCGTCCGCGAGTTCCTCACCCGGGAGGCGGGCAGCGCGGGCGTCCTGCTCGCCGCCACCGTGGCGGCGCTGGTCTGGGCGAACCTGCCCGGCGACAGCTACGAGGCGTTCTGGACGATCACCACCGACGTCCGGGTGGGCTCCTGGGCGTTGAACCTGGATCTGCGGCACGTCGTGAACGACGCCGCGATGTCGGTCTTCTTCGCGGTCGTCGGTCTGGAGATCAGCCGCGAGATCACGATCGGTGAGCTGCGGGACCGCCGCACGGTGATCGTGCCCGCGCTCGGCGCGCTGGGCGGCCTCGCGCTGCCCGCGCTGATCTACATGGCGTTCCAGCACAGCGGCCCGGCCGCGGCCGGCTGGGGCATCCCGATGTCCACCGACACCGCGTTCCTGGTCGGCGTCCTCGCGCTGTTCGGGCCGCGCTGCCCGGACCAGCTGCGGCTGTTCCTGCTGACGCTGGCGATCGTGGACGACATCGGCGCGATCACGGTGATGGCGGTGTTCTACAGCGACGGGATCTCGGTCGACGCGCTGCTGGTCTCGGCGCTGCTCGTCGCCGCGCTGATCGGGCTGCGGGTCGCGCGGGTCTGGCGGCTCACGCCCTACGTGCTGGTGGGGATCGCGCTCTGGGTGGCCGTCCACGACTCGGGTGTGCACCCGACGCTGGCGGGGGCCCTGCTCGGGCTGATCGTCCCGGCGGCCGCGGTCGATCCCACGCACCGGCAGCGGCTGGCGTACTACGGGAGCGCGGTGATCGAGGCCGCCACCCCGGAGCGGGTGCGGCTGGCGAACGCGGCCGCCCGCGCGACGCTCTCCACGAACGAGCGGCTGCAGGACGCGCTGCACCCGGTCAGTGCCCTCGTCATCCTGCCGCTGTTCGGGCTCGCCAACGCGGGCGTCCCGCTGGATTGGGCGACGCTGAAGGACGCGTCCACGTCGTCGGTGACGATCGGGGTCGTGGTCGCGTTGGTGGTGGGTAACGCGGTCGGGATCTCGCTCACCGCGGGTATCGCGCTGCGCACCGGGCTGGGTTCGCTGCCCGGCCGGGTGCGGTACGGGCACCTGATCGGTGGTGCGGTACTGGCCGGAATCGGGTTCACGATCGCGCTGTTCATCACCGACCTCGCGTTCGACGACGAGGCGCTGCGCCAGCAGGCGAAGATCGGCGTGCTGACCGGCTCTTTGCTGGCCGCGGTGCTCGGCTCGCTGCTCCTGCGCTACCTGGGCGAGCGGCTGCCGCTCTGTTCGGTCGACGGGCCCGAGGGCCCGCCGCCGCTGCCGTCGGGACCGTGGATCGATCCGACGCTGGTGGCCGCCCGCGTCAGGCGCGAGTGAGGCCGAGGGCGGCGCGCAGCGCGCGGAGCTCCACCCGGCCGGTGTAGAGCCGGCCGTCGTAGACGCTGTCCTCGATGCAGAGCGTCGGTGTGCCGCGGACGCCGAGCTCGACGCCCGACGCGTAGTCGGCCTCCACGAACCGGCGGCACTGCTGGGCGGCGTCGCCGATCACCGCGCTCGGCGTGCCGACGCCGACCTTCGCGGCGTACGCCTCGAGGTCACCGTCGGACAGCCGGGCCTGGTGCTTGAACAGGACCGTGTGCATGTCCCAGAAGTGCTCGCCGGACGCCTCGGCGGCCAGCGCCGCGGTCAGGGCGAACGGGTGCACGGTGAACAGCGGGAAGTGCCGCCACACCAACCGGACCCGCCCCTCCGAGCCGTCGACCAGCTCGCGGAGCACCGGTGCGGCCGCACCGCAGTACGGGCACTCGAAGTCGCCGTACTCGACCACGGTGATCGGCGCGTCGGGTTTGCCGTAAACGTGGCGATACAGGTCGACGACGGGGGCCTCGGTCACACGTTGACGGTAGCTCGCGTCGATCAGGTCGGCCTGCCGAGGAACGGGAAGCCCGGCGGCGGGCGCCGCGCCGGCGCCTGAGCGGCGCGGACGGCGGTGATCTGGGTGCGCAGGTCCTCCTGGGAGATCGCGGGCGCCGGGGTGCCGGTGCGCGCCTCCCGCATCGCCTTGGCGAGCTGGACGCGGCGCAGCACTTCCTTGAGGTCGGCGCCGGTCAGGCCTTGGCTGAGCGTCGCGCACTCGGCGATGTCGACGTCGTCGGCGAACATCCGGAAGCCCGGCACCTCGTGTTCGACGATCAGCTGACGGATCATCTTCGCGAGGATCTGCGCCCGTCCGGTGGCGTCCGGCGCGGGCACCGCGAGCTTGACGTCGAACCGGCCGGAGCGGATCAGCGACGGGTCGATGCGCTCCGGGAAGTTCGTCGTCGCGACCACGAAGACGTTCGGGTTCGCGTCGACCAGCGAGGTCATCTCCTGCTTGAAGATGCCTGCCACCGAGTTGATCGCCTGGCTCGCCGCGTCGCCGCCCTCACCGGCGTAACCGATGATCGTGTCGAACTCGTCGAACAGCATCACGGTCGGCTCGGAGTAGCGCCGGGCGTCCCGGAAAATCTGCTTGATGTTGCGCTCCGAGGCGCCGAGCCACTTGTCCAGGATCTCGGTGGTCCGGATCTCCCGGAACCGCGCGCCGATCTCGTTCGCCAGCGCCCTGGCGAGCATCGTCTTCCCGGTCCCCGGCGGCCCGTAGAACAGCGCACCCTGCGGACGCTGTGCGCCCCACCGCGCGAGCGCCTGCGGGTGCCGGAACGACGCGGCGATCTCCCGCAGCTGGTTGACGATGTCGTCCAGGCCGCCGACCTGGTCGAGCGTCACCCGGTCCGGCCCGCCGGAGGTGGCGCTCACCGTGACCGTGCGTCCGGACAGCGCGTCCGGCCCGGTGGCCTCGGCGACGGCGTCCAGGACCAGGCGGCAGAAGCCTTCCAGGTGGTCGACCGACAGCTCGGCGGCGGGGACCTCGGCGCGGAGGACGACGGTCCGCTCCGCGGTCCGGGCGGTCGCGGTCAGCCCGCTCGTCTCGTCCCGGACGCTCGCCTCCGCGGGCGCCGGCGGCTCGGGCGCCGGTTCCGGGGCGTCCTCCGAGGGGTCGAGGCGGCGGGAGACGTTCGCGATCACCGCGCCGACGCCGTCCACCAGGCGCGTCGCCCAGACGTCACCGGCGTCGACCCGGCGGGACAGGAACACGCCGATCGGGTCGTTGCCGAGCACGGTCACCGGTTTGACCTCACCCGGCGTGGTGCCGGTGCGGATGCTGGCGTCCAGATAGACGTCGGCGTCGTCGCGGGTCAGCGTCACCGAGACACCGCGCACCGGCGACGGGAACGCGGCACCGGAGAGCAGCTCGACGCGCTGCCCGTCGACGGTCGCCAGGATCCGGGCCGCATCAACCACCGTCACCCTGCATCCGGCGTGCGTGAACGTTCGCAGATCGGGCCGAACCGTATAGGTCGCGTCGGGCTCCATCCCTCGTTGCTACCCCAGCCCTGCAACCTCTATCCCCGGTGCGCGCCGCGCCGGCGGGAGGTTGCGGCGGGTGCGGGGCGTGGTCGGGCGGTGACGCGGCGGCAGCAGACGCACGATGCGGCGGCGCGCTGCGAGAGCGACCGGCACCGCCCACCGCACCGCTGCCGGAGCGTCCGCAAGACCGACCGCCGCCCGAGCCGACGGGGACAGCAGCGTGGCGAACACCGGAACCACCAGCGGCCGAAACGGCCACGGCACGTGGGCCCGCACCATCGCGAGCGTGCGGGCGCTGGCCCGGCGGCCGGCCTCCGACGGCGCGAACCGGGTGCGCTCGCAGCCGGCCAGGTACGCGGCCTGCGCCGGGTACGTGCGGGGCAGGTCCGGGACCCCATCCGGCGGCCGAGCTCGGCGTAGAAGACCGCGATCGCCGTCCGCTCGATCTCGGAGATCGGCCGCCAGCCGTACCGGTCGAGCCACCGCACGGCGGTCACCGCGAGGGCCGCGAGCGCGTACCGGTTGTCCTCCGTCGTTACCCTGCCGGTGCGGTGACCACGGTTGATGCCGCGGAGGACGGTTCGCCCGTACGGCGAGTCGAAACCCTCGGCGACCAGGTCACCGAACGCAAGCGACGTGGTCCGGGCCCGTCCGGCCAGCGCGTCGGTGGGCCCGATTCGCGCCGCCGTACCCGGAACCGCGTAGAGGTGCCAGATGACCAGCTTGCCCGCCGTGCGAAGGTCCCAGGGAAACTCGTGGAAGTACAACAATCGGACGATCTCGGCGTGGTCTCTCACGGGGTCGAGAGACCGGATCCGAGCAGCGAGCATGTTCCGGGGCACCGGCACACGGTAGGGGCGGTTGTCATCAGTCGGAGTCGTACGGGAACCGGGGGGCTCATGTTCCGGAAGCGTCGAGGGGAGCGTCGGGACACCGGCGTGACCCCGGAGACGGCGCTGCGGGACCGGGTGGTCCTCGGGCACACGCTGCTGGGCCACGGGCGCGCCGGTGAGGCCGAACAGGTACTCGCCGAGGCGTTGCCGCTGGTGACGACCGTCGGAGCGCACCCGAACGCGTTCCTCACGCTGCGGCTGCTCGGCCAGTGCGCGCGCACCGCGGGACGGCTGGACCAGGCTCGCGGCTACTACAGCCGGGCGCTGGACGTCGCCGAGGCGCTCGGCGACCCGGACCTGGCCGGAGCCGCGGTGAGCGGCATGGCGTACGTGGAGCTCGCCGCCGACGACCTGTCCCGCGCCGACGGTTACTTCCGCCAGGCCGTCCAACTCGTCCGCACGGTCACACCCGGGCCGGGTCGCGTCACCGTGCTGCGGAACTACGCGGACCTGCTGGTCCGGACCGGGGACCTGCGCGCCGCGGCGTTCTACCAGGAGGCGCTCGACCAGCCCGGCGTCGATCCGGTCGACCGCGCCGGGATGCTCGTCACGCTCGGCCGGGAACTCTGCCGGCGGGGACGGACGGCCGCGGGGCTGGACCGGCTGCGGGCCGGGGTCACGCTGCTGACCGAGGCGGGACCGCCCGGCGAGACGTTCACCGCGCTCGTAACGCTCGCCGGGCTCGCGGCGGAGAGCGAACCGGCGACCGCCACCGACGCGTTCGTCCGCGCGCACGACCTCGCGCTCACGCTGCACGCCACGGTCGACGTCCGGCACTACACCGAGGGGTACGCGGCGCGGGTCCGGCGCGTGGAGGCCGAGACCCAGCGCCGGGCCGACGCCGGTGAGCTACCCGCGGTGGCGCCGCCCGCGGTGATCGAGGCGACCCGCGGCCTGGGCCCGGACGCTGCCCGCACGGTCGCGGTGGGTGCACCCGCGATGATCGGTGCGCGATCGCTGGAGGACGGCGAGCGGCTGCTCGCCGAGCACCGGTACGACGAGTCGGACGCCAAGCTGCGGATGGCCGAGGTGATGTGGGCATCGCTCGGCGCCGGGCACGTGCTGCCGCAGGTGTGGTCGGCGCAGGGGCGGCTGGCGCTGGCACGCGGCGACGACGAGGCGGCGTGGACGCTGCTCGACCACGCGCGCGGGCAGGCTGCGGCGCTCGGTGACGCCCGGACCGAGCGCTCGGTGCTGGTCGCGCTGTGCGAGCTGCTCGGTGCGGGGGCGGAACCGCGGCCACCGGCCGGTGAGGTGCCGCGCGCGCTGCGTCTGCTGGACCTCGGCGCGCGGGCCCGCGGCCTGGCGTCGTTCCTGGGGGAGGACGCTCCGGTGTCGCCGGACGCCGCGGCGGCCGCGGTGACGCTGGACACCGCCACCGCGGCGCTGTGCGAGCGGTTCGGGGCTTTCGACCTGGCCGAGCGTTACCTGCGGGCCGCGATCGAGACCGCCGAGCAGGCACCGGCGGTCTCGTCGGCGACCGGGGTGGCGCGCCTCGTGGCGTACCTGGCGCGGCGGGGCGGCGGCGCCGACGTGGCCGCGCTCCGCGAGCGGCTGGTCGCCGAGCCGAGCACGGATCCGCTGGTGCGGACCGCGGTGGACGGCGTGGTGGGCCGGATCGACGCGGCGGCGGGGAACTGGTCGGACGCGACGTTCGAGCGGCTCGCGGCGGCGTGCGCGGCGTACGAGGAGGTGCGGGCCCAGCCGGGCGGGTTCGGACCCGGCCCGGTACCGGAGCCGCCGTACGAGGCCGCGGCCGAGGTCGCGGTGCGGCTCGGCCGGTACACCGAGGCGCTGGCGCTGCTGGAGCGGGCCGAGGTACCCGCCGTGCCCGAGCCGGGCACCGGCGTGCGGGTCGTGGCCTTCGGCGGCTCCTGTGGCGCGTACGCGCTCACGGCCGCCTCCGGCGGACCGGTCACCGGGGACGTCCTGGCCGCGAACGTCCCGTGGTCCGAGGAGGGCGTGTGCGCGGCCCTGGCGGCGGTGGTCGACGCCGCTTCGGCGCGTGGCGGCGCCGTCGCGGTGACCGTGGTCGGCGCGCTGTACGGCCTTCCGGTGCAGCGGACAGCGGACGGGAGCGCCCGCCCCGGCGTCTCGGTGCTGCCGCGGGTCTCCCCGCTGCCCACCGCCACCGTGCCGCCGGTGGCGCACCGCTCGGGCCTCGTCGCGGTCGACCCGCTGGACGAGCTGCCGTTCGCCCGGGTCGCGGCCGACCACGCCGCCGGACGGCTCGGCGTCGGTACGCTCGGCGGTGCGGCGTTCACCGTCGAGCGGCTCGCGGCGGAACTGGCGTCCGCGTCGTCGCCGGTGGTGCACCTGGCGTGCCGGGTCGTCGCCGACGGACGGCGTCCGGAGCGGAGCGCTCTGGTGCTGGCCGGCGGTGAACGCGCCACCGCAGCGCGGCTGGCCGCGATGCGCTGGGACGGCGCCCTGGTCGTCCTGAGCCCGGGGGAGGCGGGCGGTGTGCCCGCGGTGCTCGTGTCGGCGGTGCTCGCGGCGGGTGCCACCGCGGTCGTGGCGCCCGCGCGTCCGGTCGACGGGCTGGCGGCCGCCGTGCTGACGACCTGGTTCCACGACGCGCTGCCCGACCGGGTCACGAACGCGGCCGAAGTGGACACCGCACTCCTCGCCGCCCAGCAGCGCCTCCGCGCCGCCACCGGCGACGACCTGCTCACCTGGGCCGCCGACCGGCCGGTGCTCCGCGCCGACCAGCTCGGCGCCATCACCGAACGCGCGGACCAGGAGCACCCGTTCGCCGATCCGGGGCACTGGGCCCGCTGGGCCACGTACGGAACCCGCTGAACACCGTTTTCCCCACTAGTCCAATCGCGGCGCAGGGATCCTGTCGTTATTCCGGCAACACATTGAGAATATGTTCGGCAGGCTGGGACCATTTCCGCACTCGGGCCGAGTCGTTGGGGGCGGGGCTATGCCGGCGATCATCGAAAAACTCAGTTCCTGGCTGGGTGCCGCCGTTTCCACGCCGTCCCGGCCGCCGCTGTGGGTGCGCATTCCGGATGACCGCGTCGACGAGCCACTACCAGGCGGGACGCTGCGTCCGCGGCACGACTATTTCGAAGTCCGGGTGGCGCGCGCGCATTTGGCCAAGCGGCGTGAGTGGTTCACGCAATACGTGCCGTTGGTGCTCGCGGCGGCAGACCTGTCCTATGACGGCCAGAGTGTTGCGGTGCCGTCGATCATCGGCCCGAACATGCTGCGCGAAATCAGCGCGGACGCACCACTGTCCTCGGTTCTCGCCGGCACGCGTATCGCCGGTCCCATTCCCTATGCGGGCGGTGGGCTGACCCAGACCGTCGTGCTCTACCGCCTGGACATGGGCAATGTCCTCACCCCGCTCATGGACGTCCTGGAGAAAGGATCGAAGAGCCTCGACTTCGCCGGCGGGCTGGCGCCGTACACGGCGATGGCCAAGGTGCTGCTCGGCGGGCTGGAGGCGCTCACCGGTGGCACCGCTCCGCTGCTCGCGGTCCGGGACGCCCAGCCGGTGGCCGAGGCGGGGTACTGGGCGTTGATCGACGGTGCGGACGGCGCGCCGGACGTCGAGGAGCTGCGCGTCCGGAACCGTGAGCTGTGGACCGGGGACGGGCCGGTCCGTGACGTCGACTACGTCCTCTGTGGCGTCTCCGCCTGCGACCAGCAGCAGATCGACGTCTCCCGCCTGCCGTTCTTCCGGCAGTGGCAGGCGGTGCTGTCCGAGGCGGCGCGGTCCGCGACGCCCGCCATCTGGAGCAGCGCGAAGGTCAACATGGCGTCGCTGCTCGCGATGGTCCGGACCAGCCCCGACCTCACGATCCCGCACGCCACCGCGCTGATCGACGACTGGATCGAGCACCTGGTCGGCATGCACCGGGACGCGGTCCGGGTGTCCTCGCTGGCACCGGCCCGCCCCGGTGACGATCCCCGGACCGCCGCACTCGACGCGGTGCGCAGCAAAGCCTTGTCCGTTCTGGAGTTGTGAGGTGCCCGATGGCCACCGTCACGTGCACGTTGACCCTGAAGAGCGACCGGATCGGCGTCTACGAGGACGACGCGATCCGGGGTGTCCGGGTCGAGGCGCCGCTGGGCGGGACGGCGCTCGAGCGGCAGACCGCGAAGATCCTCAGCAACTGGGTCGCGACCCACGGTGACCTCTGCCGACGGCCGGAGCTGCAGATCCTGGGCAGGCACCTGTTCGAGATCGCGTTCGGCGGCGTCCGCCCCGGCGAACAGGGCGCACCGCTGGGGCAGGCCTTCCAGCAGACCGTCGAGGGGTTCTACCGGATGGGCGCCGGCGGTGTGCTCCGGCTGCGGCTGGTCATCGACGAGGCCGTGCAGGAGCTGGCCGCGCTGCCCTGGGAGTTCCTCTACATGCCGTGGGAGGGGAGCGGCTTCTTCCTCGCGGGCGGCAAGACCCAGCTGGTCCTGACCCGCTACATCCCCAACCGCGACGACGTTTTCGGTGGTCCCTCGACGACCGACGACTCGCTCCGCATCCTCATCGTGAAATCGCAGCCGACCGCGCCGGGCCTCGACTCCGTGGACGACGACGGGATCGTCGAACAGGTCGAGGGTTTCGCGTCCGACGCCGTCGCGGTCGAATCGCTCGACTCGCCGTCCCGGGACGTGCTCCGGACCACGATCGGCCACTGGCGGCCGCACGTCGTCCATCTGATGGGGCACGGCCGTCCCGGTGAGATCGCGCTCCGGGCGGACGCCGACGAACTCGCGCGCCGGTCCCGGCATCGCACGACCCAGCAGGCGCTCACCGGGACCGAACCCGCGGTCGACGAGGCCGATTGGGTCGACGCGGACACTGTCTGCGCGCTGCTGCGACAAGGGCTGGACGAGCACGGCGGACCCGGGCGTCTGGTGTTCCTCCACGCCTGCCACGGCGCGAGTGAGCCGCCGAGCGCGCAGTCGCTCAGCGGGTTCGACAGCGTCGCGCGTGCGCTCGCGCGGAGCGAACGGATCGCGGCCGTCGTCGCGATGCAGTACGCGATCGAGAACGGGGACGCGAAGCGCTTCGCCCAGGAGTTCTACCGCAGGCTCTTCGACCAGATGGCGGTCGACGAGGCGGTCACCTGGGCCCGCCACGAGCTGGGGGAGGCCGGTCACCGCGGCCACCAGGCGTGGAGCCACCGGAACTTCGGGACGCCGGTGATCTACCTCCGCAGCTCCGACCCGTTCTTCCGGAGGGCAGCACGCCCGGTGGTCACGCGGGTCTCGCCGCAACAGGGGCAGCAGCTGCAGGTCCGGGACAAGGAGTTCTGCCCGAACCCGTACTGCGAGCCCGGCGTTCTCGTCTTTCGCGCCAAGAAACGCTGCGGGGTGTGCAAGGCCTCGTTCATCGAATGTCCGGCGTGCGCCGACGGGTTGGTCGTCGCGATCCCCGGGCTGGAGTGCACCCGCTGTGACTACGAGTACGTGGCCGACGGCGACACGTTCGGGACCCGCTCGCCGGGCCCGCGGCGCGGCCCCGCGCGGTCGGCGTCCGAGCCGGCGCGGCCGGTCCGTCCGGAGTCGCTCAAGCGCATGGGCATCGTCCGATGACCCGGGTACGGACGTCGGTCGAGGACCACCGGATGCTCCGTACGCCGACCGCGGCGATCCCGTCCCTGCTGGGCGACGCCTACCGCGACGCGTCGATCGCAGGTCTCGACATGCACCGGATCGTCGATCTCCTGGAGCCGGTGCGGGGCGCCGCGACCGCGGACGACTCCTACCTCGGTGAGCGCGCGCTGGACGCGGCGGCGGGCCGCGCGGCCGGGTCGCCGTCGTATCCGGTCGTGGACCGGCTGCGGTCGCGGTATCTCGCTGCGGTCGCCGCCGACTTCCACGCCGTGGTCGCGGAGTTGGCGGCGGCCGACGAGCGGTCGGCGCGCGCGGTCTGGCTCGGCGCGTGCGCGAGCGTGCTGAGCATCTACCGCCCGACGTTGCTGACCCATCTCACCGCGGTGCCACCGCCGGGCTCGGAAGCGGACCCGCAGGTGCAACGCGTCCGTGAGTCGGTCTCCGACGTGTTGCTGGGACGCTGGGACCGGGCGCTACCGGCCGTGGAAGGGCTGCTCCCGCTCACCGGAGCGCCGCCGCCCGAGCGTGCGCGGCTGCTGGCGCTGGCCGCGATGATCCGCGTGTACTGGCGGTACGACGCCGACGCGGCACAAGACCTGCTCGATCGCGCGGAACAGGTCTGCCCGACCGAACCGCGCGTCTGGGAAGGCATCGGCCGGGTGCGGTTCCTGCGGCGTGACTTCGACGCCGCTGCGGACGCCTACCGCCGCGCCACCGAACTCGACCCCGGATACGACGGCGGCTACCAGGGCCTCAGCGACTGCGCGGTGGCCCGCGGGGACACCACCGAAGCGGAGCGCATCCTGCTGCGCGCCGGGGCCGACATCCCGGACTCCGGTGACCTGCGCCTGTACCTCCTGCGCCTCTACGCGGCACCGGCCCTGTTCGCCGAGCGAGAGGACGCCCTCGGACGGCTCGCCGAGGAGACCGTGGCGGTGGCGCCGATCGGCGACTACGACGTCAAGACGCTGCTCGGCAACGCGTACCGGGACAACGGGAAGCCCGATCTCGCGCGGACGTACTACCGCGAGGCGATCGCACTGCGGCCGACCCGGTCGACCGCCTACGAGGAGCTCGGCTACCTGGAGTCCGGTGCCGGTGAGGCGGACGCGGCGGCGGAACTGTTCGCGCGGGCGGCCGAGATCGACCCGGCCGAATGGACCTCGCGGTTCGGGCTCGTGCTCGTCCACCGTGCACGCGGTGACTACGACGACGCGGTCGAGCAGCTCCGGGTGGCGATCGCGGTGTCCAACGGCCTCTACGACTGGACGCTCCGGCCGTACCTGATCGACCTGCTCCTGGAGGCCGACCGGCTGGACGACGCGCTCGCCGAGGCCCGGTCGTGCCTGGCGGACGCCGTACCGACGACCGACCTGCGGCCGGCGCTCGTCCAGGTCGCGACCAGGCTCTGGGCGGATCGCCGGGAGGACGCCGAGGCGCTGCTGGCCGAGAGCGGTGTGGACGCGGCGGCGCGGGAGGCGCTCCGGGGTGAGGTCGCGGCCGCTGCCCTCGACGCCGACACCGCGGTGGCCGCGTATCGGCGGGCGAGCGAGCTGGACCCCGACCGGAGCGAGTACGGCTGGACCCTGGGGCGGCTCCTCACCGACCAGCAGGACTGGGCCGGGGCTCGGGCCGCGATCGAGGCCGCCTACGGCACCGACCACGACGACGACGCGTGGAATCGCGCGCTGGCCCGGCTGGAGAACGAGCGGGGGAACGAGCTGTTCGGCGAGGGCGGCTACGACGAGGCGGCAACCGCTTACGAGTGCGCCGCCCGGCACCAGCCGACCGATCCGGTGTACTTCAGCAACCTCGCGCTGGCCAGGGAGTACAGCGCGGTGCTCAGCCACCGGGCGGAGTCCTACCGGCTGGCGGCGAAGGCCCTCGACGCGGCGATCGACGTCGGTGGGACCGATCCCGACTACGCCGCGCGGCGAGAGCACCTGCGCACGCTGCTGGAGACCGTCGACCGGTTCGGCGAGCTGATGCTCCGGCCGGCCGCGGTGGATCCGATCCGGGTTCTCGTCTCGGCCGACCTGGCACCGTCCGTCGACCCGAAGCGGGACGGGCCGGACTTCCTTCCGGTGCGGATCCCCGCCCTGCGGGAGCGGGTGCGCGCGGCAACCGGTGTGACGATTCCCGGGATCCGGCTGGTCGAGGATTCCCTCCTCCCGTCGGGCGAGTTTCGCGTCGAGATCAACGGCGTCACCACCGCGCACGGGACCGCCCCGCTCGACGAGCCCGACGCGTCCACTCTGCTGGCGCAGCTGGAGACGGTCCTGCGGCAGAACGTCTGGCAGTTCCTCTCGTTCGACGAGCTGGACGACCTCATCGTCGGCGGCTTCGAGGCGATCGACGGTGAGGCGCCGGTGGCCAGGGCCCGGCTCGGGCTGGCGGCGATCCTCCGTGCGCTGGCGCGCGACGGCGTGCCGATGACCGACGTGTCCGCGGTGCTGCGCGCGGTCGGTCCCGGGGTGATCCGCGCGGACGACATGCCCGCCGCGCTCGAACGCGCGCGGCGCGCGGCCGCGCCGCCGGGATTCGCGTCACCGGGATTCGCGTCACCGGCGGCCGCGTCGCCGGACGGGGAAGGGGACCAGCCGTGACCGGGCTCCGGGTCGAGGCCGACCTGCGCGGATCGACGTGGGAGGCCGTCTCGACCGACGAACACCGGCAGACGATCGCGGCGGCGATCGGTGCGTCGCTGACCGCGCTCGCCGCCGACCTCGGCCTGCCGATCAGCCCGGAGGTGACGGTCCGGGACACACCGGACCCCGATCCGGACGGCTGGTGCCTCGCCCTGCGCGTGGAGGACCGCCCGGTCCGGTACCGCTGGACGCTGCAGGCACAGGTGGGCACCCTGATCGGCGTCGGCGAACCGGGGTCGGTGGAGCAGCTGGCCGCGGCGGCCGCCGAGCTGTGCCGGGAAGCGGTCGCGGGGCAGGCGTCGGTGCTCCTCACCGCGGTGGGGGCCGCCGAGATCGCTGGTGCGATCCGGGACCGCGGTACGAGCCTCCCGCCGGTCGACGGCGCGTGGCTGGACGGCGTCCTGCGGGGGCTGCTGGATCTCGGTATCGCGGTCGGCGACCCGGACACGATCGCGGCCACGCTGGACGAGCGGGACGACGACGATCCGAGCGCCGCGCTGGAGGCGCTCGTGGCACGGCTGGCCGGGAGCGAGGTGCGGGTCGAGCTGCCCGCCGACCTCGCCGACGCCCTGCGTACGCCCGACGACGCCTGGGGCGCCCTGGACGGGATCACGTTCGTCGCCGACGCCATGCTGCGGGAGACCGGGCTCGTCGTCCCGCCGCTCGTGGTCCACGGAACCGCGGCCGGGCGGAACGACGCGTTCACGCTGCGGATCAACGACGTCACCTCGACGTTCCCGCTGCTGCCCGCCGACCGGATCGTCACCGACGCCTCCGCCGACCTGGTGACCGCGGCCGTCGAGGGCGCCGACCCGGTGCCCGCCCGGTTCCCGATCACCGGCTCTCCGGGTTGCGAGACCGCGGCGACGTACGCCGAAGACCTGCTGAACGTCGGCGCGAACACCTGGGATCGGCCCGGGCACGTGGTGCTGACGATCCTCGCGTTACTCCGTCACCGCGTCGCCTGGTGCGTGCAGCAGGACCGCTTGCAGGCCCAGCTGGACACCCTGGAGGCGATCGTCCCGAAGACCGTGCTCGCCGTGCGCGGTGCGGTCCCGTCCTGGCGGCTCAGCGCGCTGGTCCGGTCGTTGGTGCTCGGCAGGGTCCCGCTGACGCACTTCCCGTCGCTGCTCCAGCGGTTGCTCGAGCTGCCCTACCTGGATCTTCCGGACGCCCGGCTGAACCTCCTCGGCGACCCGGTGACCAGCGTCGGCGCGGCCGCGGTCACCGATCGCGACCGCCGGGTCGAGACGTTCGTCCGTACCGGGTTGTGCGGGCACAACTTCCAGACCTGGTCCAGCGGCCGGGACCTTCTCCAGGTGTACCTCCTGGCGCCCGCGATCGAGGACCTCGTGCGCACCGAGCGCGACCACCGGCGGGTGGAGGAGATCCTGGTGCGCGGCGTCGCCACGCAGCTCAGGGCCTTCGTCCACAGCCATCGGACGACGCTCCTGGTCGCCGACGACGTGCGGCCCGACATCGGCGCCGCGCTGCGTCACGCGCTTCCGCTCGTGACCGTGGCGGGATACGGCGACCTCCCGGCGGACGGGCTGGTGGCACCGGTGGATCGCCTGGACCTCGAGGGAGCGGACCGATGACCCGACGCTGCACCTGCGGTGGCGCGCTCGCGCAGCACACGATCGAGGTGCCGATCGGGGGCGTCGCCACGCTGGACGATATCGAGCAGTGGCGGTGCGAAATCTGCGGCCAGAACGCCTACCCGCTGGCGACGCTCCAGCGCGTCGAAGCCGTGTTCCACGGCGTCAGCCTGGGCGGCCCACGCGCCGGGCAACTGGTCGTAGATGACGACGAGGGTATGTCGTCGATGCCCTGACGCGCGAGCCGCTGCCTGCCAGTGCCCGGGACAACGCCGGGTAAACCTCGATCCGGGCGGGCGGTGCAGTCACATGACACATGGCCGGTCTCCGGCGCCGGGCGTAGGTTCGATTCAGGTCGTACCGCGAGTCGAAGGAGCACCTGCCGCATGTCGGAGTCCACAGCCATCCACGCGAGTGCCGCCGGAACGATCGACGTGGGCGGCGATCTGACCGTCAACCGCCTCGGTTTTGGTGCCATGCGCATCACCGGCGCGGGCATCTGGGGCGACCCGCCGGACCGCGAGGTCGCGAAGGCCGTGCTGCGCCGCGCCGTCGAGCTCGGCGTCAACTTCGTCGACACCGCGGACTCGTACGGGCCGAACGTCAGCGAGGAGCTGATCGCCGAGGCGCTGTACCCCTACCCGGAGGACCTGGTCATCGCCACCAAGGGTGGTCTGACCCGCACCGGTCCCGGTGT
Organism: Cryptosporangium aurantiacum; assembly: GCF_900143005.1. Taxonomy (NCBI): domain Bacteria; kingdom Bacillati; phylum Actinomycetota; class Actinomycetes; order Cryptosporangiales; family Cryptosporangiaceae; genus Cryptosporangium; species Cryptosporangium aurantiacum. The sequence continues at coordinate 1,428,339 of NZ_FRCS01000001.1, forward strand.
CTGGCCGCGCAACGGGTCGCCCGAGCACCTGACCAAAGCACTGGACGGCAGCCTCAAGAGGCTGAAGCTGGAGCAGATCCCGCTCTACCAGTTCCACGCGCCGGACCCGGCCGTGCCGTTCGAGGAGTCCCTCGGCGCGCTGATCGAGGCCAAGGCGCAGGGCAAGATCCGGCACATCGGCCTCTCGAACGTCGACGAGACGCAGATCGCGATCGCCCAGGGCCTGACCCCGGTCGTGTCGGTGCAGAACCGCTACAACGTCGACGACCGGACGTCCGAGACGATCGTCGACCTCTCCGAGCAGGAGCAGCTGGTCTTCCTGCCGTGGGCGCCGATCAGCGCGGACAGCCCGGCGATCAAGGAAGCCGCGGTCAACCACGGCGCCACGCCGCGGCAGATCGTGCTGGCCTGGCTGCTCGCGCGGTCGCCGCAGATCCTCCCGATCCCGGGCACCGGATCGGTGGCGCACCTGGAGGAGAACATCGGCGCCGCGGGCATCACGCTGACCCCCGCCGAGGTCGCCGCGATCACCGGCTGATGGGCCTCTCCGGGTTCCCGTTCCCGTTCCGGGCCGACACGTTCCGGTACGGCACGAACGTGGAGCGGGCCCGGACGCCCGTGCACACGTCCGCCGGGTCGTGGGGCGCGCACGTCGTCGACATCGACGACGACTACCGCGCCGACCTCGCGGAGCGGGCCCGGATCCTGGAGCGGGATCCGGGCCGGCTGCGCGTGCTGCCGCACGCGCGCCCGGCCTGCTGGGACGCGGTGGTGACGGTCCTGCGTGACCTGGCCTCGTGTTATCCGGACGCGATGACGCTGACCAAGGTGGGGGACGCGTTCCGGTGGCGCAACCGGCTGCTCGGGGTCGACGTGACGTTCCGGGAGGGGGACGACGCTTCGCTGCCCGGCGGCCCGCTGGCGTTCCTCGGTAGCCAGATCCCGGACGACATCGTGCTGCTCGACCAGCGGGAGGGCGCGCTCTGGGCGGACGCCGCGTGCGTGACGTTCGCGGCCGGGTGGTCGGTGGGGTTCGACGTGGGCATGACGTTCACCGAGATCCACGGGCCGGTGCCGCGCGTCCACGCCGACGGGGTCGTGTCCCGCGCCGAGCGTTTCCTGATGCGCTTGCAGCCGGGGGAGGAGTACCGGCGGACGAACTGGTCGATGACCGTCGGCCGGTGCCTCGACACGTCGACCGAGGCGCAACCGTCGTGGGGGCCGGCGCGGGCCGCGGCCGGTGCGCTGTCCGGGGACGAACTCGCCGAGGTTCTGCACCTGCGGGTCGAGGTGCAGCACCTGATCCGGCTGGGGTACTCCGGCGCGGTGCTGTTCCTGATCCGGACGTATCTGGCCTCGCTCGCGGAACTGGCCGCGGTCCCGGAATGGCGCCGGCGGTTCGGGCGCGTGCTCGCGGAACTCCCCGAGGACATGGCGTCGTACAAGGGGCTCTCCCCGTTCCGCGCCGAGGCGTCACGCTGGCTTCTCGGCTAGGTGGGCCCCGGTGGTGCCGCGGATGACGAGATGGGGCGGGATGACCAGCTCGCGCGGTGTCACGGTCTCGCCCTCGATGCGGTCGACCGCCCGGGTGATCGCCAGCGTCGTCATCGCGGCGGTGTCCTGCGCGATCGTCGTCAGGTCCAGGTAGGTCAGCCGCGCCAGCCGGCTGTCGTCGTAACCGACCACGCTGACGTCGCCGGGGACGCTCAGGCCGGCGCGCCGGAGCGCGTCCAGGACGCCGGTCGCCGCGAGGTCGTTGAACACCGTGATCGCGGTCGGCGGGTCGGTGAGCAGCGGCGCCGTTGCGGTGGCGCCGTCTTCGCCGGTGGGGCCGCCGGGCACCACCCGGATCTCGGCGTCCAGACCGTGGTGGCGCATCGCGTCGCGGTAGCCGCGGCGGCGCTCCGCGGTGCCCGGTGTGCGTCCGCCGTCGATGTGGACGATCCGCCGGTGGCCGAGCGAGACCAGGTGGTCGACGGCCTGGTGCAGGCCCTCGCAGTCGGCGTTCCGGACGACGTCCACCGCGCGGTGCCGGACGTCCCGGCCGAGCGCGACCACCGGCATCCGGGACGCCAGCGTGGCCAGCTCGGACGTCGGGGACTGCGGGCCCAGGATGAGCAGCGCCTCGCACCGGTCCTGGAGCAGGCCGCCGATCGCGGTCCGTTCGTCGCGGCGGGGCGTGACCGCGCTGAGCGCCAGCTCGTACCGGAGCTTCTCGGCCGCCTCGTAGAGGCCGGTGACCAGGTCACCGTGGAACGCGTGCTGGACGCCGAACACGACGCCGAGCAGCCGGCTCCGTCCGCTGCGGAGCAGCCTCGCGCGGCTGTCCGGGTGGTAGCCGAGGCGGTCGGCGACCTCGAGGACGCGGCGGCGCGTCGCCTCGCTGGCACCCGGAGCGTCGCGCATGACGATCGACGCCAGCGCGGTCGAGACCCCGGCCTGCGCGGCGACGTCCGCGAGGGTCGGCCGGCGTTCGCCTGTCCGCATCCGCGTAGCGTACTGAGCCCCACGGACGTGGGACTACGCCACCGGGGCCGGAACGGCGGTCGGCTCGCTCTTGTCCGTGGGCCGTCGGGCGTCGAGGCGGAAGCTGAGGACGGCGAGGGTGAGGCCCGCCAGCGCGAGGCCCGCGCCGACCCACGCCGGGGACGTGTACCCGAAGCCCCACGCGATCACCAGCCCGCCGAGCGCGGCGCCGAGGCTGTTCGCGACGTTCGTCGCCGACTGGTTGATCGCCGCGCCCATCAGCTGCGCCCGCGGCGCCACCGCGATCAGCCGCGCCTGCAGTGTCGGCGCGTTCACCAGGCACGCCGCCCCGACCGCGAACGCCGTGACGAACAGCCCCACCGGGTACCGCGCGACGAGCGCGAACAGCGCCGCGGTCACCACGACGGCACCGAGCCCGAGCAGGATGCTGCGGCGCAGGTTCCGGTCACCGAGCGCGCCACCGACCAGGTTGCCGACGGTCATGCCGAGGCCGATCGTCGCGAGCACCCACGGCACCGCCGACGGCGACAGCCCGGCGACGTGCACGGTGATCGGCGCGATGTAGCTGTAGACCGCGAAGAACCCGGCGAACCCGATCGACGCGACGGCGGCGGCCATCCAGACCTGCGGCGTGCGGAACGCCTCCAGCTCCCGCCGGGGCGAGCCGCCCGGCGCGGCGGCGATCGGCGGCACGGTGGCCAGCACGGCCAGCAGCGTCAGCACGAACATGCCCGCGATCGCCAGGTACGCCCACCGCCAGCTGGTGGCCTGGCCCAGACCGGTGATCAGCGGAACGCCGAAGATGTTCGCCGCGGTCAGCCCGGACAGCACCGCCGCGAAACCCTTCGCCTGGCTCCCGGGTCCGATCAGCGCGGCGGCGACCATGCCCGCCGCGCCGAAGTACGCCCCGTGCGGTAGTGCCGCGACGAAGCGCGCGAGCAGGACCAGCGGGAACGTCGGCGCGACCGCGGACGCCACGGTGCCGGCCGCGAACAGCGCCAGCAGGCCGAGGACGAGTTTCTTGCGCGCCATCCGCGCGGTGAGGGCGGCGATCACCGGGGCGCCGACGACCACCCCGAGCGCGTAGGCGGTGATCGTCCACCCGGTGGTGGCGACCGCGTCCGACGTCGAGTGGGCGTATCGGTCGGGGAGCAGGCCCTGCGCCATCTCGGGCAGCAGGCCCATCGCGACGAACTCGGTCAGGCCGACCGCGAACCCGCCGAGCGCCAGCGACAGGACGGCGGCGTTCCGCCGTCCGCGGGACACAGCTTCCACTTCGACCCTCCGGTACGTGTTCGGTCTGCGCACCGGTGCGCGAGTCATCGAGACGCGCTGCTCAGCGTATAGGCCATTGTCTAGAACGTTCTAGTGAGCTAACTCACCGGGTGACAATGGGCCGGTGATCGTGCAGATCCACTCCGCGTTCGCCGACCCGGGCGAGGGCCGCTGCTCGGCGACCATGAGCGCGGCCGCGCCGTGGTTGCGCCGGTACGTCGTCGGCTACGGCGGCTACCGGGCTCTCGGCCCCGGCCCGCTGCGCCGCCGGATGTTCCCGATGACGCTGACGACCGTCCTCCTCGACGCCGACCCGGCGGCCCGCCTGGTGACCGGGCCGCGCGGCACCGGCGGGCTGCACGACGGCCCGGCCTGGCGCGACGGCGTCTCGGTGGGGCTGACCCCGGCGGGCGTGCGGACGCTCCTCGGCCCGGAGGCCGGGGTGCTCGCCGACGAGGTGGTGCCGCTGGACGCGGTCGGCGGGCCACGCGCCACGCGGCTGGCCGACCGGATCGCGGAGCTGCCGGACTGGCCGTCCCGGGTGGCGGCGCTGGACGCGGAGTTCAGCGCCCGGCTGCGCGCCGCGCGTACCGGACCCGCGCGGATCGTCGACCGGGCCTGGCACCGGCTGCAGGATCCGGCCGGTCGCGCGCCGGTCGGGACGCTCGCCGCCGAGCTCGGCGTCAGCCGCCGTTACCTGGAGCTGGAGTTCCGGCGCCGGATCGGGCTGTCGCCGAAGACCGTCGCGCGGGTGGCCCGGCTGCAGCGGGCGGTCGGGGCGCTGGCCGGTCCGGACGCGACGCTCGGCGCGGCCACCGCGGCCGGGTACGCCGACCAGTCGCACCTGAGCCGGGAGACCCGCGCGCTGCTCGGCGTCACACCGGGGGAGCTGTTCGCATTCGTCCAAGACACCCTGCGGGCCGCTGGTTAGCGTCCCCGGGCATGACGCTTTCCGGGAAGACTGCGGTGGTGACCGGCGGCTCGCGGGGTATCGGCCGAGCGATCGTCGAAGAACTCGTCGGACGCGGTGCGCAGGTCGTGTTCTCCTACCAGGCGAACAAGGCCGCGGCCGACGAGCTGGTCGAGGCGCTGGGCGACGCCGTCCGTGCGGTGCCCGCCGACCAGGCCGACCTGGACACCCTCGACGCGCTGTTCGCGCCGGTCGCGGACGGTTTCGACATCCTGGTGAACAACGCGGCGATCAACCCGGGCGCGGCGATCGCGGACCTCACCCCGGTGGAGTTCGACCGCGTGCTCACGGTCAACACCAAGTGGCCGCTGTTCGCGATGCAGCGCGCGGCGACGCTGCTGCGCGACCAGGGCCGGATCGTGAGCGTCTCGACGCTGAACACCGTCATCCCCGCGCCCGGCCACAGCCTCTACTGCGCGAGCAAGGGTGCGCTGGAGCAGCTCACCGCGGTCGCCGCGCGGGAACTCGGGCCGCGCGGCATCACGGTCAACACGGTGTCGCCGGGCACGACCGACACCGACCTGTTCCGCGACACGAACCCGCCCGGAGCAGCCGAGCAGACCGCGGCGTTCACCGCGCTGGGCCGGATCGGGCAGCCGGTCGACGTCGCGCGGGTCGTCGCCTGGCTGGCCGGCCCCGACGCGGGATGGGTGACCGGCCAGAACATCCGCGCGACGGGCGGTCTGCTCGTCTGATGCCTGGTCAGCCGCCGTTGAGGCCGGCGATCTTGCGGTGGTCCCAGGACGCGATCTTGGACGGCGTCAGCTTCACCCAGCCGTGCCGGCCGTCGTGGTACATGTTGCCCTCGCCCTCGAAGTACTTCGCGGCGAACAGCCGCTCAGCGGCCTCGAGCTCGGCGATCGACTCCGCGCCGGTGCGCGGCGCCTCGCCGACCTGCTCCAGCGTGCCGCGCAGCTCGACGCCGTGCAGCTCGAAGAAGTCGTGCCCGGCGTCCACGACGACCGCCACCCGGGGGTCGCGGAGGATGTCGGTCCACCGCTGGCTCTTGACGATCGAGTAGAGCCAGAGCGACGTCCCGTCCCAGACGAACCAGAGCGGGGACACGTGGGGCGCGCCCGAGGACGTGAGCGTGGCGACCCGGCAGGTGCGGCTCTCGGTGAGGAACGCGTCCAGTTCCTCCTTCGACAACGCGATCCGACGTCCCCGCTTCTGCGTGTTCAGCACGTTCCCGTCGACCACAGTGCCTCCTCGATCCGGGTCGCCTTCTGTTTACCGGACGGCTAGTGCGTACGTCGCCCGACCCGGAAATTAGAGGCCGTAGCACGGGCCGACGCCGCTTCCGAGCCGACGGTCGGGCGCGCCGGTATCCGGGTCGAGCCGGACGTCGATCGTCGTCCCGTCGCCGCGCTCGACCCGCACGGTCGTCGGGTCGGCCCAGGAGACGTGCGCGAGGCCCTCGTCGGGGTTGTCGCCGTCGAGGCAGCCGAGCACGTGCTCCCGGCTGTTCAGGCCGTCATGCGAGCGGATCCGCAGCAGCCAGGTCGGTCCCTGGAACTTCGCGGCCGCCGACACGGTCAGCGTGAAGCGCTCGTCCGGTGACCGGTACTCCACCGTCCGCCGATCGGCGCTCGGCTCGGCGTCCGCGGAAAGCGGGATGCTCAACCAGACGCCGCACGCCAGGACCAGCGCGGCGGCTCCGGCCGCCGCGGTGCGGACGAACACGTTCCGCACGCCGAGCACCACCGCCGCGAGCAGGACGACCACCGCGGTGGCGGCGAGCCAGAACGGGTGCTCGTAGACCCGGTTGACGACCGCGAAGCCACCCGGGTTGAGCGGGAACTCGCCGCCCCAGAAGACCACCGGGAATGCCTGGAGTGCGGCGATCCAGAGCACCACGGCCAACACCGAGAGTGCGATCACCGGGATCCGTCGAGCCGCTGTCACGCCCCACACTGAACTTGGTCGATGCAACTCGGGGGAGCGAGTGTGGCTGAAGTTCGCGCGTGGTGGGTAAGCGACGGTCGCGGGCGCTGCGGCCCGCTACCGACCGGGAGACGCCCATGCACGTTGCGACCGTCCTCGCCGCCGACGCACCGGACCCCGCCAGCTCCGATGCGCGGCTGATCATCGCCGCGCTCATCGGCGTCGCGGCGATCATCGTCCTGATCACCTGGGTCAAGTTGCACCCGTTCGTCGCGCTCACCGTCGGCGCGATCGGGCTGGGGCTGGGCGCCGGGCTACCCGCACTCGACACCGCGGAGAGCTTCAGCAGCGGCTTCGGCGCCACGATGGCCTCGGTCGGTCTGCTGATCGGCCTCGGCGCGATGTTCGGGAAGTTGCTCGCCGACTCCGGGGGCGCCGACCAGATCGTCGACACGATCATCGGACGCGCGCGCCCGGCCGCCCTGCCGTGGCTGATGGCGCTGGTCGGCGCGATCATCGGCCTGCCGATGTTCTTCGAGATCGGTGTGGTGCTACTGATCCCGGTGATCATCCTGGTGGCCCGCCGGTCGGGGCTGCCGCTGTTCCGGATCGCGGTCCCGACGCTGGCCGGCCTCTCGGTGATGCACGGCCTGGTGCCGCCGCACCCCGGCCCACTGGTCGCGGTCGACGCGCTGGACGCGAACCTCGGACTGACGCTCGCCCTGGGCATCCTGGTCGCGGTCCCGACCGTGATCATCTCCGGTCCGGTCTTCAGCCGGTGGGCGGCGCGCTGGGTCGACGTCCCGGTGCCGGATCTGTTCACCACGGACCAAGACCGCCCCGCCGACGGGTCCGCCGGCCGCACGGCGGGACGTGCCGGGCACGACGTCGAGGACGCGGCGGACGCCTCGTCCGGGACGGACGACTACCGCGGGGCCGCCGTCGCCACCGCGGAACGGCCGATCGTCGAGACGCGGCAGCGGCCGAGCTTCGGCGTCACGCTCGGCTGCATCCTGCTGCCGGTCGTCCTCATGCTGGCCAAGGCCATCGCGGACGTCGTCGCGCCGGACGCGGAGACGCCGCTGCACGACGCGATCGACTTCGTCGGGACACCGCTGATCGCGCTGACGATCGCGCTGCTGGTCGGCATCGTCGCGCTGGGCCGCGGCGGCGGGATGGACCGCGGCGCGATCGCGTCGTCGCTGGGCGACTCGCTGCCGCCGATCGCCGGGATCCTGCTGATCGTCGGCGCCGGCGGTGGCCTCAAGCAGGTGCTGATCGACACCGGCCTGGCGCAGATCATCGCGGACGCCGTCGAGGGCAGCGCGTTGCCGGTGCTGCTGCTCGCGTGGATCGTCGCGGTGCTGATCCGGGTCGCGACCGGCTCGGCGACGGTGGCCACGGTCACCGCGTCGGGCATCCTGGCGCCGGTCGCCGCCGATCTGCCGAACACGCACGTGTCGCTGATGGTGTTGGCGATCGGAGCGGGTTCACTGTTCCTGTCGCACGTCAACGACGCCGGTTTCTGGATGATCAAGGAGTACATGGGTACGACGGTCGGCGAGACCTTGAAGACGTGGACCGTGATGGAGTGCCTCATCTCGGTCTGCGGCCTGATCGGTGTCCTGCTGCTGAGCCTGGTGATCTAACTGCAAACCTTCCTGCCGGTCGCCGACTTCGCCGAGAGCGCCGCACTGCTCGACGCTCCGCGGCTGGGCAAACAGCGGGTCGAGACGCTCCAGGTGCTGCGCGCGCTGGAACTGCCGGACTACGGCTGGGCCAACCACCCGGTGACGACGATGTGGCGCGGCCGCACCGCCGGGCTGGTCGTCTACGGGCTGGCGATGGTGCGCGGCTGGCGCGAGCGGGGTTTCGCCGACACGACAGCGACGCAGATCGCCGAGTTCGCCCCGGACGCCGCCGGGCTGACGCAGGCCGAGGCCGCCGACGCCGGGCTGCTGCCGAGTTGGGTGGGCGACGAGGCGGTGCACCGGTCGCACCGGTCGAACCTGCGTGCGAAGGACCCGGCGTACTACGGCCCGCTGTTCCCGGACACCCCGGACGGCCTGCCGTACGTCTGGCCACCAGCGGACGACGTACCACCGCCCGTCCCGCCGGACGGGGTCCCGGTGTGGATCGTGCGCCCGCCGGGCCCGCTCGAGCTCGGCACGGCGCTCGCCCAGGGCGTCGTCGGGCTGGGCACGGATTCTGGCGTTCCGGTCGACGCGACCGGGCTCGACCCGGTCGAGCTCCGTGGGCTCGCCCGCGAGCTGTCCGGACGTCGTCCGGCGAAGGCCCTGCGGCAACTGTCCGCGTTTCTGGACGACGTGAAGCCGGGTGACCTGCTCGGCGTGCCGCTGGAGCAGGGAGCCGGGCTGCTGCTCGGGGAGTTCGTCGGCGACTACTTCTTCGTACCGGGCGAGCCGCTTCCGCACCGCCGCCCGGCGCGGTTCACCCACGTCGTGGCGCGCGCCGCCGCCCGGCCGCCGGCGTCGCTGCAGGATCCCCGGACGCTGTTCCGCGTGGTCCTCGACCCCGCGGAGGCACGCCCGATTTAACATATTCGAGTGAAATGTCGGTTCGTCGCGTTTCTGCTCGGCACGGGACTTGCGGTCCCGAGTGCGCCCCATCCGTACGTCGACGGCCCGGCGGGTTGTGTCTTCCCGGACCCGGTGCGAGCCGTCGGATGCGTGACCGCGCCGACCGACTGGTTGGTGGGCCAGGTACGGCACCGGCTCGGCGAGGTTCCGGGGGCGTGCTGGGACGCCCACGCGTGGAACCCGCGCAGCGACCACCCGCACGGCCGGGCCTGCGACTACACGATCGGACAGATCGGCGTGTTCCCGACCGAGACCCAGGTGGCGCGCGGCTGGCGGCTGGCCCGGTGGCTGCGGACGCACGCCCGCGCGCTGCACGTCCACTACGTGATCTTCCACGGCCGGATCTGGTCCTGGGAGCACGACGCCGAGGGCTGGCGCCGCTACGACGGCGGTGGCGCGTACGACCCGGCGGACGTCACCGGCGGCCACTTCGACCACGTCCACGTCTCCACGGTGGACAAGCCACCCGCGGTGCTCTTCCCGGCCGCCGCCGCGCGGGCCTAGATTCGGGGCATGTGCGTTGAGCCCGGGGATGCCGCCGCGCGCGAGGCCGCCGCTCCGCGTCCGGCCGAAGGACCGGCCGTCGACCCGATCACGGTGCCCCCGGTGGACGAGGTCGCGGTCACCACGCTGATCGACAACACGTTCGACGCGCTGCTGGGCTCGCGGGACGGCGTCGAACGGCCGCCGCTGGGCATCGGTTCGGTCGAAGCACCGCTGTTCGAGGGCGGCCGGACCAGCGCCGGCCTCCGCGCCGAACACGGGTTCTCGGCGCTGGTGACCGTGCGGCGCGGCGACACGACGTCGACGCTGCTGTTCGACACCGGCTCCTCGCCGGACGGCATGGCGACGAACGTCGAACGGCTCGGGATCGACGTCGGCGACCTGCACGGCGTCGTCCTGAGCCACGGTCACTTCGACCACTCGGGTGGGTTCAGTGGGCTCGCCCGGCTGCGCGGACGACGCGGGCTGCCGCTCACCGTGCACCCGAACGTCTGGAGCCGTCGGCGGATCGCCCCACCCGGGGCGAACCCGGTCGAACTGCCGACGCTGTCGGCCGGTGCGCTGCGCCGGGAAGGCTTCGACGTGATCGAGCGGCGGGAGCCGTCGCTGCTGGTCGACGGCGCGATCCTGATCACCGGCGAGGTCGACCGGGTCACCGAGTTCGAGCGGGGCATGCCGCCGCCGCACCAGGCCTGGGACGGCTCGGCCTGGCGCCACGACCCGACGGTCATCGACGACCAGGCGCTGGTGGTCAACGTCCGGGGGCGGGGCCTGGTTCTCGTCACCGGGTGCGGTCACGCGGGCATCGTCAACATCGCGCGGCACGCCATGCGGCTCACCGGCATCGATCGGGTGGACGCGCTGATCGGCGGTTTCCACCTGAGCGGCGCGGCGTTCGAGCCGATCATTCCGCCGACGGTCGAGGCGCTCACCGCGCTCGCACCCTCGCTGCTCGTCCCCGGTCACTGCACGGGGTGGCGCGCTCAGCAGGCCCTCGCCGGCACGCTGCCGGACGCGTGGGTGCAGAGCAGTTCCGGGACGACGTACCGGCTGCGGTCCGCCGCCTGAACCTTAAGAGCTTCCAGGATTCGAACCGACTGGTCTGGACCGGCCGTACCTCGCTATCGAAAGCGTTAGCGATCGTGGGCCGAAGGGTTGTGTCGTGCGGAATCGGAAGTCGAGTTGGCGGCGGACTGCTGCGATCGGGGCGGGCATGGCGCTGGTGTTCGGGGGCGCCACCGCGGTGAGTATCGGGGTGAGCTCGGCGGGCGAGAGCCCTGCCGTGCAGAGCGCGGCACCCCGCGAGGATTGCGGCGGGCTGGACACCGCGCTGCGCAACAACCTGAACTTCATCGCTGACCAGCAGCGGAACCCGGACGCGCTGTCGGAGGCGCGGATCGCGAACCGGCAGGCGGTCGTCGACCTGATCCAGCAGCGCCGCGCGGTCGCGGGCTGCACGGAGGACGTCGTCGCCGATCCGGTGGCCGGCGAGACCGCCGCGCCCGCCCCGCCGGCCACGGCCCCGACGACAGCCCCGCCCACCACGGCCGCACCCGCGGCCCCGGCGGAAGGCACCGGCGACGGCGAGGTCGTCTGCGCGGGCAGCACCGTGACGCTCTCCGGCGAGGAGGGCGGCGCTCCGGCCGCGTCGAGCGGTGACTTCCCGGTCGGCACCCGGTTGCGCGTCACGAACCTCGACAACAACAAGTCGATCACCGTCGAGGTCACCGGGCCGTCCGGGAGCTGCGTGCTGCTCAACAACGCGGCGTTCGAGCAGGTCCGGGAGCCCGGCAAGTTCCTCATCCGCCGTGCCGTGATCGAGCGGGTGGGCTGAGCTCCACGGTCGTCGTGACCCGCACCAGCGACGGGGCGCGCGGCGTCGACCCGAAGCCGAACCGCACCGGTGGTTCGACCGGGGCGAGCGTGCCGAGGTCGGCCCCGTCGAGGTGCGCGGTCACGGCGACGATCGGGTGCAGGTCACGGGCGCCGTACCACTCGTGGCGCCCGTTGCCCGCGCTGCCGTGGGTCCGGACGCCCGGCAGCGCCACCCGGGCGAGCACGTCGACCAGGCGCACCCAGGCCGGCGCACCGGCCAGCCGAGACGGCACCGCCCGCAGCAGTAGTCCGAGCGGGCTACGCGTCCCGGTCGAGAACGCGTACTCCAGCCCGCCCGCGGTGACGGTCCAGCGGGCGGCGGTCCGCCGGACGTCCACCGGTACCACCCGCACCGCGTCGAACCGGTACGTCGCCGCGACGAACTCGGCCAGCTCGGACGACGTCGCCAGCAGCGTGCGATGACCGGCGGCGTCCTCGACCATCACGTCGCTGACCGGCCCGAAGGGTGAGGCCGGCCAGTGGCCCAGCACCAACCGGGTCCCGCTGGTCGTCCCCACGCCCGCGATCCACCCGTCGAAACGCAGCCGTTCCCCCATGGGCCCAGCCTCCTGCCCCGCGACGTCGTCCGCATCTCGGGATGCCTACGATCCGACACGCACGAATCCGCCACCACTAGGGGAGCACATGGGCCGCCCGGTCTACCTGGACTGCGACACCGGCATCGACGACTCGCTCGCGATCGCCTACCTGATGGCCCACCCGGATGTCGACCTGGTCGGCGTCGGCACCAGTTTCGGCAACATCGACGCGCACCGCGCCGCGCGCAACACGCTCGACCTGCTGGCGCTCGGCGGTCACGACCACGTCCCGGTGGCGATCGGGGCGGAGAAGCCGCTGTCCGGTGCCTGGAACGGCGGCCCGGCCCACATCCACGGCGCGAACGGCGTCGGCGACGTCGAGCTGCCGCGGGCCGGCCGTGAGCCGCAGACCGACGAGTCGGCCGCCGACCTGCTCGTGCGGATGGCGCACGAACACGAGGGTGAGCTCCGCGTCCTCGCGATCGGGCCACTGACGAACCTGGCGCGAGCGCTGGACGTCGAGACCGCGCTGCCCTACCTCGTCGAGAGCGTCGTCGTGATGGGTGGCGCGGCCCGGGTGCCCGGCAACGTCACGCCGGTGGCCGAGGCCAACATCTTCAACGACCCGGACGCCGCCGACCGCGTGCTGTCCGCCGACTGGCCGCTCACGCTCATCCCGCTGGACGTGACGATGGAGCACCTGATCGAGGAGTCCGACCGGGCGACGCTGCTCGCCGCCGACGAACCGCTGCCCCGGGCGCTCGGCCAGATGCTCGACGTCTACTACGAGTTCTACGTCGCCACGTACGGCCGTCGCTGCGCGCCGCTTCACGATCCGCTCGCCGCGGCGGTCGCCGCCGTCGGGGCCACCCCCGTGATGGCCCCGACGGTGCAGGTCGTCGTCGACGCGACCGATGGACCCGGCCGTGGCCAGACCATCTGTGACCTGCGTGGCGAGCGCGTGGGCTACCCGGTACAGCCCACGGCCCGCGTTCGGCTGGTGCTGACGCTCGACGCCCCGTTCGGCCCCCACCTCATCGAGCGACTCACCAGCGCTTGATCCGGTATCTCGCGGCCGACCTCGACCAGACACGCCTGGTCGAGGCCGGCCCGGCCGGAAGACAGCGCACCCCTCCAACACTGTTCCGGCCAATTCGACCCGGTCCACTTGTCACTACCTGTTCCCGCGGGGTCGAGCCTGCCGTGACCGGCGCGGCTGCGCATGACGTGATCACGGGATTCCGTGCCCGCTCACCCGGTCGAGCACGGCGTTCCAGTCGGCGGGCGCGGTGTCCGCGCGCCAGGCGATGTGCTGATCCGGGCGGACGAGCACCAGGCTCCGATCCCAGCTGGCCCGCACCGACCGGTCGGAGACGACGAGGTGCGCCATCGGGATCCCACGCTGCCGCGCGGCGAGCACCAGCGGCCGCCCCGCCTCGTCGTCGGTGAGGTCGACCAGCGTGAATTGCGGGCCGAGCCGGTCGAACAGCTGGGTGCCGTCGTCCAGCCGCACGGCCGGCGCCCTCCCGCCCACGGCCTCCTTGTCCTCCTGCCAGATCACGGTCGAGGTGGCGTACCGGCTGCCGAGCGCCAGACCGAGCGCGTCGTCGGTCGGCTCGACCTCCTGGCGGAGCACGCCGGCCAGGTACTCGCGGGACGCGCCGGCCGCGGCCAGCCGCCCGAAGCGCCGTCGCGTCTCCAGCCGGCGGGCCACCAGCTCCCGGTCGATCAGCGCCCGCGGACGCCGCTCGTCCTCGTAGCTGTCGAGCAGGCCGGGCCCGCCCCAGCCGTTGACCACCGCGGCGAGCTTCCAGCCCAGGTCGACGGCGTCCCCGATGCTGGTCGCCGCGTTGTCGCCCGCCGGGTAGAACCGGTGCGCCGACTCGCCGACCAGGAACGCCCGTCCGAGCCGGTAGCGGCGAGCCACCGCCAGCGCGTCGTCCCACTGGGTCACGTCCAGGACCTCGACGGTCTCCAGCCGGCTACCCAGCTGCTGGCGCAGCAGCGCGACCGGATCGGCGGCGACCGGGTCACCGGGTGACATCCGCAGGTGCCCGACCCAGCGGTCGCCGTCCGGCCGGTACTCCAGCGTCAGGCTGCCGACGATGATCGTCGCCGGGTGGCGCTCTCCGAACCGGCGGCTCAGCTCCGGGCTGCGGAAGTACACGGAGCAGTGCTGGACCGGAGCGCTCAGCTCCGCCATCGGGACGTCGAGACACTGGCGGACCGTGCTCTGCGCGCCGTCGCACCCGGCCAGGTAGCGCGCCTCGATCGTGGTTCTGCCGGTGGCACCGGCGCTGCGGTCCAGCGCGGTGGCGACGATCCGGTCGGCCTCGATCCGCACGCCGGTGAACGTCCACCCCAGCCGCAGGTCGATCAGCGGGTGCTGCTCGACCGCGGTCCGCAGCTCGGCGGCGAGGCGCACCCCGGACACCCGCTGGGGCAGCTCCACCGGCGCGCTGCCGTCCTTCACGTCCGCGTAGCGTCCGCGCAGCTCGTCGAGGGACGGCACGGACGAGACCAGCACCGGTGGCTGGTCGAGACCCTGACTCCACTCCACCTCGTCGGGGACGTCGGGTCTCAGGCCCTGCGCCCGGATCGCGGCCGACAACCGCAGCCGGCGCAGCAGTTCCATGCTGCGGCCGTCCAGATAGTCCACGTCGGCGGACTGCGGTGGTGTGGCCGCGCGGTCCAGCACGATGCTCGGTACGCCGTGATGCGCCAGTTCCAGTGCGAGGATCGAGCCGACCGCGCCCGCTCCTACGACCAGCACCTGGGCTTCCGGCGCTGATGTGGCCATCGGACCTCCCCGTCGATCCCCCGTCGATGCCCGTGGCAGCACCGCCACGTGACGTCATGCTGAAGCGGGGCGACGACCGCCGCCATCACGTCTTTCCGTGATTGCTGTGTCAGCCCGGGTTGTTCGCCGCGCGGTTCACCTGCGCGGCGAGCGCGACACGGCCCTGGATCTCCAGCTTCGCGAAGATCTTGCGGAGGTGGCTGTCGACGGTGTGCGGTGACAGATGGAGCCGCTGCGCGACCTGGTGATTGGTCAGCCCTTCGGCGACCAGGAGCGCGACCCGGCGCTCGGCGGGGGAGAGCCGGTCGAGCGGTGATTCCGGTGCGCGGCCGGGGGTGGCCGGTCCACCCAGCGCCTCCTCCAGGCGACGCCGCGCGCGGTGCGCGCCGCCCGCGGTGGCCAGCGCGTGGGCTTCCCGGCGCCACTCCCGGGCCTGCCGCGCGTCGCCGGTGAGCGCGGCGGCGTCCTCCAGCGCGGTGGCCAGCACGAGGTGGCGCGGCGTCCGGCGGTAGTGGCCGATCGCGGCGCGCAGAGTCGTCAGGTCGCGGCGGAGCAGGCCGTCGGTATGGGCAGCGGCGCCGGCCAGCGCGGGCAGGCCGGGGTTGCGCCGGGCCAGGCCGTCGGCGGCGCGGACGACGACCTTCGCGCGGGCGGAGTCGCCCCCGTCCAGGGCGATCCGGAGCAGCGTCGTCGCGTTGCCGGGGTCCTGCCCGATCAGCATCGGCCGGGTCGGCAGCGCGTCGAAGATCCCGGTCAGCCGCCGCAGCGCCGGCTCCGCGCCCGCGGTGGCGTGCGCGAACACCCCCTCGGCCCAGTCGACGTCCTCGGGGGCCGCGGTGATCCCGGTGTCCATCAACTCGTGCATCCGCCGCAGGTAGTCCGCGGCCGCGGTCAGCTCGTCGCGGACGACGGCCAGCCGGGTCAGCATCGCGAGCAGCGGGACCGCCAGCTGGTGCGAGCCCAGCTGCGCGGCGACCGCGACCCCCGCGTCGGCCTCGGCGGCCGCCTCGTCGAGCTGGCCGCGTGCGGTCAGCAGCGCCGCGCCGTAGTAGTGCCAGAGCGGCGCCGACCAGCCGGTACCCAGCTGGACGGACTCCTGCCTGCCCCGTTCGAGCGCGCGGGCCGCGTCGTCGAAGCGGTCGAGCCCGGTGTAGGCGCTGGCCAGCCAGATCCGGGGGTGGCGCTGGAGCGCCTCGCCGCCGATCCGGTCGGCGGTCTCGGTGGCCTCCATCGCGTGCCCGTACGCCTCGTTCAGGTCGCCGACGGCCTGCGCGACCAGGCTGCGGGCCGTGCGTCCGAACACCGAGGCGCCGTACTCGCCGCAGGCGCGCCCGATCGCGTCGGCCAGCTCACCGGACCGGTCGGCGCCGTCCAGATCGTCGCTGTAGAACAGCGCGTGGGCGCGGATCGCGTACAGGCGCGCGGCCAGCGCGTCCGAGCCGGTGGCGTGCGCCAGGCCCTGCTCGGCGTAGTCGACCGCGGTCTGGTTCTTCCCAGCGTGCTTGAACGCCTCGGCGAGCCCGAGCAGCAGCAGCGCCTCGGTCTCCCGGTCCAGCCCGGCGCGCAGCGCGGTCCGGCCCAGCGCGTGCGCCTCGGGCAGCCGTCCGGCGGCAGCCAGCAGGCGGACGGCCTCGGCGACCAGCGGGTTGCGTCCGCTCCCGTGCTCACCGAGGACGGCGAGCGCGCGCAGGATCAGGTCGGCGGCGGTGCTCGGTGCGACGTCGGCGACGTCTCTGGCGGCGGTGTGCAGCAGCTCGACCGCTTCCCGGTTGCCGTCCGCCCCGCCCTGGACGAGATGCCCGGCGACCTCCATCGGCGGCCGGCCGTCGGCGCGCGCGATCGCGGCGGCCTCCCGGTGCAGCACGACCGCGATCGACTCGCCGATCGTGTTGTACACCGCGGCGCGGATGCGCTCGTGGACGAACGTGAGCGCGCGCCCCTCGTCGACCAGGATCGCCGCCACGGTGGCCTGCTCGACCAGCGGCACCACATCGGCGGCCCGCACACCGACCAGCCGGGCGACCTCGTCGACGCCGAACGGGCGGTCGAACACCGACGCGGCCTGCACCATCCGCCGGGCCTCCACCGGCAGCTGGTCGAGGACCTGGCGGATCATCGCGACAAAACTCGACGGCAGCGCGGTGCCGACGACCGAGGCGACGCCGTCGGTGACCACCACTTGGTCGGTCACCCGCAGCGACGTCATCAGCTGCGCTACCGGCAGCGGGATGCCGCCGAGGCTGCCGGCGAGCGCCGTGACCGTGCTGTCGACCTCGGCACCGAGTACCTGCGCGCAGAGCTCACCCACCGCGGCGTCGGTGAGGCCGCCGAGCGGCAGTTCCTCCGCGCCCTCCCGGATCAGCCAGTCCAGGACCTGCTGTCCGGGCGTGTCCGCCGGCTGCGGACGCCGGGCGAACAGCCACCGCACGGCCGACGACGTCAGCGCGGGCACCAGCTGCCGGATCGCGAGCGCGCTGACCTCGTCCGTCCAGTGTGCGTCGTCGATCGCGACGACCAGCGGCTGCTCGGCGGCCCGCGCTTCGAGCGTCGCGCGCAGCCGCTCCAGCGTTCCGTACGTGTGGCCGGACTCGTCCGGTAGCCAGGCGAAGGCGTCGGTCGGCGGGTCGCACTCCCGTAACGCGGACGCCAGCGTGATCAGCGGTACCGCGCGGTCCAGCTCGAACGCGCGCCGGGGTGCGACGGTCATCGACCGGTCGCGGGCGATCCGGACCGCGGCGCGCAGCAGGTGGGACTTGCCGATCCCCGGCGGTCCGCTCAGGACGAGACACCCGCCGGCGCCGTTCGCGGTATCGGTGAGGGCGCGCCGGATCAGGTCGAGCTCGCGGTCGCGGCCGACCGGGGGGAACGGGCGCACAGAGATCACCGAGGGGTTCGTCGTCCGGGTTCGCGGACGAATTGTTGTGGACGCCGTGGAGCGAACTGAACAGCCGTTCGGCCAGCTCGCGCCCGACAACTGGCGTCGACTCAATCGCCGACGGATGAGAGATTACCGGCCGGACGTCCGCTTGTTGCCCGTACCAACTCCTCGACGAGGGCCGGGCCGTGTTCGGTGAGGACCGATTCGACGTGGAACTGCACCGACCGCATCCTGGGCGCGACCAGTGCGTGGACGGCGCCGCTCACGGGGTCACGGAGCACGTGCACCGGCCGGCCGGTGACCGGGCAGCGCCGGGCGTCGACGTCACTCACCGCGACGAACGTGTTGTAGAAGCCGACTCGCTCGGGCCTGCCGTACCAGTCGAGCCACCGCTGCACGCCCTGCGCGGGCTGCGGTAGCCGCCGGATCTCCAGTCCGAGGGTGGCAGCCAGCACCTGGTGACCCAGGCAGACCGCGAGCAGGGGACGCCGGGCGGCCAGCAGCGTCCGGGTGATCGTGTGCAGGCGTGCGATCCGGGGCGTTCCGGTGTCGCGCGGATCGCCGGGCCCCGGTCCGACCAGCACCGGGTCGTCCGGCCCGAACCCGTCGAACAGGACGTCGTCCGGCGCGGTGGCCGGGCGGATCCGCACGTCGGCACCGAGCGAGCCGGCCACGGCCGCGAGCATCGCGGTGAAGTCGTCGCCCGCGTCGACGAGAAGAAGGCGCAGGCCCGCCGCTCCCCGACCGGCCCGACCGCTGCCCAGGCCGCGCCAGTATTCGGAGAGCCCGGCGTTCCGCGCCGCCAGCGCCGCCCGGATCCCTGGGTCCGCGAGGCGCGCGAGGCGCGCGGGGCGCGCCGGGCTCTCCGGGGCGGCGGCCGGGGCCGGGGCGGCGGCCGGGGCAGGGGTCGGGTCGTGCGGGGCCGGGCCTGTCGGGCCGTGGCCGAACGCGGTGGCGAGGGCCGTGGCCTTCGCCCGGGTCTCGGCGGCCTCGGCGGCCGGATCGGAGTGCCGGACGAGCGTCGCGCCGACGCCGATCGTCACCTCGCCGTCCGCGCGGACGTCCGCGGTCCGGATCAACAGCGCCGAGTCCAGGACGCGCCGCCCGGCGCGGCGTCCGAACAGCGCCAGCGCCCCGCCGTAGTACCCCCGGCCGGACCCCTCGTGGTCCGCGATCACCTCACAGGCGGCCGCCAGCGGGCTGCCGGTCACCGTCGGCGCGGGCAGCGTCTCGCGCAGCACCTCCCGCACGTCGCGGGTGGTCGGTCCCTCGATCGCGTACTCGGTGTGCGTGACCCGGGACATCGTGCGCAGCCACGGACCGCGCAGCCGGGGCGGCGGCGCGCAGATCCGGGACATCGTCTTGAGTTCCTCGTCGACGACCATGAACAGTTCTTCGGTCTCTTTACGATCGGCGAGAAACGCGTGTAATTCCCGCTCGTCCGGGCGCCCGGCGGAATGGCGGTACGTCCCGCTGATCGGGCTCATCGTCGCGATTCCGTCCGCGCATCGCACCTGACATTCCGGCGTCGCGCCGATCAGCGTCCGGCCGTTCCAGTGCACGAGAAACGTCCAGTACGCGCCCTGCTCGGCGTGGAGCAACCGCCGGAAAACCGCGACGGCCACGTGCGGTGACCAGTCCGGGATCCGGGTCCGGAACGCGCGCCGCAGCACAAAATTCGACCCGATCCCGCGTCCGACACACTCCGCGACGACGCGCCGGACGGCGTCCTCGTACTCGGCGTCGGACAGGTCGAACCCGCCGGGCTCCGGTGCGGCCGGCCGCGCGTCCCACGCGTCCAGCGCGTCGACCGGCAGCGTCGCGGACGCGCGGACGGTGAGCGCGACCAGCGGTTCCCCGTCGTCGACGGCCCGCAGTCCGCGTTCGGTGACCTGGCGGAACGGCACCACGGCCAACACGTCCGGCCCGACGTCGGGGAGGGGGATATCGGCGAGACGCGAGACGACCGTCGCCTCGCCGGTGATCAGCTCCAACCGGGCGGATCCGCTCAGCCGGAGCAGCGCGAAGGCCTCGCCGGTCCGGAGAACGCGCGCCAGATCGAGGGAATTGTTCGTCATCGATTTTCTCTCGGGTTGGTGAAATCCGTTTCGGACGGTGCCGGTTCGTGCCCGCCGATGGCAACTACTCGATCGGGTAGCCCTACTCGCAGGAGTAGTGGGGTCGGCGTCCGAATCGGATTAGCGTCCGGAGTAACACCTCATGAGATCCGAGGAGAAATACCGTGTCTTTTGCGCGTCGGATTCGACTGCAGCATTTATATCGCCGCGACTCCGCCGGCCTGGTGATCGTTCCGCTCGATCACCCGATCAGCGTGGGTCCGGCTGCCCACAGCGGACGCCTGGACCGGCTGGTCGGGGAGATCGCCGACAACGGTGCGGACGCCGTCGTGCTGCACAAGGGCGCGGTGCGTCAGATCCGCCCGCGCTGGTTCCGGTCGATGTCCCTGCTCGTGCACCTGAGCGCCAGCACCGGGCTGGCCGGTGATCCGGACGCCAAGTACCTGGTGTGCGGCGTCGAGGAAGCGCTGCGCCTCGGCGCGCACGGGGTGAGCGTCCACGTGAACGTCGGGTCGGTCACCGAGGCGCGGCAGATCGCCGACCTCGCGGCGGTCGCCGAGGCGTGCGACCGGTGGGGCGTCCCGTTGCTGGCGATGGTGTACGTCCGTGGACCGGCGGTCGTCGACGGCCGGGCGCCGGACGTCGTCGCGCACGCGGTGACGGTCGCCGCGGAGCTGGGCGCCGACCTGGTGAAGACCGCGCTGCCGGACTCCGCCACCGAGGTCGCGGCGATCGTCGCGTCCTGCCCGGTGCCGGTGGTGGCGGCCGGGGGAGCGACGGCCGACCCGGAGGACACGTTCCGCCACCTGCTCACCGCGGTGCACGGCGGCGCGGGCGGTGTTGCGGCCGGGCGTCTGGTGTTCACCGCGGACGACCCGGGCGAGCGGGTCCGGCGGCTCACCGCGCTCGTCCACGACCGCGCCGCGGCGGTGACCCGATGACGGGCCGGCGCACGCAGTGCTGGCTGGATCTGCGGAACCTCGGCGAGGTCACCGACGTCGTCCGGGAAGAGGCGCTGCACGCCGGGTTCAACGCGTTCCTCGCCGCCGACCCGGCCGACCTCGGCGCGCTACCGCCGACGGTCACGCGCGTTCTCGTCCCCAAAGGACCGGACCTGCCCCACGACGTCGGGACAGCCGACCTGGTCGTGGTCGACCCGGCCGTGCACGGCACGGCCGGCCGTCTCGCGGCCGCCTACCCCGGCACCCGGTTGGGGACCTACCTCGAGGTCACCGACGCCGACACGCTCGCCGCCGCCTGCGAGAGCGCCCGCCGCGACCCGTGCACGGTGCTCCGGTTCCGTGACCCGACGAACATCCCGCTGGAGATCGTGCTGGCGGCCGCCGCCAACGCCGACGGTCTCATCGTCACGGTGATCGGCGACGCGGTCGAGGGCGCGGTCCACGCCGACGTGCTCGAACACGGGCCGGGCGGTGTGCTGCTGGAGGCCGCGCAGCCGGGTGAGGCGACCCGGCTCGCGGCCGCGGTCCGGCACCGCTCGCCGGATCTGGAGCTGTCCACGTTCACGGTCACCGGCATCACCCACGCGGGCGCCGGTGAGCGGGCCTGCGTCGACACGTGCACGTACCTGCACCAGGACGAAGGCATCCTGGTCGGCTCCCGGGCCAGGGCGCTGGTGCTCTGCGTCAGCGAGACCCACCCGCTGCCGTACATGCCGACCCGTCCGTTCCGGGTCAACGCGGGCGCGGTGATGTCGTACACGCTGGCCGACGCCGAGCACACCCGGTACCTGAGCGAGCTCCGGGCGGGCAGCACGGTGCTCGCGGTCGGGGCCGACGGCCGGACCCGCCGCGTTCCGGTCGGCCGGGTGAAGATCGAGACCCGGCCGCTGCTCTCGATCGACGCGGTCGCGGAGTCCGGGGAAGCGGTCAACCTGATCGTCCAGGACGACTGGCACGTGCGGGTCCTCGGGCCGGGCGCGGCCGTGCTGAACTCCACCGCGCTCCGCCCCGGCGACACGCTGCTCGGCTACTTGCCCGAACGGGCGCGGCACGTCGGGTACCCGATCGACGAACTGTGTCACGAGCAGTGAAACCGGCGCCCGCCCCGAATGTCGTCGACTTCCACGCGCGGCTGGCGCCGGGGTTGCTCACGACGATGGACGCGTGCGGCATCACCCGCGCGGCGGTCTCCGCGGGCGGCCTGGTCGACCTCGACACGCTGTCCGACCGGCTGGTGGAGGCGCACCGCGGTGACGAGCCCGCCGACAACGCGGCCGTTCTCCGCAGTGCCCAGGCGTCCGGCGGGCGGCTGCTGCCGTTCTTCTTCGCCGACCCGCGGTGCGACGTCGAGGCCTACGCGAAGGCCGCCCCGGACTTCCGCGGCCTGGAGATCTCACCCGCGGTGCACGGCGTCCGCCTCGACGATCCGGGCGTGACCGCGCTCGTCGCGACCGCGGCCGAACACCACCACCCGGTCTACCTGGTCTGCCTCGGCCGGCCCGGCACCCGCGCGGCCGACCTCGTCGCGCTCGCCACCGCGTTCCCGACCGTCGACTTCGTGTTCGGGCACTGCGGCTTCACCGGCCTGGATGCCCGCGGCCTCGCCACGATCGCGCCGCAGCCGAACATCGCCGCCGAGACGTCCGGCTGTTTCACCGCGGTCGCCCGGCTGGCGCTGGCCAGGCTCGGCCCGGCCCGGGTGCTGTTCGGCACCGAGTACCCCCTGCAAGACCCCCGGGTGGAGCTGGCCAAGCTCGCCGCCCTCGACCTCGAACCGCCCGTCCTCCGCGCGATGACGTCGGAGAACGCGCTCCGTCTGCTCGGAGAGGAAAACCGATGAAGCTGCCCGAGATCGGGGACTGGTCCTCGTTCGAGGAACTGGCCCGGCTCCAGGACGCCCGGCTGGACGCGGTGCTCGCGGCCGCCGCCCGGTCGCCGTTCTACCAGCGCCGGGGCGTCCCGGCCGACCTCACCCACGCGGAACCGACCACCACCGCCGACCTGCGCGACGCCTATCCGTTCGGGATGCTCGCGGTCGACCGCGCCGAGCTGGCCACGTACCACGAGTCCAGCGGAAGCAGCGGAGCCCCGACCGCGTCGTACTACACCGCCGCGGACTGGGAGGACCTCGCCGGGCGGTTCGCACGCAAGTGGACCGGCATCCGCGAGTCGGACACGTTCCTGGTCCGGACGCCGTACGCGCTGATGATCACCGGGCACCTCGCGCACGCGGCGGCCCGTCGCGCGGGGGCGACCGTCGTCCCGGCCGACAACCGCTCGTCGGCGATGCCGTACGGGCGGCTGATCCGCGTGCTGCACGACCTCGACGTGACCGTCACCTGGTCGCTGCCGACCGAGACACTGCTCTGGGTCGCCGCCGCGCGGCTGGCCGGGTACGAACCGGGCCGCGACTTCCCGGCGCTGCGCGCGCTGTTCGTGGCCGGCGAGCCGCTCAGCCCCGCGCGCCGGGCTCGGATCGGCGCGCTCTGGGGCGTCCCGGTCGTCGAGGAGTACGGCGCGACCGAGGCCGGGAGCCTGGCCGGTGTGTGCCCGCACGGCCGCCTGCACCTGTGGGCCGACCGGGTGCTGGTCGAGGTCCGCGACCCGGCCACCGGACAGGTCAAACCGGACGGACGAGGGCGCCTCGTCGTCACGCCGCTCTACCGGGACGCGATGCCGCTGCTCCGCTACGAGCTGGAGGACGAGGTCGAGGTCACCTACCGGGCCTGCGCCTGCGGCTGGTGGCTGCCGGACGTCTGGGTGCTGGGCCGGTCGGCGCACGTCGGGCACGCGGTCACCCAGGTCGACCTGGAGGAGCAGGTGTTCTCGCTGCCCGCCGAGTTCGGCGTGCTGTTCTGGCGCGCCCGGATCGACGGGGCCCGGCTGGAGATCCAGATCGAGGTCAATGCGCGGCACCGTGCGGCGGCGACTCGAGCGCTGGCGGCCGCGGTCACCGACGCGTACGCGCTGGACGTGACCGTGGACGCGGTGCCGCCGGGCCGCCTGGTGCCGGTGGAGCTGCTGACCGCCGCGCCGGACGTACTGAAACCGCGGATGCTGTTCGGCCCGGGCGAGCCCTGGGACGCCGCACATCGGTACTACTGACGATGGGCATCCGGATCGCCGTGGTGGGCGGAGGCATCGGGGGGCTCACCACCGCACGAGCACTGAACACCGTAGGGCTGCCCTGCGTCGTCCTCGAACGAGCCGGCGTCCCCCGGGAGACCGGCTACGGCATCCAGCTGGGCCCGGACGGCGCCCGGCTGCTGCCGAACCTCGGCGTCCACCTCGACGGCACCGCGGTCCGGCCGGTCACCAGGGAGCTGCGGCGCTGGAGCGACAACACGCTGCTGAGCCGCGAAACGCTGCCCGCGCCGTACTTCACGCTGCCCCGTTCCGAGCTGCACCGCCTCCTGTCCGCCGACGTCCCGGTGCGGCACGGGACGCCGTGTGCCGGGGTCACCGAGACACCGGACGGCGTCACGCTGGAGCTGGCGGACGGCGGCACGCTCACCGCGGACCTGGTGATCGGGGCCGACGGCCTGCACTCGGTGGTCCGGGCGGCGGTCGGCGCGGACGAGGTGCGGTGCTCGGGGTCGTCCGCCTTTCGTGCGGTGGTTCGCCGGGATGCGCCGCCGCGGGTGGTCGTCTGGCTGGGGCCCGGTCAGCACTGCGTCGCGTACCCGATCGCGCCCGGCTTGCTCAACGTCGTGGCGACGGTCGGCGTCCCGGGCGGTCCCCGTCCGTTGCCGGCCGACCCACTTCCCGCCTACCACGACTGGCATCCGGACGTTCGGCAGCTGCTCGCCGCAGGTCGGACGCCGTCCGCACACGGACTGTTCGACCGGCCGCCGCTGGCCCGGTGGCACACTCGCCGGATCGTGCTGGTCGGCGACGCCGCGCACCCGATGCTGCCGTACCGGGCGCAGGGGGCTTCGCTGGCGATCGAGGACGCGACAACGCTCGCCGCGTGCCTCGCGTCCGGCCCGCTCGAGGACGCGACGGACCTGGCCCGCGCGCTGGCCCGGTACGACGCGCTGCGGCGGCCCCGGGTCGCCGCGGTCGCCGACGCGGTGCGGGCGGCGGCACGCGACCACGACCTCCCGGACGGCCCGGATCAACAGAACCGAGACCGCCGCCTAGCCGAGGAGCCCGCCGCAGTCCCGATCAACCCCGCGCCACCGCCCGAAGCCGCACCACCGCCCGGGGCCGCGCCGCGGGTGGGGGCCGACCGATGACCGCCTCCGGTGCGCCGCGGGCGTCGGGGCTGGCGGGGCGGGGTGCGCTGGTGACCGGTGCTGCTCAGGGCATCGGCGCGGCGGTGAGCCGGGCGCTGGCCGCCGAGGGCGCCCGGGTCGTGCTCGCCGACCGGAACCACCCGGCGATCCAGCGCCTCGCCGAGGACCTGCGCGGCTGCGGCCACGACGCGACCGCGGTGCCGCTCGACGTCCGGGACAGCGCGGACGTCGAGCGAGCGGTCACCGCGGCCGAGGCGGCCGTCGGAGCGGTCGACGTGCTGGTCAACGTCGCCGGCGTCCTGACCACCGGCCCCGCCGTGAACACCGGCGACGACGCCTGGGCCGCGGTGTTCGACGTGAACGCCGGCGGCGTGTTCCGGTGCTCCCGCGCGGTCGCCCGCCGCATGGTGCCGCGCCGCCGCGGCGTCATCGTCACGGTCGGCTCGAACGCCGCCGGCGTCCCGCGGAGCGGAATGGCGGCGTACGCGGCGTCCAAGGCCGCGGCCGCGCAGTTCACCCGCTGTCTGGGCCTGGAGCTGGCGGAGTTCGGGATCCGCTGCAACGTCGTCGCCCCCGGCTCCACCGACACCCCGATGCTGCGGGGCATGTGGAGCGGCCCGGCCGACCAGGACGCCACCCTGCGCGGCGACCCCGACCGGTATCGGGTCGGCATCCCGCTGGGGCGTCTCGCCCAGCCCGACGACGTCGCGGACGCCGTCGTGTTCCTGGCGTCCGACCGGGCGCGGCACATCACCCTGCACGACCTGTACGTCGACGGTGGCGCGGCGTTGCGCGCCTGACCACGAGGAGTTCCCCGGTGCCGATCCCGTCCATCGCCTCCTACGCCATGCCGACCGCCGCCGAGCTGACCGTCGGCCCGGCGGCCTGGCGTCCGGACCCCGCGCGAGCCGCGCTGCTGGTCCACGACATGCAGGGCTACTTCCTGGACTTCTTCCCACCGGACCGCTCGCCCACCACCGAGCTGCTGACCAACGTCGCGCGGCTGAAGGCCGCGGCGGCGGCGTGCGGCATGCCGGTGATCCACACCGCGCAGCCGGGCCGGATGACGCGGTCCGCGCGCGGGCTACTGCACGACCTGTGGGGTCCGGGTATGACCGACGAGCCGCGGGCGCGGGACATCGTGCCCGCGGTGGCGCCGCAGCCCGGCGACGCGGTGCTCGTCAAGCACCGCTACAGCGCGTTCCACCGCACGACGCTCGCCGCGGACCTCGCCGCGGCGGGGCGCGACCAGCTCGTGGTGTGCGGGGTGTTCGCGCACATCGGTTGCCTGCTCACCGCCGCCGACGCGTACGCGCACGACGTCGAGCCGTTCCTGGTGGCTGACGCGGTCGCAGACTTCAGCGCCGAGGAACACCGGATGGCGCTCCGGTACGCGGCCCGCCGCTGCGCGGCCACCCCGACGACCGACCAGGTGCTCGCGGAGCTCTGACCCGCCCGACCCGCGATCGCCGGCTCAGTCGGACGGCTCGCTCTCCGCGCTGTCGAACGGCAGTCCCGATCCGGTCAGCTCGACCCGGATCGAGTACGGTCCGGGCTCGGTCGGGAGCGCCGGTAGGCGCCCGGTCCGCGGTCCGTGGGGTCAGGCGGTGACCGGGTCGTCGCCGGGGTCCGCGCCGGGTTCGGCGAGATCACGAGCGAGCCGGGCGAGCTCGATCCGCGACGTGAGCTCCAGCTTCCGGAAAATCTGCCGGAGGTGGTAGTTGACCGTGTGCGGCGAGCGGCCGATCCGGTGCGCGATCTGCTGGTTGGTCAGTGCGCAGCCGACCAGCTCCGCGATCTGCCGCTCCTGCTCGGTGAGCCCGTCCCACTCCTCGCCGGCCGCGGGCCGGGTGGGCTCGGCACCCCGCACCCGCCGGGTGAACCGCTCCTTCGGCGCTGTTCGAGGGCGACCGGCCGGCGCCCCGGGTTCCCGGCGGAGCGCGGTGCGCTCGTCGCGGAGCGCGACCCGGACCGACCGGGGGAGCGACCCCTCGACCGTGGCCCGCACCAGCTCGTGGCGGAACACGAGGTCCTCGTCTGCGCCCACGACCAGCCCGCACGCGATCGCCTCGTCCACCGCGGGCACGAGCGCGGCCGCGTTGCGGTGAAGCAGCCTCGCCAGTTCGCGGAGCCCGAAGCGCGGCCCGATCGTGGCCGCGACCTGCACCAGGTGGCGCGCGGACGGCGAGAGCGCGGCCAGCGTCGCGTCCAATCGAACCCGGGTGCGGGCAGGCAGGCGGACCGCCACCACACCGGCGCGGCCGCCGTCGACCCGCAGCAGCGACTCCTCGCGCAGCCCCGCCACGAGGTCCTCGACTGCCTGCGGGTTCCCGGCGGCGACCGCGCTCAGCGTGCGCAGGTCGGCATCCGGCACACCACCGGCCAGCGCGGTCAGCAACGTCGCCACCGCGGGCGGCGGCAGCGGGTCGAGCACCACCCGGTGCGGGCCGTCCTGCGCGATCTGGTCCGGCTCCGTCCACGTCGCGCCGGACCGCCGGACCAGCACGACCAGCACCGGAACGGTCCGCGCGATCGCCTCCAGCTCCGGCCACACCAGCGCGTGGATCCACTGCGGACGCTCACAGGTCAGCAGCCGCGGCACGGTGCCACCGGGTGACCCGTCCGCGGTCCGGTCGGCCGCGACGATCCGCCACATGCCGCTGCCGTCGATCCAATCGGCCTCGCGCACCGTGGCCGCCCCACGGCGGCGGGCCGCGGTGACGAACTCCTGCAGCAGGCGGCTCGTCCCGCTCCCGCGGGCCCCCTCCACCACCGCCAGCGTCAGACGGCCCGCCGCCGTCCGGTCCAGAAGCTCCTGTAGTCTTCGCAGCTCGCGCTCTCTGCCCACGAGCGCCCGAGACACGGGGTGCCGCCGATCCCCCTGCACGAGTAGTTCCCCCTCTTTCGCAAGACGCCGCTTGGGGCAAGTCTGCGGCCGATCGGCGGCTCGGGCACTGGCCGGGCATCAGTGGACAGCACGGTGCGCTCGGTCTACCATGCGCGCCCCGCGGAAGCCGCCGGATACCGTCATCGGTGTCGGGATCCGGAGGAGAGGCACAACGATGGCAGACGCGAAGCCACGGGTCGAGGTCGAGTACTGCATCCGGTGCCGTTGGCTGCCCCGGGCGGCGTGGCTGGCCCAGGAGTTGCTCACGACGTTCGAGAATGATCTCGGTGCGGTCGCCCTGGTGCCGGGGACCGACGGCGTCTTCACCGTGCGGGTGGACGACGCGGTGATCTGGAACCGCAAGGACGACGGCTTCCCCGAGCCGACCGCGGTCAAGCGGAGGATCCGGGACATCGTCGCCCCGGGCCGCAGCCTCGGCCACAGCGACGCGCCCGCGTAACGACGTCGTGGCACGCCGATCTACCGGGCCTCCCAGGGGTAGAGGCCCGGTGGATGGGTGGGACGGTCAGAACGGCGGCGGGTCGCCGAGGTCGTCGAGGTTGACCGGTGCGCGCCCGCCGGCGCACGCTCCGACGAGCTGGGCCTCGGACTGGGACCGGCCCGCGGACTGCGCCGCGGACTGGGGCGCGGACTGGGGCGCGGGCCGCGCGGTGAGGGGAGTCGACCAGTCAGCTGCCGGGATGCCGGGATCGGGCCCGCTGTCGTATGCGGGTGGATCGACGGTGTAGGTGTGGCCGGCGGGGCTGGTCCAGGTGCAGGATCCGGTGGCCGGGTCGTGGTGCAGGGCCCAGCCGGCTTCGTCCTTGGCGCGGTGATGGCGTCGGCACAAGGGGACCATGTTTTCGGCGCTGGTGGGGCCGCCGTCGATGCGGCGGATGTTGTGGTCGAGGTCGCAGCGGTAGGACGGCTGGGAGCAGCCGGGGAACATACAGGTGGGGTAGATGGCGCGCACCAGGTCGGCCAGCTCAGCGGACGGTCGGTAGGTGCTGCGGCCGAGGTCGGTGACAACGCCGTGGTTATCGGTGAGCCACTTCTCCCAGCGGCTGTCGGCGGCGAGCCTCCGGACGATGGAGGCCGGTACGGGGCCGTAACCGGTGAGGTCGCCGGGCTGGTTGTCGGCACCGAGCACGGTGGACAGAGGCGCGACGAGCGCGACACGGGGCGGGGTGGCCCGCTGCCCGGCCAGGACCGCTCGGGCCAGCGCCGCCCGCGCGTCGTCCGGCGCAGCGTCAGCCCCGGCAGCCGTGCAAGTCCCGGCGGCCGTGCGGGACCCGGCCGTGCGGGACCCGGCGGCATTGCGGGCCCCGTCCGCCTCGGCGGCCGTGCAGGACCCGGCGCCTTCGGCGGCCACGTCCGCTGCGCGGGCTCCGTCGGCCTCGCGGGCTCCGTCGGCCTCGCGGGCTCCGTCGGCCTCGCGGGATCCGGCGGCGGCGATCTCCTCGCGGCCCCAGTCCTCGTCGTCCGGCCCGATCCGCGATCCGGCGATCTGCAACACCGCGGCGTTGAGCAGGGAGTCGATCCACGACTGGGCCTTCTGCACGAGTTGAGCGAAGACGACCTGCTCGGTGGAGTCCGGGAGTATCTCCCGCACACCGGCGTCGTCGGTCGTCCGTCGCGTCACGGGCCCCACCTGAGCCAGCGCCGCGATCAGCTCCGGCCCGGCGGGCATCACGGCGAGCTGCGTCAAGTCTCCGGGGTCGCTCATGCCAATGACTATCGCACCCACGTACGACAAAATTGGAGCGGGCTCCGGTGTCAGACGCGGGCCGTTCTACGCTGCTCTCGTGGACGACTTCGACGGCGCGGAGCTGAACACCGACGTCTGGCTACCCCATTACCTGCCTGCCTGGAGTTCGCGGGCGGCGACCCGAGCGTCGTACACGGTCGCCGCGTCGTCTCTGCGGCTGACAGTCCCACCCGAACACGGGCTCTGGTGCGCCGACGACCACACGCCGCCGATGCGGGTCTCGGGGATCCAGTCCGGGAATTGGTCCGGGCCGCTCGGCGGAACCCGGGGCCAGCAGCCGTACCGCAACGGCACCACCGTCCGGGAGGAGCAGCCGGAGTTCCGCGGCTGGCTGCCCACCGGCGGCCGCCTCGAGATGCGCGCCCGGATGGTGCTGGGGCCGACGTCGATGGCGGCCTGGTGGCTGGTCGGGTTCGAGGACGTGCCGGAGCAGTGCGCCGAGATCTGCGTCGCCGAGGTTTTCGGGAGTGCGGTGGTGCCGGGGGAATCGGCGGAGGTGGGGATGGGCCTGCACGCGTTCCGCGACCCGGCGGTGGCGGAGGACTTCTCGGCGCCCCGCCTGCCGATCGACGTCGCCGAGTTCCACACGTACGCGGTCGACTGGACCCGGTCCCGGGTGGCGTTCTACGTGGACGGCGAGTTCGTCCGCGAGTGCCCGCGCCCACCCTGGTACCCGATGCAGCACATGCTCGCGGTCTTCGACTTCCCGGACGCCGCGGCGCTTCCGGCCCCGCCACCCGAACTCGTCGTCGACTACCTCCGCGCGGTTTGACGCGAACCCGGGCTCTCACGCGCCCTTAGACCCCGCTTCCGCGTCCCTCGGCGGGCCGGCCCGAGGCCGGTGACGCCTGCGCCCCACGGCGAGCCGGCCGCAGGACCGTGATGCCCGGGGTCACGCCCACCTCCCGCAGCGCCGACGGCCCCGCGGACAGCGGCAGCTCACGCGTCACCAGGCGATCCAGGGGCAGCGCCAGGTTCAGCAGCCGCGGGTAGTCGTGGGCGGCCATGCCGTGGCTGCCCAGCACCTGCAGCTCGTACGCGATCACCCGGTCCATCGGGACGACCGGCCGACCGGCGGCCGGCGGCAACAACCCGACCTGAACGTGGCGGCCGCGGCGGCGCAGGCACCGGATCGACGCCTCGCAGGCGGCCGGGTGCCCGACGGCGTCGAGCGAGACGTGTGCGCCGCCGTCGGTGAGCTCGACGAGCGTGTCGGAGTCCGCGGGATCGAGGACGTGTTCCGCGCCGAACGCGATGGCCAGCGGCCTGGCGTCCGCCGAAGGATCAGTAGCGATCACTCGTGCACCTGCGGCCACCGCGATCGCGACGGCCGACAGGCCGACGCCGCCGCACCCGTGCACGGCGACGAACTCCCCGGCGCGGACGCGAGCGACGTCGGTGACCGCGCGGAACGCCGTCGCGACGCGGCAGCCCAGCGCCGCGGCCCCGACCGGGTCACCGGTCACCCGGACGAGGTTGACGTCGGCGTGGTCGAGCGCCACGTACTCGGCGAACGAACCCCAGCCGGTGAAGCCCGGCTGGGTCTGCTCGCGGCACACCTGCTGGTTCCCGGTCGCGCACTCCGGGCAGGTCCCGCACGCGGTGACGAACGGCGTGGTGACGACGTCGCCCGGCCGCCAACGCCGCACGTCCGCACCGACCGCCACGACCGTGCCCGACAGCTCGTGCCCCGGGACGTGCGGCAGCCTGACGTCCGGATCGTGCCCCTGCCAGCCGTGCCAGTCGCTCCGGCAGACGCCGGTCGCGTCGACCGCGACCACCACGCCGTGCGGCGCCGGGCTCGGGTCGGGTACGTCGGTGACGCTCAGCGGGCCGCCGAACTGGTCGAAGACGACCGCTTTCATGCCGGGAACGGCTCCTTGTCGGGTGCGACCCAGCCGTACATCGCCGCCGACGTCGAGCCGGGACACGGATGGGACCGCAAGCTTACCCAACGGTCCGGCGGGGAATGCCCGCTGTGACAGCCTGGAGAAGGAGGGCCCGTGGACACGCCCGACCAGCACATCCTGTACGCGCTGCGACAGGAAATCTCGGAGCACCAGCTGAGCATGAACGCCGCCGGTCTGGACCTCGGCGTGGGCGTGGCCCTCATCGACACCAGCCGGGCCCAGTGGCAGGAAGACCCGGATCAGATCGTCAGCTTCACCGCCGTGCAGCTCGCGCAGGCGATCGCGGCGGCCAAGCACCAGGGCATGGAAGAGGCGTTCCAGCTCGCGCAGAACGTCATCGCCCCACCCGCGGCCGACGCCCAGCCGAGGGCCTACAGCTAACGGCGCAGCCGCATTTCGAGTCGCCTAGCCGACCGGACAGTACGGCTAGGTGTCTCGGCTGTCTATCGTCTCCGCTGGTCAGGCCAACGGCGGAAGGACAGTGTGGAATGTCGGGCGCGCTCGTCGCCGAAGGGTTGCACTACCGCTACTCCCGGCGAGGGCCCGACGTCCTTCGCGGGCTGGACTGGGCGGTGGCTCCGGCGACCCGCACCGTACTGCTCGGCCCGGAGAAGTCCGGCAAGTCGACGCTGCTGCGCCTGCTGGCGCACGTCGACCGGCCTCGCAGCGGCCGGGTCTACCTCACCGAGGGCGGTGACGCGCGCCGCATCGTCGGCTGGCTCCCGCAGAAGCCACCCTGGCTCTCCGGCCTGACCGTGCGCGACCAGGTCGCGTACGTCGGCTGGCTGAAAGGGCTGAGCAAGTCGGACGCGGCCGCGCGCGCCACCGACTGCCTGGGCCACGTGGGCCTCGCGGACGCGGCCGGCCAGCTCACGCAGGGACTGAAGCCGTGGCAGCGCTCCCGGCTCGCGCTCGCCGAGGGACTGGTGCACGACGCGCGGTTCCTCATCCTCGACGAACCGACCGCGGAGCTGGAACCACCCGACCGCGCGAAGTTCTGGAACGTGGTCCGGCGGCTGTCCAGGGACCTCGCGGTGGTCGTCTCCACCAGCGACACCCGGGAGGCCGCGGTCGAGGGCATCGACCGCGTCGCGGTCCTGTCCGGCGGTGCCTTCCGGTTCGCCGGGGCGCGGGACGCGTTTCTCCAGCTCGCCCCTGCGGCGGCTCCCATTCCCCGCAACCGCAAGTTGGACGCTACTGAGCGCGCCGCCTGGGCCGCCTACTGGTCGCTGCTGGGCGAGGAGGCCCGCTGATGCCGCCGAAGCTCGCTGCCCGCTCGGCCAGCCTCCTGGGGCTCGCCCTGCTCTTCGCCTGCGCGGTTCCGTTCGCGTTCATGTTCTACGCGCCGGAGGAGCTCGACTACGGCGTCTCGCTCACCGCCGAGATCGCGCAGAGCGTCTATCTCGGAACGGCGCTGAGCATCGCCGCAGCCGTCCGCGCGATCGGACTCCGCAACGGCGGCGTGTTCGCGCGCGGCAGCGTCCGCCCGCCGCTCGTGATCCTGCTGAACGCGATCTGGCCGCTGTTCGCGTTCGGCCTCGTCGCGCACCTGCTCGTGGTGCTGGTCGGCGGAGCGTTCGCCGGCTTCCGGATCGCGCTCGGCATCCTCGGTGTGAGCCTGGTCGTCCTGATGGCCCAGATCCTGTTCGGAGCGTGGGTCGGTCTGGTCCTGGCGCCGATGCGCGCGCTGATCGTCCTGCTCGTCGTACCACTGGCGTGGATGCTGGTCCCCGGCTGGGCGAAGATGCCGCTGGTCAACCAGCTCAACGGGCAGTTCGCCGGCTGCTGCACGGGTGCCGAGACGTACTCCCGGACCGCCGCGTGGGGATCGCTGCTGGTCGGCGTCGGGGTGCTGGCCGCGATTCTGGTCGCGATCGCGCTCCTCGGCGCGACGCGGACCGTCGGTACTGACGGCGTGTTCTCCGGCGAGGCCCGGCGCCGGTCCGCGGCGGTCGCGATCGCGGTGCCGGTCGTAGTCGCGGTGGCCGCGCTCGTGATCCCGCCGGACACGACCGGCTGGGCCGCGACCGCGAAGCGCGCGGACGACACCCGGTGCTTCGACGGTACGCCGGAGATCTGCCTCCGCCCCGAGCACGTCGACGACCTCCCGGAAGTGCGGGCCGCGCTCCGTGAGCTCGAATATCGGTGGGGGCTCTACGGCGTGCCGTTACCGAAGACGGTCAGCGAGGCCGGAGGCGTGGGGCGCGTCCGCTTCCAGTACGGCCCGGACCACACCCGGGACATCGTCAAGGCCACGATCGCGCTCAACTCCGTGCCGAGCGCCGAGAGCTGCTACCAGAAGCCGCTGCCGCCGGTCCACGACCGCCCGCTGGTGGCTGCCGTCGACCACCTCACGGTCTGGCTGACGGCACTCACCGGAGGGCTCACGACGGATGAAGTTCGGGAATGGGTGAGCGACCCGGCCAACATGCAGGAGGCGTGGGACGTCAGGAATCTCACCAACGACGCGCAGGCCGCCTGGTATCGCGAGCAGGTCGCGGTGATCGAGTCCTGCGGCGGCCGGGACGCTTAGAATTGGGCCGTGGACGAGCCGGCGAACAACAGCGCGTGGCGGGACAGGTTCGGCGACACCTGGGTACGCAGCGACGAGGCCGCCAAGCAGCGTGCGGAGACCCTCGGCACGCTCGAGGAGTTCCGCTGGTGGGCACTGTGCGACGGGCCCGCGTGGGACGACCAGATGCGAGGCAGCGTCGGTGTTGCCTCGCCCTGGTCGTCGGTGGAGATGCACGGGCCGCTCGAACCCGGTGACAGCGACCTCGTGCAGAAGGTGCTCGACGCGCTGAACCGGGAGCTGCGCTAGTTACTCCAGCGGGGGCAGCTCCGCGGCGTCGCGGGCGAGTTTGGCCAGGTGCAGCCAGTCGCTGGGCTGGAGGTACTCGAACTCGCCCCGGAGCCGGTCGGAGCGGACGTCGACCACGCGCAGCGTCGCGGCCACCGGCTGCGGGCCGAACGGGTCGATCTCCAGGAACACGTCCCGGACGCCCGGCGGCAGCCGCAGGCCGTCAGACTCGACGGTGAGGTTGGCCGACAGGCCGCCGGGGGAGATGTCGATCGTCGTACCGTTGAAGCGGACCGGGCGGTTGGAGCTCGGTGCCCCCGCGCCGGCCAGCGCGGGCAGCGAGACCGTGGTGCCGCGGATCGGGACGGCGAGCGGCATCCGGTGGGCGTCGCGGCGCTGCCAGGCGGGCGGGATCTTCGCCATCTTGAGCGTGACGACGCCCTGCTCGGCGTCGAGCGCCGCGATCGTGCGCATGACGCCGAACGGCGTGGGGATGCTGATCATGCCGCGCTGCGGCGGGACGTCGGAGCCCATGACCAGCACGGGGATCTCTCCCTGGTCGCCCAGCTCGGCCGGAGCGAGGCTCAGTAATTCGACGGCCTGGGCCGGACCGGTCAGGATCATCTGAGTGCCGGCGGGGAGGGGGATGGTCATCGCGGGGCTCCCGGGACGTCGCGCAGAGGGGACATGGTCCACTGTTCGACGGGTTCCGTGCTTCGGCCACGCTTTGGTGGATTTCGCAACCGTCCCGCACCCGGTGGTGCGAGTGGGGTGCAACGTGGTGTTGTGAGGGTTGTGGGGCTCACCACCCTCAGGGACCGTGACTGAGCGGTCGAGCGGGTGCGGTAGGGTTACTGCGTCAACGCGGGCGCCGCTGGGCGTGGTGCGGGGGCATCGGGCTGTAGCGCAGCTTGGTAGCGCACCTGACTGGGGGTCAGGGGGTCGCAGGTTCAAATCCTGTCAGCCCGACAGTGTTTCAGCAGGTAAAGGCCGGTTTTCTCTGTTGAGAAGGCCGGCCATTTTGCTACTCGACCGGCATTTGACCGTGGACGGCGAACCCGTGACCGGCATCGGGCGGCATGAGTTGTGAGCGAGGGTTGCCTGCCCTAGCGGCCAAGGCTGCTCCGGCGAACCTGTGCCGACGGCGTGGACCGCTTGGCTTCAGTCGTGAACTGGCGCGCTCGAAGGCGAGTTTCGACAGCGCTTGGTTGGCCTGGCCTCGCGAAAGATCGATGAGATCCAGCAGCGTTCAGCGTGTCGGAGCAGTGCTCCACCGTTGTCCGGCGGGCCGCTTGTCGGTCACTGACGGTCACCGGATGCGAGGCCCGAAGACCCAACAGCGGCATGAGCGGAAGTTTCGATCGTTTCGGATGTGTCGACAGGTTGCGCGCTTAAGCGGGACCTCCGGCGACGCTGAGCGGGGGTCCGGCATGCACGGCCGCCGTCGGGAACTTGATTAAGGCGGAACCAGCGGCGCGGAGATTGCCTTCGAAGCACCCGAGCGCGTTGAGCGGGGCCCTCGAAACAGGAGGCGGCAATCGCGTGCTGCCCTGCAGTTAGGCCCGGATCAGAGCGGCAGGATGTCTTCAGCGAGCCGACGCCGGATCTTCCACTCGTCCTGCGTCCCGGTCCGCCGCGGAAATCCGCCGTCCCGGAAAACATAGTTCAAATATTCTACGAATGGGCTGGTCATCTCACCGACGAACAGACCGTCGGCACAGCCATCGGGCACGATGACACCGTATGGCGGCCCGCCGCTCCGATTGGCCTTGTGCGTTCCGTCCGGGCTGAGCGGGACGACGAAGAGACGGTCGTCGCCCCCTTCCTGCCACATCTCTAGCTCACTGGCGTAGTAGCTGCTCATCGGCGGTTCCGCGGGATAGCGCGAACCTTCCAACTCCAGCACGAGCGGGTCCGCCTCGGCGGCGTTGGGCCACTCCGGGTGGCTTCCGACGAGCCAGACGTCACCGACGAAACGCGCCCAGGAGCGCAGCGTCAGCGGCACCTCGCCGAAACGCTGATCGAGCCAATCGACGAGCTCGGTCACGCGGGCGGTCGGCGGGTAGTGCGGCGTCAACGGTGTGCGGTCGTCGTCGTTTGTGTGGAAGCGGTAACCGTCAGTCGTGAGCCGTTCGACGATGACTTCGACGTTCTGCCGGGCACGGCGGGCCATCTCATCGCAGACCTGCTGCGCTTCGTCTTCCAGTTCCGGGTCCCGCCGGATGGCGTTTCCCTGCTGGCGCATCTCGTGCCAGACCGGCGCACGGTCACCGGCGAGGTAGCGGCTCAGCCAACGCTGCGACATGCGGCGATCATGCCCGTCCGACAACCGCTTCCGAGCACCGGGCTGCGGTGAGCTGCCCTGCATCAACCAGACGCGGCACGAGAGTGCTTACGGTGACCGGTCAGTCGGACTGCGATGCGCCGGAACCTCGGTAGGTGCCGGACTCGTCCGCGGCGTCGGCGAATTCGTCGAAGCCGAGGTTGCCGATACCGAGGTTCGCCGAGATGTCGAGGAACCATCGAGGAGCTACGCGGAACGTGCGACCGGGCTCGTCGAAGAGGTCGAGGGCTAGGAGTGGGTGCTCGTCGTCGGTCATGGTGAGCGCGTCCGCGAGGAACACGTAGGTCAGCTGGTGATCCGGATCAGCGGCGGTGTCGGTATCGATCAGAGCTTGGATGGTCACGTCAGCGAACGAGGGATCGCTGGCGTAGGACGCGCCGTCGGTTCCCACTGTTTGTCTGAGCTCGTTCCAGGCTCGATCGTCGGTGAAGTCGGTCCGCAGGATCAGCGAGGTCAGGTCATCAGGCTGAGGCAGTGACGGCACCCCGCGGAGCATCTCAGTTGACGGGGAAGGAGTCGACGGTGGGGAAGGTCCCGCCGTCGAGGAGCGACGAAATCTCCAGATGCGGCATATCCGGAAATGCCTCGTGCTGGCGCGCGGACTATGGGGTTGCCGATGCTGACGTTGGGACTGCTACTTGGCGACCTGGTCATCAACGAGGATCCGTTCGACGAAGGAGAACAGGTCGGGGTCTGAGACTCTGTCCAGGGCTCCGGAATGGCTCATCGTGTCGACAAAGCCGACCCGGCCATCGCCGAGCAACACCCAATAGTTGCCGCAGCCGTCCCCGGCAACCGGGAGCCAGCCGAGGGCGGCCCACTCTGGGAAGAGCTCCAACACGCTCGGAAGGTCCAGGTAGGTGTTGTCGGGACGTTGCCCGTAGATACCACCTGGTCCCAGGGCACCGCCGTTGCAGATGGTGAGCAGCGCACCCAGTTCCTCGGGCAGTTTCCGCCCAAGCCGCTCCTCGAGTCGCGCCAACTGCGCCGGCGAGGCTCCTTCAAGTACTTCCTCAGGTGCTCGGACGGCACCGAAGATCAACTCGGTGACTCGCCCGAGGCTCTCCATGTGGAGACCCTAAGCCGGGTGGCCATCGTCCGCACCAAGCGCGGCACGAGCGTGCGTTCGGGTCGGCGTCTGCGACGGTGTTCGGGTGATATTTGAACAGGCGCCCACCCGCGCCGAGGTCGACGCGTGGTTCACCGGCGTGCTCGATGGCTCGCGATCTCGCGACGCAGCGGATCAGTGGGCAGCCACATGGCTTCACTCGCCGACCTCGATCGACGATGAGGTGATGTGGTCGGCGATCGGCCTGCTTTGCGGAATCGACCTCCAGTCCGGGCCGGATGGGTCGCTGCTCCACGACGACGATCAGGTGCGCCAGTGGCAATCGGAGTTCCGTCGCCGCTGCGCGGCGTCGCCCCACGGCCGAAAACTGACCTGACAGGTCAGCCCCTCGGCGGCAAATGAGGATGTCGCAGCGTGCTGTCTATAGTCATCGCCGTGCTCAAGGGACTCGACGCGGTGGCTTGGGACGCGTTAAGTCACGCGTACGGCAGTGCGGAGGACGTGCCGGGGATGTTGCGGCGCGCCGCCGCGGCCGACGCCGAGGAGGCTGCGGCGGCCGTCGAAGAACTGAACGGCAGCGTCTTTCACCAAGGTTCGGTCTATTCCGCGACGGTGGCCGCGGTGCCGTTCCTGGTGCGGCTCGCCGGGGAGGCGCTGCACGACCGGGCCGGACTGCTCTGGATGGTCGGGATGCTCGCCGACGACCGGCACGCCTATGGCTCGGAATTCGTGCGGGTTCGGGACGCTGTTTCGGCGCAGCGCGCTGCGCTGGTCTCCTTACTGGCCGATTCGGATCCGACCGTGCGGGAGGCGGCGGCCTACGCGGCCGCGAAGTCCGGTGCTGACGCCGACGTGTTGTTCCCGCGCTGGACCGCCGAGGCTCATCCGTCGGTTCGGGCGTCCCTCGCCTTGGCTCTCGGCGAGGCCGGCCTGGCCATGGCCGAACCAGCGGCACGAGGCGAGCCGGCGGTGCGAGTGGCGGCGGCGCTCGCGCTGATGCGTTCGGGGGCCGAGAGCCTGCCGAGCATCGACGCGCTGGTCACTGCGGTGGAGGTGGGTGCCTCCGTCCATTACTGCTGGGCTGGGGATGGCGACTGGCTCAGCGAGGTCGTCGGAGCACTGCCCACCCCGGCGGTGGTCGACGTCCTCGGCCGGCTACTGCGGTCGGACGAACCGAAGGCCAGGAATGTCGCTCTCTGGACGCTGAACGAGCGGTGCGACGCGCAACGCTCCGCGCCGGCCGCGCTGGTTCCCCTGCTAGCGCCGCTCGTCCGCGACACCGCCTCCACGACGCGCGAACAGGCTGTCGGGGCGTTGCGTCGAGCGGGAGCGGCAGCCGGGATGTTCGCCGATGACTTGGCCGCGGCGGCCGCTGGATACCCTGACACTCACGCGGCGTCCAGCGCGGTGCTGACGTTGCAGCGGCTCGGTGATCCGCGCTGGGTCGCTCCTGTATGCGCGGCGCTCCAGCGAGACCATCGGCCTCGCTTCCTGCCGCGGCTGATCGTCCGATGTACGCCAGAGGTCCGCGCGTCCGTCCAGGATCAGCTGGCGAAGCACCCTGTTACTGCAAACGGTCTCGCCGCCGCGATCGCATTGTGGAGCACGGAGGCCGAGCCGCTCGTACCCGAGCTGGTCGCCGCCCTGC
Source organism: Cryptosporangium aurantiacum (assembly GCF_900143005.1). Taxonomy (NCBI): domain Bacteria; kingdom Bacillati; phylum Actinomycetota; class Actinomycetes; order Cryptosporangiales; family Cryptosporangiaceae; genus Cryptosporangium; species Cryptosporangium aurantiacum. Next base: position 1,467,855 of record NZ_FRCS01000001.1, read on the forward strand.
CGCAGGCCGGGTTACCGGTCGCTGACGCCCTGCTGACACTCGGCCACGACGAGGTCGCGGTCGCGGTGCCGCACTGGCGGGAGCTCGCGGCCGAGAAGGCGGATCTGCGCGCTGCCATCGCCGTCTACCGGCTGACCGGGGACGCCGGTGCACTGCACGCCGCTCTGCGTGCACGTCTGGTCCCCGGAGTCAGCGCGGCTCGGCGCCCGGTGCCGAGCTTCGACGGTTTGGGCGACGCCCTGACCCCGCTGCTGCCGGCGGCCAGCGTCCACCTCACCGGGGAGGCCGCACGAACGTATCCCCAGCGGGAACTGCAGATGCTCGCCGCACGGGTGGTCGCCGCGGTGTCCGGGCCCGAAGACGTCCTACCGACCGTCGAAGCAGTGCTGATCGCTGGGGACACCCCGGCGAGAGAAGCGGCCGACCTGATCGGCGAGTGGTCGACGCCCGACCGGCGGGGGCGCCTGGAGCCGTTGCTCCGTGACCGCCTGAGCGACCGGTGGAGCCGGCTGGCTGCGGCGCGAGCACTTGCACGATTCGGCGTCCCGACGGCAGAGCTGGCAGGTCCGCTGGCCCAGGGAGTCACCGACTACGCGGGCCGGTATGCGCTCGACATGATCGTCGAACTTCGGGCGGTCGAAACGATCCCCGCACTGGAAAGACTGCTCCGCGGCGAGGAACGAGTCGCCCTAGCAGGCGATGCCGACGATGTCGTATGGGCCGATGAGCTCTTTCGCGAACGTGTGCAGAAAGCGATCGACGAGCTCACCACGTAGACAGATGCCGCCGGGAAGACCTCCGCGTCACAGAGCGACGACGCTCCCACATGGCGACCGCGTGCCCTAACCAGGCGATAGCCCATGGCGGCAGAAGAGTGAATCGCTGGGAACGCGCTGCGCGAATTCTCAAAGGGCGCTGAACTCATTCCGCTGAGTCGGTCGTGCGGCCCTGAACTCGCGCTAGCCACTCGTCGAGGCCGGCCAATGCCTCACGGGTGTACCTACCGCAGCGAGGGCAGGACGGATCGCCGCCGTCGGGACCTACTGGCCATTGGTAGACCACGGCGGCGCCTGTTTCGCTTTCCAAGCGGATTGCGAGGACACGGCCCTGTTCATCCCAGGGCGTGCCGACCCCGATGCGGGGAACCTCCGGTTCAGGCGCGCGGGACGAGGCTTGTTCCTCCCAGAGGTCCTGCCAAGTCTGGAGTTCGTCGGCGAGCTCGGATGAGATGCCTAGCGCGTCCGGGGTAGTCATGCCACGGCCCCAGACGGGGAAGGCGCAGTAGTCGGGAAAGAGGTCGAGCCGTCGAACCCCCGGTGGTGGTGGTCCCTGGGGGCACCACTTGGCATGCTGGCGGAAGCCGGAGTCATCGTCCATCACCCGCCATCGTGCCACCGGCGAGACGCACGACCGCGGCACCACCCTCCCTCGGCGGCAGTTCCGGGTGTTTGCGATGCGTGGCCGATCCCAGTTGCCAGGTCGTGTTTAGGTGTTGCCATCGGCCGTTAGTGTCATCGCCCGTGAAGGTCTGGCCGGAGCGCCCCAGCATGGCGGACGTCGAGTCGGTAGTGCGCGGCTATGTTGGCCTGGTGCGGGCCGGCCGGGTGGACGACGCCGTCCAACTCGTTGATCACTCTTCCGCCCGGCACGTCCTCGCGTCACTGTGGCGCGCCGTCGCTGAGGCTGTTACGGATCCGGACGACCCACTTCACTGTCTGCGAGGTGGCTGGGAGCATGATCTGTCCTGGCTGGGCGAGTTCGACATCGCGGAGCGCGTCCGTTGGAGCGAGACGGGTAGTCACCTCTGCGCAGATGTCACCTACCGGGGCGTGCTCACCGAACTTGAGCTGTCCTTCTGGGTCAAACCTGCCGCGTCCGGCTGGATCGTCGCGGGACCGGCCACCTTGTGGTAGCGCAACGAATCTCTCAGCCTGGTACGTGAGCGCATGTTGCGTCGCCCTGATCGTTGCGTTCGGGCATCCGCTCGTCGGCAAGAGCGGACGTCGGCGCACCGGTGCAGTCGGCTACGCCGAGTAGCCCCTGGGTCGGCTTACACCCCTCAGCCGTCCGCAGGAGGCGGTAGTCGAGAGTGGCGACCATCCCGGTGCCGAGTAGGACGGCGAGGCCGGTGGGTGCGGCTGAGGAACGCAACCGGCGGGGCGGCCGGGAACGACGCTATCGAACCGTGCGGGGGACGCCGTTGTCCGACCAGGGCGACGACGGTGCGCTGCTCGCGCAGGCGTTGGCCAGCACTCTGCGGGAACGCGCTGCCCGGCGTGCGCCCCGTGGTCCCGGAGTGACCGTCGACGGCGAACTCTGGGTGGCGCCCCAGGTGTGGCAGGAGGTACGCAGACGGCTCGTCGAACTCGCCGAGGAACTCCACCGTGCCGCGCAGCCACCCCATGCAGCGGACACCGTCGCCCTGGGGGTCACGGTTATGGCGTTTCCGCTGCTGGACGCCCGCCCGCTCCCGAAGCCGTGAATGAAGTCAGGTGGCTGCATGGCCGTTCGGCGGGTCCGGGCGTTGGACGGTGTAGAGGACGAACGGTGCTTCGGGTTGGATCTGGTGGTGTCCTTCGACGAGGCCGGGACGCAGGATCTGGCCGGTGTAGTGCATACCAAGGCGTCGCATGACGGCTTGTGAACGCTGGTTGTGGCGCTCGGTGAAGGCGATTACGTCCGGTGCGTCGAGGTGGTCGAAGGCGAGGGCCAACCCGGCTCGGCCGATCTCGGTGGCGTAGCCCTGTCCCTGGAATGGTCGGCGGATGGCCCAGCCGATCTCCAGCCGCCGCGCACCGGCGACGTCTGTGTAAGAGAGCCCGCCGCGGCCGACGAGTTCGCCGGTGTCCTGTTGGTAGGCGAGCCACTTCCCGGCCCTGTCCTCAGACCAGCCCTGTCCCCAGGTTCGGGCAGCGTCGGCGGCCGTCTGCCGGCTCCAGGTGCCGCCGTACCAGGTGGCGATGTGGTCGTCCTGGTGCAGCAGCCACAGCTCGTGCGCGTGCCGGGGACTGATGGGCTCCAGTCGCAGCCGCGGGGTGAGTCGCATCCCGCCGGACAGTAGATGCACGTCCGGGCGGCGGCAAGCCCATTCACCACCGAGACCGCCACCGACGCTCCTCGCCAAGGCACACCGAAGGCCGTAACGCAACCACTCGACCGCGGTCAAGCTCGCAAGCATCAACATTAGCGGCCAAGGAATGCGGCCAGGACTCACGAACAATGCGGTCACGAGGACGAACAGAACCAACCGCTCATTGCGCGCCCGCACCCTGGACCGCAATCCGATGGACAGGCGTTCACAGCTCGCTCGACAGGATTCCGTTCTTCGTGGGCGTCTTCCCTGGGGTGGTCGGCATGACCAGACTGCTCGTGACCGGCGCGGACGTCACGGCGCACGAGATGGCCGTCGACGCGGGGTGCTCCGAGTACTGAGTCCCGCCTGGGCACCCACCAGCCGAGGGCTTCACCTCAGCGAGGCGGCGGCCTTCTGGGCGGCTTCGAGCACGCTGCGACCGATCCGTTCGACGTTCGCCCCCTCGTCGACGTAGACGACGGCGAGCGCGCCGCGTGCCTCGCCGTCCGGGCCGAGTACAGGCGCGGCGACCGACCGGAGCCCACGGATCACCTCGCCGTGCGAGGTGGCCCAGCCGGTCTCCCGGGCCAGACGGAGCTCGTCCCGGTCGGCCGGGGACGGCGCGTCGGGCATCAGCAGCGCGAGGCCGGGCGCACCCCGGGTGACCGGGTGACGGGTGCCGGGCCGGTACGCGACGTGCGCGGCGGTGTCCTGGGGTTCGACGCTGGCCACGGTCACTGCCTCGTCTCCGGCGCGGACCACGAGGAACGCGGTCATGCCCCACTTGGCCGCGAGCGTGTTGAGCTGGGGCAACACCGCGGTCTGCAGGTCGCTCCGGACACCGCGTGCCAACCCGGCCAGTCCGAGTCCGAGCCGGTAGCGTCCGGCGGGGTCACGTTCGACCAATTGGTGATCTTCGAGCGTGCGCAGCAGCCGGTAGCTGATCGAGCGGTGGACGCCGAGCATCGCGCCGATCTCGGTGATCGATACCGGGCCGCCCACCGCGGCGAGGTGCTCGAGGATGCGCACCCCACGGTCGAGAGTCTGCGACTGCGGTGCACCGGCGCCGTCGTCAGCCGCCATCGTCGTCCTTTCACCGGTCGAAGAGTCCTGGCCTGATACCGGGACGTTCCAGCCTACGGTGACCGGTCGCCGCGTCCAGCTGGGCCCGATGCACGAATCGGCGGACGCCCGTGCACGGGATGGCTGCGACCCGCTCGCTCGACGGGCTCCACTGATGAGCAGCGAAGACGCTGAACGACAAAGGAGAGCACGGTGTCAGTGCAGACCCGGACCCACATGCTCATCGGCGGCGAATGGATCGAACCCGGCGGCCGCAGCACGTTCCCGACCTACGATCCGGCGACCGGAAAGGTGATCGCCGAGCTGATCGAGGCCACTCCGGCCGACGTTGACGCGGCGGTCCGGGCTGCGACCGGAGCGTTCGGGGCGTGGGCCGACCTGGTCCCGGCGGAGCGCGCCCGGCTTCTGCTGCGGGTCGCCGATCTGGTCGAACAGCACGCCGACGAGTTGGCCCGGCTGGAGACGACCGACCAGGGGCAGCCGCTGGCGATCAGCGGCGGCTTCTCGATCCCGATGGTGGTCAACCAGTTCCGGTACCACGCCGGGTGGGCGACGAAGCTGACCGGCATCACGGTGGACGTGTCGGTGCCGGACGTGGACTACCGCACGCGGCGGGAGCCGCTCGGTGTCTGTGGGCTGATCACGCCGTGGAACTTCCCGATCATGCTGCTGGCGTTCAAGCTCGCACCCGCGCTGGCGACCGGCAACACGGTCGTGATCAAGCCGGCCGAGCAGACGTCGCTGTCCACGCTCCGGCTGGCGGAGTTGTGCCTGGAGGCCGGCATCCCGGCCGGAGTCGTCAACGTCGTCACCGGCGGCGTGGGTAAGGCGCTCGTCGACCACCCGGGCGTCGCGAAGATCAGCTTCACCGGATCGACCGAGGTCGGCCGGGAGATCGGCGCCAGCACCGGCCGGGCGCTCAAGCGCGTCTCGCTGGAGCTGGGCGGCAAGGCCCCGAGCGTGGTCGCCGCCGACGCGGACATCGACGCCGCGGTGGCGGGGAACTTGATGGGCGGTCTGCTCAACTCCGGTCAGGTCTGCGCGGCCTACACCCGCTTCTACGTGGCCCGGCCCCGGGCGGACGAGTTCGTCGACAAGCTCGCTGCGGGTGCTTCGTCGCAGGTGCTCGGGCACGGCCTGGCGGAGACCACTCAGCTCGGGCCGCTGGTCTCCGAGGAGCAGGTCGCGCTGGTCGACGGTTACGTGCGGCTCGGGGAGCAGGAGGGCGCGACGCTGGTCACCGGGGGATCCCGGGCCGAGGGTGACGGCTACTTCTACCGGCCGACCGTGTTCACCGACGTGGCCGACTCGATGCGGATCGCGCGTGAGGAGATCTTCGGCCCGGTGCTCTCGGTGATCCCGTATGAGGACGACGACGAGCTGGAGCTGATCGCGCGCGCGAACGACACCGACTACGGCCTGGCCGCGGTGATCTGGTCGGGTGAGGTGAAGGTCGCCAACCGGCTGGCCCGCCGGATCCGGGCCGGTTCGGTCTACATCAACATGCCACCGCTGCTGGACGCCGCCGCGGCCTGGGGCGGCTTCAAGGCCTCCGGACTGGGCCGCGAGAACGGCTGGGACGCGATCGAGGCGTTCACCGAGGTCAAGAGCATCTGGACCGCACTGTAACGAGACGGCCGTCGTCGAGCTCGACGCCGGCGCGGCGGAGCTCCGCGGGGGAGTCGCCGAAGACGGCACGGAACTGGCGGGCCAGATGAGTCACGTCGACCAAGCCCCAACGCGCGGCGATCGCGGCGGTGCTGCGTCCGGCCAACGCGGGATCGAGCAAATCGCGGCGGACGCGTTCGAGGCGCTGGCGCCGGATCCACGCGGCGGCGGTGAAACCCTCCTGCGCGCACGCCTTGTGAACCTGCCGCACCGAGACGTTCAAACACGTCGCGATCGACTCCACGCACAGACCGGGGTCGCCGAGGTTGGCCAGCGCGTGGGCGCGGATCCGATCGGCGAGGGTCACCCGTTCGACACCGGCAGCAGGGGAGAGACCCGCGTACACCGCGAGCATCATCGACGTCAGCGCGTCAGCCAAATGCAGCGCGGCGGGCTCCGCCTCGGAGCAGCGGGTCAGCTCCTCCACCAGCAGCGTCAGCGCCCGCCCCGCGCCGGAGCCGGCCGGGACCGGGAGAGCGGTGCGCTCGCTGATCGGCCGCGCATGCGGGCCGAGACGGTCGCGGGGTACCGCGACGATGACGGCTTCCCACGCCGGGTCGTCGCTGTGCAGCCGGTACGGGCGCGTGGTCTCGTAGGCGACGAGGTGCCCGGCGGGGACCACGCAGCGCCGTCCGTCCTGCTCCAGGTGGCTGGAGCCGTGGCGCTGCCAGGCGAGCTTGATGAACTCCGGATCACCGGAGCTCAGCAAGCGACCGGCCCGGGTCACCGCCGTCGGGCTGGTCCGCAGCTGGGCGATGATCAGCCCGTCGGCGCGGACACTCCGGAGCGAACCGGAGAACGCCGTGCCCTCGGCCGGCCGGATGTGCACCGGGGCGCAGGCCGACGAGATCGCGTCTCGGAATCGCGCGAGCGACTCCTCGTCCGCGAACGGCTGCCGGGTAGAGGTCATCGGGCGGGCTCGACTCGACCGAGCACCTCACCGAACGAGAGGCGGCTCCCGTCCGGCCCGGGCGCGGTCGCGGTGATCGACACGACGTCGCCGTCCTCGAGGAACGTCCGGGTGGCGCCGTCGGGGAGCGTCAGCGGCTCGGCGCCGCCCCAGGACAGTTCGATCAGCGAGCCGCGCTGGTCGCGCTCCGGTCCGCTGACCGTGCCGGACGCGTACAGGTCGCCGGTGCGGAGGTTCGCGCCGTTGATCGTCAGGTGCGCGAGCTGCTGCGCGGCCGTCCAGTAGAGCAGGCCGAACGGAGGGCTACTCACCAGGGAGCCGTTGAGCCTGACCTCCAGCGTGAGGTCGAGGCTCCAGCGTGCTTTGGTGTCGTCCAGATAGGGCAGCAGGTCGGTGTCGCGGTCGGGCGGGTCGATCCGGGCGGCGTCCAGTGCGGCGAGCGGCACGACCCAGGGTGAGACCGAGGTGAGGAACGACTTGCCGAGGAACGGGCCGAGCGGGACGTACTCCCAAGCCTGCAGGTCGCGGGCGGACCAGTCGTTGACGAGGCAGACGCCGAAGACGTGCTCGGCGAAGTCGCTCACCGGCACCGGCACGCCTAGGGACGACGGGGTGCCGACGACGAAGCCGACCTCGGCCTCGATGTCCAGCCGTGCGGACGGCCCGAAGACCGGTACTCCGTCCGCGAGGCGCTGGCCCGACGGTCGCACGACCGGCGTGCCCGACACCTGCACGGTGCCGGCCCGGCCGTGGTAGCCGATCGGCAGGTGTTTCCAGTTCGGGGTCAGCGGCGGCGAGCCCGGGCGGAACATCCGGCCCAGGTTCTCGGCATGGTGCTGGGAGCTGTAGAAATCGACGTAGTCGGCGACCTCGATCGGCAGGTGCATCGTCACCGCGGGCCGCGGAACGAGATGCGGCTCGACCGCGCTCCGGTGCGCCGGGTCGGTGAGCCACTCGGTCAGCCGCCGCCGCAGCCGGGCCCACTCCGCCGAGCCCCGGGCCAGGAACGCGTTGAGGGATCCGGTCGCGTGGACCGCCTCTCCGGTCGCGCCGGCCAGGTCGAGGACGAAGTCCCCGATCGCGACGCCGGTGCGGGGGGCGGTGCCGTCCGTCGAGAACACGCCGTAGGGCAGGTTGGCCACCCCGAATCCGGTGTCCGGGGGTAGGTCGAGCCACGTCATGAGGTGCTCCGATGCGGTGCGGGAAGCAGGCCGAGTGCCACCAGGTCGTGCACAGGTTCGAGGACGCTACAGGTGCCGAACGAGGTGAACAGCGTGCGCACCCGTGCGGCGCGCTGCGGTGACCAGGACCGTACGGCCGCGGTCACCGTGTCCGGGTTCGTCTCGGCTAGCCAGGCCTCTGCGACGACCCCGCCGTCGAGCAGTGCGGCCGTGGCCAGCAGCAGGTTGAGGAAGCCGTGATGGGTGAAGCCGGTCGCCGGGTCGGTGTGCCGGACGGCGTGGTGCAGGCCGGCGGTGCATTTGAACGCCACCCCGCGGGCAACGCACGCGCGCAGCGTTCCGGCGAGCTCCGCCGGTGACGGGAACGCCTCGGCGACCAGGCCGCCGGTGCGCAGCTTCGCGCGGTACCGGGTCTCGGCGAGCACGTTCAGGACGGCGTCGCGCGCGCCCGACCGGGGTAGTTCGACGGTGACCGGAACGGCGTCCGGCGCCTCGGCGTCCAGCACGGTGATCGCCTGCCGGACGTCGTCCGCAATAGGTATTTCAATCGCCGCGAGCGCGAGGCCGGGGTGGGCCCGCACCCTCGCGAGCGCGGCCGGCAGGTCGCCGGGCGCGGCGATGACCGAGACGCCGAACGGCGCCTCGGCGTCTCCGAGGTGCGCGGTGAGCTCGTCGAGCCGGGCCGCCGGGACGACGAACGGGCCGACGAGGTCGCCGAGACGGGCACGGAGGGCCTGGTGCGCCGGGACCGCGGCTGCCATCGGCGCGTCCCCGGGCGGGAACAGCGCGGCGTCGTCGAACAGGCCGCGCCAGAGTTCGGCGGGGGCGGACGCTTCGGCGGTGGCCGCCCCGGTCGGATCAGGGGTCGTCATGCGACCGGCCCCCGGCCGGACCAGGACCACGCATACCGGCCGTCGTCCGCGGCCAGGCCCGCCTCGCCCAGGTCCAGCGGTCGGAATGTGTCCACCATGACCGCGGTCTCGTCGAAGAAGTCGACGCCCAGCGACCGCTCCACCGCACCGGGCTGCGGCCCGTGCGAGTGCCCGCCGGGGTGGAGCGAAATCGAGCCGACCCCGATACCCGACCCCTTGCGGGCCTCGTAGTCGCCGTCGACGTAGAACATGACTTCGTCGGAGTCGACGTTGGAGTGGTAGTACGGCACCGGTACGGCGAGGGGGTGGTAATCGACCTTGCGCGGCACGAAGTTGCAGATGACGAAGTTGGTGCCTTCGAAGACCTGGTGGACCGGCGGCGGCTGGTGGATGCGGCCGGTGATCGGTTCGAAGTCGGCGATGTTGAATGCGTACGGATAGAGGCAGCCGTCCCAGCCGACGACGTCGAACGGGTGCTCGGGCAGCACGTGGATGGTTCCGCCGCCGCGGTGCTTCACGTACACCTCGACGTCGGTCCCGTCGGCCAGGAGCGGCTCCGCGGGCCCACGCAGATCACGCTCGCAGTACGGCGCGTGCTCCAGGAACTGCCCGTACCGCGAGAGGTACCGCTTGGGTGGTGCGATGTGCGAGGACGCTTCGATCGCGTAGGTGCGCAGGGGTTCGTCGCCGGTCGGGGCCCAGCGGTGGGTGGTGGTGCGGGGGAGGATCACGTAGTCCCCGGCGCCGACGTCGAGCGAACCGAAGACGGTCTCGACGACCGCGGTGCCGCGCTCGACGTAGACGCACTCGTCGCCGGTCGCGTTGCGGTAGTAGGGGGAGGGCGCCTCCGAGACCGCATAGGAGATCCGCACGTCGGCGTTGCCCAGCACCAGCCGTCGACCGGTCACCGCATCGGCGTCCTGGAACTTCAGCTCGTGCAGCTTCAGGTGGCGGGGGACCAGCGGCGCGTTCGGCGTCAGCGTCTGGTCGGGCAGCTCCCACGGGCGGGCGTCGACGATCGCGGACGGGATGCCGCGGTGGTAGAGCAGCGAGGAGTCGGACGAGAAGCCTTCCTCGCCGACGAGTTCCTCGGAGTAGAGGCCGCCGTCGGGGCGGCGGTGCTGGGTGTGGCGCTTCGGCGGGATGCTGCCCGCCTGCCGGTAGAAGCTCATGCGTAGGCCTCCTCGTGAGCGAGTAGCCGGCCGAGTGCGGTGTTCAGTTCGGCTGCGGTGGTGACCACGGCGGCGATGTGCGCGTCGGGGCGGACGATCCAGATCTCGTCGGGCCGGGCCCCGAGCGCCTCGCGGAGCGTCGGCCCGGCGTCGAGATCGTCGAGGCGGTGAACGGTGACCGGGGGGTCTGCCGTGGGGAGCGGCGCGGCGGAGCCGACGAGCACCGTGATGCCTTCGCGGGCCAGCTGTCGCAGGCGGGTGATTTCGGGCCGGCCGGCGACGGTGATCGGGCAGTCCGGCACGAGGACACCCGGCGCGGGCACGGGCACGTCGCCGCGTGCGGGCCGGCCGGGGAAGGGACGACGGGCGTCCGGTGTGGTCAGCGGTGAGTCGACGTACCAGAACGGCTCGGCCAGCCGCCCGGAATCCACCCGCGCTCGGGCCTCGGGGTCGGCAGCGGCGCGTTCGAGCAGGTCCCGCCGGTGCGCGACCTCGGCCGGTGTTCCGGGGACGAGGAAGCGCATCGTGGCGCCGGTGATCTCCAGGTTCTCCCGCGCCGCTGCGTGTCGCTCGTCGTGATAGGACTCCAGCAGCTCCTCCGGCGCCCAGCCGCGCAGGACGTAGGCCAGCTTCCAGGCCGCGTTCTCGGCGTCCAGCACACCGGAGTTCAGGCCGCGGGCGCCGAACGGCGAGTACAGGTGCGCGCCGTCGCCGGCGATCAGCACGCGACCGACCCGCATCCGATTCACGACGCGCGAGTGGAAGCGGTAGACCGACTTCCAGACGATCTCGTAGGGGCGGTCGCCGATCACCTGCCGGATCCGCCGGTCCAGGCCCCCGGAGGTCTCTTCGGCGGTGAGGTCGAAGTCCGGCGGGACCTGCCAGTCGATCCGGTAGGTGGAGTCCGGGCATGGGTGGATGAGTACCTGCCGACCGGGGTTCCACTCCGGGTCGAAGTAGAACCGGCGCTCGGTCTCCCAGCCGGTCAGCGTCGTGCGGATGTCGCAGATCAGGAACGAGTCGTCGAACGACTCGCCGTCGAACGTCAGCCCGAGCATCTTCCTGACGTCGTCCCCGCGCGCGCCCGGACAAACAACTGCATAACTGCCTTTGTGGACGCCATGCGCAGTGCGGATCTCCACGCCGGTGGAGTCCTGGTCGACACCCGTGACGCGATGGCCCCACCGCACGTCGATCAGTGGCTGCGCGGCGATCGCGGCGTCCAGCGCTTCCTCGGTCTCCCCTTGCGAGATGTTGACGAACGGCGGGAACGGGGAGCGGCCCCGGTCGGCGAACCGGACGCTGAACAGCTCGCGGTCGCGGTGGAACGTGCGTGCGGTGGTCCAGGTGACCCCGCGGCGGGCAATCTGGGCACCCACGCCGACGGCGTCCCAGACATCGAGCACGTCGCGCTGCTGGCAGATCGCCTTGCTACCGACCAGGTCCCGCTCCGACCGGCCGTCGAACAGGACGACCGGCAGACCCCAGCGGGCCAGCAGCAGCGCGGTGGTCTGCCCGACCGGCCCGGCACCGAGGACCAGCACCGGCCGTGAATCCAGCGTCATGACTGCAGCTCGTCCCAGACCTGTCGATCCCGCTCGGCGGTCCAGATCACCGGGCGCTCGACGCCGTCGAACTCGTCCCAGAGTCGCTGGACGTCGAACGGCAGGCAGTGCTCGAAGATCGGCCACTTGCCGAACTTCGGCTCCAGGGCAGCGTGGGTGGCGGCGAAGGCCTGTTTGAGGCCGCCCCCGGAACGATGGGCCTCGCCGACCGTGCGCTGCATCGTGAGCAGGAAGTCGCGGGTCTGTTCGACTGCGGCGACCACCTGGTTCCGGCCGCGGGCGATCGCACCCCGCCCGCCGATGAGCTGCTGCGCGTTCAGGGCTTTGACGCGGTCGAGCGTGCCTGCGGCCCAGTCGAAGTGGAACGCGTCGCCGGTGTAGAGCGCGGCCTGGGACTCGACGAGGTCACCGGCGAACAGGATCTCCTGCTTCGGTAACCAGGCGACGATGTCACCCTCGGTGTGGCCGCGACCGAGGAATCGCAGTTCCAGGTCTCCGCGGTCGCCGCCCAGGTCGATCGTCAGGCTGTCGGTAAACGTCAGCGTCGGCCAGGTGAGGCCGGGGATTGACTCGGGCTCTTCGAAGAGCCGCGGCATCCGGCCGTACTCGCTCTCCCAGTCCTGCTGGCCGCGTTCGGCGATCAGGGTTTTCGTCTGCGCCGAGCTGACGATGACCTCGGCGTCGAACGCGCTGGCGCCCAGGACGCGCACGGCGTGGTAGTGGCTCAGTACCAGGTAGCGCACCGGCTTGTCGGTGTGCTCGCGCAGCTTCGCCAGCCACCGCCGGGCCGCGACCGGCGTCGCGAGCGCTTCGAAGCAGACCAGGAAATCCTCGCCCTCGACCGCACCGAGGTTGGGGTCGCCCTCGGCGGTGAGCGCGTAGACGCCGTCGGCGAGCACTTCCAGGGTCTGCTCTTTGACGCCGAGGTCGGCGGAGGACGCGAAGGGCTTCGTCGCCATGTGCGGAGCTCCTCAATCGTGCTCGATAATAGAACATATGATCCTTTTATCGAGTCAACGATACGAGCCGGTCATCGTGTGGACAAGAGGTCGTGCACGACGGTGGCCGGGGGATTCAGGCCGGCGCTAGCGAGCACTTGCCGCGCGGCTGTCCGCCGGTCATGCTCGCGGCGTTGCCGAGTGCGGTAGGAGCCCCCGGTCGCCGGAGGTAAGCGCTGCGGCCACCGTCCGTGCGATCGCGGCGAAGGCGATGGCGTGGCCCAGGGCGTTGCCGTGGATGAGGTCGCTGGAGTAGATCGCCGGATCGCTGCCGCGCGGGTGGTGGTGGGTGTCCACGTGGATCCCGCCGACGGAGGCGGTGAGCGCGACCGTGATGTCGTCCAGCTCATCCATGCGGTGGGTCATGAGGTCGGTCAGCTTCGGTGGCATCAATCCGGACCGGGGCAGGTCGAACAGGCCCACGGTGACGATGAACGCGCCGGCCGAGGCGAGCGGCCGGATGAGTCCTTCGAGGTCTCGCCGCAGTTGGTCGGGGTCGTAGTTCCGGCCGAGCGCGTCATTGCCGCCGGCGACGACCATCGCGACGTCGGGGCCGAAATCGAGGGCAGTGGGCAGCTGGGTGGTCGTGATCTCGTTGACGGTCAGCTCCCGGATTCCGAGGTTGCGGTAGGCGAAACCGGGGCGGGTGGCCGCCAGCGCCTCGGCGAACCGATCGGCGAAGGACAGGTCGCGGTACCCGGGCAATGGCTCGCGGACGCCGGCCGCGACGCTGTCGCCGACCACCACGAGCCGCCGCCAGGGAGCCGGTCGAAGTAGCTCCGCGGCTTCGCTCGCGTCGATGCAGTCCGGTTCGGTCGCTTCGAGGTGCGTTTCGAGGGAAGTCATGACGGATCTCCTGCCGTGGTCACGGGCTGCACCGCACCGCCGAGTTGCCGGGCGGCGATGTTCAGTTACGCCGACGCCGAATTTAGAGACCGATCGTTCGGACGTCAATGGCGTACGGTCGTGCGGTAAAGTGCTCGCATGACCGGACGACGAAGCGCGGTGGACGCGCTGGAGACCCGCGCCGCCATCCTCCGGACGGCGGCCGACGTCGCCTCCGTCGAGGGTCTGGAAGGGCTTTCGATCGGTCGGCTGGCGACCGAGCTGTCGATGAGCAAGTCCGGTGTGCTCGGTCAGTTCGGCAGCAAGGAGGAGCTCCAACTGGAGACCGTGCGGCTGGTGCTGGCCAACTTTCGAGCCCGGGTTTGGGAACCCGCGCAGCATCTGGAGCACGGCTTGCCGCGGCTACTGGGAATCTGCGACGCCTGGACGCGCTACGCGATGGACCCCGGATACCCCGGCGGGTGTTGCGTGGCGACCTTCACCTTCGAATTCGACGGGCGACCCGGCCGCGTGCGCGACGAACTCGCCCGTGGTCTCCGGCAGTGGCGCTCGACGCTGGTCGGCGAGATCACTGCGGCCATCGAGGCCGGAGACCTGTCGGCAGCCCTCGAACCGAGTCAGGCGGCGTTCAGCCTGGACGCGATCGCATCCGGGGTGGGCCCGGCCCGGATGCTGCACGGCGACGTCGACGCCGGAACCTGGGCGGTCCGGGCAATGCGCACGGTGCTCCGAGCGCCCTGAAACGGCGGCAGGTCGTCGATCTCGGCCGTCGAGTATCCGACCCCGAAGTCCAGGGTGGCGTCGCGTCAGCCGCTCATGGACCCGTGGTCCTTCGCGCTCGCCGGAACGACCAGGCTTTGCGAGGTGGACGAGCCACCGGCTCCGGCGGTGGATCCGGTGCCGGGAGGCCGTTCTGCACCAGGTCGTCGAAGTGCCGTTGTGCGGCGTCCGGATCATGGCGCACGTCGCGGATGAGCCGCTGGACAGCACCGACTCCATCGCGCTGGTAGAGCGCCTCGACCGTCTCTGCACCTCGATAGGGCCACGACGGGTACTCGCCGAAGACCACGTAGCGCCGCCACTCCTCGAAGGCGTCGGGGTCCTCGCGCTGGTAGTGCCCCTGTATCCAGGTAGCGATCGCTTCGTTCAGGTTGGCGGCGGTCGTCCATTCATCGTTGCGGAGACCCGTGGCCGCACGTCCTTGCTCATCAACGCCGAGAGCGAGGATCCCGTGGGCATGTTCGTGCGCGAGCGTCGAGGACAGCATGACGACGACGTTCTCGCTCACCTCGGCCTCCGGAACGCCGTCAGCCCGGACGCTGTCCGCCAACAGATCGAACGTGTTCACGCTCAGCAAGACGACCGGGATTTCCGGATGCGGGAGAAACGAACGGACCGACTTACCCGGCGCGAGCCCGTCATCGCGGTACCGGAAAACGCCGAGCGTCGGCGCGCCGGTCCTGATGAGCCGGGAGATCCGGGGGACGGGAGGCTTCGCGCGGATCAGGCGTAGTACCTGGTCGCGGGCGGCGCGCAACTCCTCCGGATAGTCGGCACCCAACTGCCGCCGCTCGTCCGGCGAACAGGAGCGTAGATATTCGGCTACCTGCTGCGAGATAAGCGCCAAGTAGCGCGAGGCGTAGGCGGGAAAGTTGTCGAGACGGAGCTCTTCGAGTGCCTTGTTGGTGGGCAGCTCTCGCAAAGTCTCGCGCTGCCTCGCGCCGGCGAGATGGGTTCGAACATCGCCCTCGAACCAGTCTTCGGCGTGAATCAGTGTGTGCGCGTACCGGGTCCGATGGAACCTCAGGAGAACCCTGCCGATCCGGTCCACTATCTGTTCGGTGGCTTCCGGCAGATCGACCTCGGAGCCCTCGTCCCGCGCGAGGTCCGGCCGTGGACGCGCGTCAGGCTCGGTCTCTCTGCGTACGCCGTGAACCGTTGCGGCGTCGACCAAGCACGTCACCGGCGGGTAGTAGCGCAGTTCGGTCAGACTCTCGAGGAACGGGACGATGCCGCGCAAGGCTGACTCGGCACGCGATGCCGTGATCGCCGCTGCGGTGTCGGTGACGAACGACAACACCGGGACCCGCAGTTGGAGGCGGCTCGGGCTGGGTTTCTCCGCGTGGGTCCGTGACTCGCCGTCGGGGAGCAGGCCCAGGTCGGCGGGATCGAATTTGCGGAAATGCAGGTGGTTCAACTCCGGTGGGACGGCAGGACAAGTATCGGCCCAGAAGACGGGCTTGATGAAGCTGGCTCCGCGTTTCGCCGACGCGGTGGCGAGTGCGTGCTGCCACTCCGCTGCGACGTTCGGGGAGCCCGCAGATTCGTCCGACCAGAAAAGCTGGAACGCATCCGAATCGTCGATCTGTTCCCGTAAGAACGGCTCCCAGACGACGCCCGGCGGCATGTCAAGGTCGACGAACAGCTCGATGCCGAGCGCGCGGTAGGCAGCCCAGAATCGCTCCACGATCCGGTTGTCCTCGCGCGCGTACGACGCGAACACCTTGCTGACCATTCGGACGGTGCGGGTCTCCCATGCCGCCTGACTTTCCCCGACCTGAATCGACACCGGGATGCGCGCGGCCACGAGCCTCATACCGTCCTGCTCGACCGATACCTCGACCGTGCCCTCGCGGACGCCGGCCGTGCTATCTGCGAGCAGAGTGAACTCGCGGTGTTCCAGCGCGTTCTCCCATACCACCAACTGCGGCGTACTCGGGTAGCACTGAATGCCGTCGATGACCGGCTCGATCCAGATCCGGCTCCGTCTCTTCACCCTCAGCGCGACGTCGTCGCCGTGCGCGGTTCGGGTCAGCGGCGATCGGGTCCGGAGCGTCGCGACTTCGGCTTCCAACTGCGCGCGCATTGAGGGCTGATGTACGAAGACGTGCAGCTCGGCGGCTCCTCCCCTCGGCAACCGGCCGGGAAAGGCCGCGGTGAATTCCACCGGCTCCTTGCCCGCGGCTTCGGCGTGGACCTCGTTTCGCCGTGCCGCGGCACGGGCTCTGGCCGCTTTCAGGCGTGGGCCGGCCAGCATCGCGTTGGTCACGCCGGCCGTGGCTTCCGCCAATTCCTCGGTGCCGTAGACCGGCTGGCATCCCCCGGTCGCGACCGCGTTGGCCAATGCCCTGGCCTGGTCCGTTGGGTCGATGAGGATCATCATCACCTGGATGCCCGTAGCGGTGCATCGCTCGGCGGCGCTCCGGGCCTTCGTAACGTCGGAGAGCCCGTCGGTCACCAGCAGCACGCTCTTGACCGGCGGAGCCGAGGCAGTGCTCGCGAAATGGTGACGCACCCGATCGAGTGCGGCCGCGATATCGGTCCCATCGGTCGGCCGTAACGCGGCCAGCGCGTCGCTGATACGAGCGGAGTCGCCGACTACACCGCTGGTCAAGAGCCTGGCTGAGCTGGTGAAGCCGAACAGTGCGATCGGCGTTTCGTTGGGAATCCACTCGAGAGTGGCCATGAGGTTCTCCACGGCCGCCGCGAGCTTGCTCTGCTGGTGGGAGTGGCGATCTCGCGGCGCCGCGTCCTTCGCCGAAGCAACGAAGCCCTCACCCATCGAGCTCGAGTGGTCGAGCAGAACGGTCCACATACCCCTACCACCGTCCTCGCCGATAGCAGTGAGTAACCATTTCGCGCGCGCCCGGTCCGGCGCGTCAGCCGAATGGTGTTAGGCGAGGGCCTCTACAGCCAGCTCCCTCGGAACGGGCCAGTGGTACCTCGGCCGAGCGGTGGATAAGAGAATGGTGGGGGAGTAGCACAATCGTGGTGCGCCGTCGTCCGGCGGTGCTGCCGATGCGCGACTGGGGTCGGGGCCTTGATCGTCGAGCGTGCGCAGGTCGCCGACGCGCTGCCGCAGTACGAGCTCGGCACGCTGATCGGTTCGGGCGCACACGGGCTGGTCTTCACGGCCCGCCACCGCCGGTTGGGTACGACCTGCGCGATCAAGGTGCTCGTTGCCACTGACTCGGAGCGAGCCGTGTCGGCGCGCCGGTTCAAGACCGAAGCCGAGGTCATGACGACCCTCGACCACCCGCACGTCGTCCGGGTGCAGGAGTACGCCGAGGGCCGGACGATCTGGCTTCTGGTCATGGAGTACCTCAGCGCTGGCAGCCTGATCGGCCGGATGCGCAAACCGATCGCACCAGCAGCCGCGTGCGCCGTAGCGCTCGCGGTCGCCGACGCACTGGCCGCGGCGCATGCCCGTGGGGTCGTCCACCGCGACATCAAGCCGGCGAACCTCCTGTTCACCGCGGACGGGCTGGTGAAGATCAGCGATTTCGGGATCGCGAAGCTGTTCACCGGTCCGGACGCATCGGCCAGCGTCGAACTCGTCGGAACGCCGCGGTACATCTCCCCGGAGCAGATCACCGGTGGGCGAGTGAGTCCGGCAACCGATCTGTACGCGCTTGGTGTCTGCTTCTACGAGTTGCTTGACCTCGGACCGGACTGGATCGCCCACTCCGAGGTGCCGTTGCGCGTCGACCACGCGGTGTTCGACGTGCGGCGAACCGGCGAGCCGGAAGGACGACCACAGTTCCGCCGCCGTACGTTGCTCGCCGGGGCAGGCGGTGGTCTCGTCGGATTGACGCTCGCTGTCGCCGGTCTCACAGCGGCCGTGCGTCCCGGCCGAACCTCACCCATGGAGACACCGTCGGTCGACCGCGGTCGGCCCGCGGTCGCTCCGATCGGCTCGACACCGGCCGTCCCCGTGTTCGGGCCCGTGCTCAGCCCGGACGGAGGCAGTGTGGCCTGGATCGACAACGCGCGGATCTCGGTCTGGACGCCGGTCGGCGGGCGTGAGGCCAAGCCGCGCACCTTCGGCGACGACGAGCAGGGCTTCTCCTCCGCGGCCTTCGATCCGCGCGGCTGGCTGCTGGCCACCGGCGGCAACGAGACCGTCGTCATCTGGGACGCCACGACCGGACATCAATATCCGAGGCCGCTGGCCGGTGGTCCGCACAACACGTCGGTAGTGGCGTTCGGACGCAACGGGCTGGTGGTCGCGGCCAGTGGAGTGGACACCACGGTCGTGCGGATGTGGGACCTGCCCACCAGCGAATTGGCGGAAGCTCCGTTCGTCAGCGGCCGCGGTCAGATCTCGGCCCTCGCGTTCAACCCCCGCGCCGACCAGCTGGCCGCGGCGAGCGACGGCGTCCGGCTCTGGCCGCTCGGTGCTTCCCGCGGCGGGCGAGAGGCGATCCACCTGCCGGTACCCGGGGTGGTCGGGCAATTGCGTTTCAGCCCGGACGGGTCGCTACTGGCCGCGGTCACCGACGAGGGCCAAATCTTTCTCTTCGACGTGTCGTTGACGCCGATTCAGACGGCACCGGTTCGGCGGATCGAAGCGTCCCAGGGCTCGGGCGCCAGCATGAGCGTCGGCTTTGGAAAGGACTCGGCCACGATGATCACGTTCGACGGCCGAGTGCTTCAGTGGTGGGATCGGATGACCGGCGCGGAAGCGGGCCCGCCCGCCGACCTTCACCTCGCCGATGAGGTCAGGACGTCGGTCTTCAGTCAGGACGGAACCCGACTGGCGGCCGCCATCTCGGACGGGCAGGTCAAAGCGTGGGAACTCACCTGACTGTGCCACGGGCTTCCTGTCACGGTGTGCAACTCATGGGCGTATAGTCCGTCAATGAGAGACGCGGCGTCGGCGACTAGGCGCCAGGGGCCATTTCGCCATCGCGGGGGACGTCAACGTTGACGGCTTGGCGGAGTCTGGTGTGCATGCCGACTGTGTCAGGAGGAACGGGGTGCACGACCGGGACCAGGCGGTGCGTGAGGTAAAAACCCCAGACGGCCGTATTCTCACCGTTTCCGTCGTGGGTCCCGAGCACGGCTGGCCGGTATTCCTTCTGCACGGAACACCCGGCAGCCGCACCGGCCCGCAACCCCGCGCTACCGTGCTGTACCGGCGTGGAGTGCGGCTGATCTCTTACGACCGGCCGGGCTACGGTGGTTCCACCCGCTATCCGGATCGGCGCATCGTCCACGCCGCCGCGGACGTCGCCGCTATCGCCGACGACCTGCGCATCAGCCGCTTTTCGGTGGTCGGGAGATCGGGCGGTGGTCCACACGCCCTCGCGTGTGCGGTAATGCTTCCGCATCGGATCCATCGCGTGGCGACGCTGTGCAGCATGGCCCCGAACTATGCGGATATCGACTGGTACTCTGGGATGACCGAGGAAAACGTCGCAGAGTTCTCGAAGGCGAGTGATGCCGACGAGTCCGCGCTGAATGGTCGGCTGCTCTGGAGAGCGCTGCGGACAGCTGCTGATCCCCGCAGCCTTCTCGATCATCTGCTGCCACAAATGGTGACCGCCGATCAGATGGTGCTCAGCGACGCACCCATTCAAGTGTTGCTGGTCGACGCTTATGGCGAAGCGGTACGTAGCGGGCCGTTCGGCTGGATCGACGACGTGTTGGCCCTACGCGGCGATTGGGGTTTCCGGGTCGAGGACATCACCGTTCCGGTGCGCGTCTGGCACGGGGCGGACGACAACTTCTCGCCGGTTTCCCACGCGCGCTGGTTGGCTTCCCATATTCCGGGCGCCCTATTCGATCTGCATCCCGAACAGGCGCACTTCAGCGCGATCGAGGTGCTGCCCGACATGCTGACGTGGTTGTCCACGATGCCGGCGAACGCTCTGCGCTGATCGCCGGTTCGCGCCCGGCCGGGCGCGAACCGGCGACGGTCAGAACGGCAGCGGGTCGATGAGCCGGGTGACGAGCCGCTCCTGCTCGATCGTGAGAACGGTCGGGTGGGTCCGGCCGACCCGCTCGGACAGCCGCCGGACCGCCTTCTCGACGATGTCCGGGCCGGCGCTGCCCGCCCGCACCTCGATCAGTGCCCGGTTGGCCGCACCGGAGAGCGTGTCGGGGTGCCGTTCGCCGAGGAACCGGGCGGAGCGGTCGACGGCACTCGCGAAGAGCGTCAGTGCCCGGTCGAACGCGTCGATCTCGGCCAGGGCGATACCGAGGTTCATCTCGGCCGCCAGCGTGTAGGGGTGGTCCTGGCCGAGCGCGAGCGAGAAGTCGCGAGCCACCTCGTCCGCCAGCTCCCGTGCCCTGGACCGATCGCCGGCGTCATGGGCGGCCGCGACCTGGTTGTTCAGGCAGATCAGCGTGTACGGATGCTGCGGGCCGAAGCTGCGCTGGTACGCGTCGTAGACCGCGCGGAGCTCCGATCCGGCGATGTCGTTGCCGAGCCGGAGCAGCACGACCGCTCGGCTCAGTCGGCACGACAGCGTGTCCGGGGCGTAGGGAAACTTGTCGCTGAGCCGGTCGTAGGCATCGTGGAGGAGTTCCTCGGCCTCCTCGAGGTGGCCGGCGGTCCGCAGCGACACGGCAAGGTTGACCCGGGCGTTGAGGGTGTCGCGGGCTTCGGCGGAGAGCTCCTCGGCGAAGACGTCGGCGACAACGCGCAGACGGCGCACCGACTGTTCGTACTCGCCGCCCTCACGGAGGTCACGGCCGATGTGACCGGCGGAGTACAGGGTGCTCGGGTGGCGTTCGCCCAATGTGCCCCGCCGACCCTCGTAGGCCTTGACGTCCAGCTCCAGTGCCTGCCGGTAGTCGCCGATCAGCCGGTACGACGTGGCGAGGTTGTTCAGGGCGGCCAACGTCCGCGCGTGCCCCTCGCCGAACAGGTCCTGCCAGGCCGCGTATGTACGCTGGTCCCGCTTCAGCGCTTCCTGGTAGTGGCCCAGCCCTCGCAGGTCGCCCGCGGCGCTGCCGGCCGTGATCAACGTCAGCGGATGGTCGTCGCCCAGCAGGTCCTGCTGTTCCCGGAGCACCTCTTCGTCCAGCGTGCGGGACTCCTCGAAGTCACCCAGACTCCGCAACAGGTTGGCCATGTTGAAGCGCAGGTGCAGCAGCTGGCCGCGCAGCGTCTGCCGGACGTCGTCAACGACGTGGTCGGCGGCCATCCGGTCCAGCCGGGCGACCCAGACGGCTTCGGTCTGGCGTGCCCGCTCCAACCCGCGCTGGTAGTCCCCGCCCACCCACAGGTAGCGGACCCGCTCGATGAGCAGCTGCCGGACCACCGGATCGTCGCACTCGACCGCCTTTGACCGTTCCAGGTGCGGCCAGAGCGTCCGGAAGCGAGGCCAGGTGCCGGGATCGTCGATCTCACCCGGCGGTCGAGACCGGGCCAGGACGAGGTGCACGTGGTGCCGCGCCTCCTCGAGCTCCTCGTCCGACATCCGGGAACGGACCACGTACTGCACCAGGCGGTGTACGGAGAGGCGGCCTTCCGAGACCTCGCCCCCGGGGCCCTCCGAGCGCGGCTCCACCCGAGCCAGGGCGAGACGGGCGATCTCCTGGACCATCCGCCCGCGCAGCAGACGCTCGGTGAGGCTCGGGTCGTAGGGCGTGAGCGCCTGCGCCATCTCCTCGCCGTAGATCAGATCGAGCGCGACCGACGTGTCCATCACCGAGCAGAGCTGGAGAAGCCGGTATGCGGCGACCGATCGCTCGTGCAGCCGGTTGAGCGAGACGTCCCAGAGTGCCTGGACCGGCTGCGTCTGAGTCTGGTCGCTCGGAGTGCCCGCCTGATCCGGCAGCGGGATCATGGCCGGTCCGCGGGCCTCGATCTCCTGCACCAGGGACTCGACCGGGAACCGGCTCTCGGCGAGGAACGCGGCAGCGGCGGCGACCGCGATCGGCAGGTCGCCGAGCAACTCGGCGAGCTGGTTCGCCTCGGCGCTCGTGATCGTCGGTGTCCGGCTGCGGAAATGCTCCACGCTCTCGCGTCGATCGAACACGTCGATCGGCACGGTCCGCGTCCGGTCGCCCCAGGACGTGGTGCGTGACGTGATCAGGACGTGGCCGGGCCCGCTGGGAAGGAAGTCACCGACGCGGGAGTCCTCGGCGTTGTCGAAGATCAACAGCCACCGCTTGTGCGGGACGCCACGCCGGAGCGCGTCCAAAACAGCCCTGGCGTTCTCCGGGCCACTGGCGCCCAGCGGTAGTTCGAGCCGTCGGCCGAGGTCCTCGAGCTGGACGTCGATGAACGTGACCGGGTCCGCCTTGATCCACCAGATGACGTCGTAGGCCGACCGGAACTGGTGGGCGTACTCCAACGCGATCTGAGTCTTGCCGATGCCACCCATGCCCTGCAGGGCGACCGGCTTGGCGCTGGAGACCACGATCGTGCCGCTGCTGCTGAGCTGGCGGCGGAGCGTGCGCAACTCGTTCTCGCGCCCGGTGAAACGGGCGTTGCGGGCCCCGAGGTTGGAGACGAACGGCTCCTCCGCGGGGAATCGAGGGGAACCTTGGTCCACTTCCGGGGCTAGAACGGCCTCCGTCCGGCCGACGAGCCGCAGCACCGCCTCGACGGCTGCGGCCTCGGTGAGCCTCGAGATGAAGATCGAGTCCCCGGCCGACGTGCGCTGGGCCGGTGGGATGTCCGCGACGTACACCGCGAGCGCGCTCTGTGTCGCACCGAGTGGTGTCAGCTGCAGGCTGGGATCGTTGGTCGCCCAGTCGGACATGATCAGGAGATCCCGGCAGCCGGAGGTGTCGGCCCGCGGATCGGCGATCGGGTCGACGACGCGAACGCCTGCGGCGAGCAGGACGTGGCCGAGCCACTCGGCCCAGTTCGTGTCCTCGACCGCGTACCGCAGCGCGACGTCGGTCTCCGCGACGACGATGCGGCGCTCGAACTGGGCGTTGAACGCACGCCGCAGGGTCGGGCTCATCGGCGGCATCGTGTCGATTGCGCCCTCGGTCAGCTCTTTGGTGAGCAACTCGTAGGCCGCGAGCAGGGTGCCCGGAGTCTGCGGTGTGTCGCCGAAGGTCGCGAGGACCTCTTCGTAGTTGTAGAACGCCTGGTAGGGGATGTAGACGCGGCTCCAGTACCGGTCGCGCTCGGCGCGGTCGACGAACGTCGGGATCTCGCCGAACCGCTGCTGGGCGGCCGCGCGGCCCGCGTCGGCCTTGACCTTCTCCGCGGGGTCGAGCCGCATCGGAACCGGCAGGATCCGCATGTTCGGCTTCTGCCCGAGCACGAGGTGGGCGACGGTGGCCGCTCCGTCGATGCCTTGCTCGTTGAGCGTGAAGCAGTCGACCAGCACGTCCGGCAGCTCGATCGTGCAGATGTCCGCGACGTCGCTGTACCCGGTGCGGCTATCGATCAGCACGTAGTCGTACTGCTGCTTCATCCCGGTGCGGAGAGCTTGGAAGAAACGCCCACCGTCGAGCCGGGTGTAGAAGTCGTCCCAGTCGACGCTGGCCAGCGACTTGGCGTAGTCCCTGCTGTGCTTGCCCGCCGACAGCAGATCGAGCCGTCCGCCGTCCGGGAAGTCCGGCCAATCCAGCGGAATGACCCGCGTGCTGATGTCGGCGTGTTCGTTGACGTCCAGCTCAGGGCCTCCGGACGCGAGACTCCGCGCCTTGGCGTTCTGGAAGTCGTGGATCAGGCCGATCACGCCCCGGTTCGTCCGGATCGCGCGACGGTCGACGAACGGCGAGAAGTACCGGTGCAGGCCCGGGGACTCGAGGTCCCAGTCGACCGCCAGCACGCGCTTGCCGTTGGCCGCGAGAATCCAGGCGACGTTCGCTAGCGCCATCGTCCGACCGGTGCCGCCCTTGAAGGAGTAGAACGTCACGACCACGCCGGTCGGTTCCGCTGTCATCAGTCATCGCCTTCCACGGCACGGCGGACGGAATCGGTTCCCCCGAGCCGCGGCCGGCCCGGGTAGCTGCTGGGTATCTCCCGGAAGAAACGACGCCGTGCGCGGGTGACGAGCGTGGGCATGACGTTCATGAAACGGTCGTACCCGTCGGCAGCCGCGAGGCGAGGTTCGGCTCCGGCGTCGGTGAGCATAGCGAGGGTCCGCGCACGCGCCTCCGCGGCGCGCGCCGGGACACCGCTGTCGTCCCCGTCGGTGATCGCGACCGGCAGGACCCAGCTCGGCAACCCCTTGAGGACCTGGAGCAGGCTCGGCGAGGCATCCGGGTCGGCTGCCTGCCAGACGTCGACGAGAAGGATCGCCGGCTTCTGCGTCCACAGCGGATGCGCGCCGGGCACTGCGGTCACCGTGGCGTTGAGATCGAGCCGTTCGGTGACGTAGCTCGCTTGCTGGGCGATGGGGACGGGGCGCGTGGCGGCGAACGGTGACCACGCGAGGGCGGTTGCCCCGTACGCGACCGGATCGGCTCCGGACGGTGGCGATTCGGCGGTCGGTGCGAACACAGCGATCACGAAATCGGCGACGTCGAGCGACACCGGCACGGTCGTCGCCGGGCTCGCCGCGGGTGACGGTCCGATCGGTGAGTGTTCGGCCACGTCCACGATCTGCTTCGCGAGCCGATCCACGATCTCCTCGTACGCGTCGCGGTAGGTGCCTGCCGGTTCGGTCCGGGCGACGTCGCACAGGGGCCCCAGCCCCAGCTCGGCGTACTGGGGGACACCTCTGCCCAGGGCTTCGGCGCCCGTGGACGCCGTTGACGTGCCGGGTGGCAACGGCATCCACAGCACGGGCTTGATGTGCCTCGCCGGGTCGGCGTGCGCGGCCCGCAGCCGGTCCTCGAACAACAGACGCTCGCGGCGGGTCCACGAACCGCGGAAGTACCGGGGCGAATACAGCGGGACGAACACTTCGGCCTCGCTCAGCGCGTGCCCGACGGCGTTTCCCCAGTCGCGGCCCGGTTCGAGCGTCTTGTCGTAGAGACCGAGCCGTCTGGAGGTGTCGGTGGCGTGCCTGCCGACGTGCGTGACGAGATCGGTGAAGAACGTGTCGACCAGCGGATCGCTCCGGGGCTCCTCGCCCTCGATCGGTGGGACCTGCGCGTAGCTGACGAAGAAGTACGCGCCCGATGACGACCTGCGGCCCGCCGGAGTATCCATCACGCACCGTCCGTGAACGATCGTCGCAGGTTGTCCGTCGACGTGTCGGTGACCGGGCCCACGGATACCGTGGCCAGCGTCTTCTGGATCTGGCGGGCCAGCGACCACACAACGGCCCGGTAGGCGACCGGATCGACGTCCAACATGCCCAGTAACCCCTCCTGCTCGTAGAGCTGGATGCGCTCCGGCGTCACCACGGGCGGCGGAATGAACCGCTGAACCGCGGCGACGATCGGCGGCTCGGCGTCGCCGATCGGCGTCCACAGCACCGGGATGATCGCGGTGGCGCGCGCACTGCGCGTCGTATCGATCTGATGCTGGACGACACGGCGGGCGAAGTAGTCCCACTCCATCGGACACCACACGCTGCGCTGGAGGTAGGGCGGCGAGAGCAGCGCGACGAACGCGCGTGCCGCTCCGAGGTTGTGGAACAACTCGTCGTGCCACAGGTCACCGGCTTCCATCCGGGCGTCCATGAAGCCCGCTTCCTGGGCGGCTCCCAGGGGCAGGAGCTGCCGCACCCGGTTGCTCAGGTCGGCGTACAGCTGCTTCACGCCGCTGTCGGGATCGGCCAAGACGCCTGCCGATTGCGGCGTGCGGGCGTAGCTGAGGAAGAACGCCGGCCCGGTCTCGGGCGGCGCCGAGCCGACGAACGTCTGCGCGGGCGTCGTCGGCTGCGGTCGCCCGAGCCGCCAGCGGCGTGGGCTCATCCGGCCACCTCGGTCGGGGGCCGGCCGGCCGAAGGCCGATGGGTGTTCATCCACTCGACGGCGAAATCGACGGCGGCACGCAGCGGGAAGGCCGCTGCCCGCGCGGCGCCGACCGTCCCGTGCGTGACCGTGGGCTCGCGGCCGAACTCCCTACCCAGGACGGCGAAGTCGTGGTCGTGGAGCTCGATGTCGGCGAATCGGCGCGCGTGCCGCCGGCCGCCGGCCCGGACGAAGCAGTGGTACGGACGGAGTGGCGCGGGCGTCCGCACGCGGTACTCGGCGAGGTGGAACGCGGTGCACCGGTCGAGCCCGACGCCGACGAGGAGCACATGAGCGTCGGCGTCGTACAGCGCGGCGAGCGGGGACCGCTCGCCGAGGTGACAGTCGAGGTCGTGGACCGCCATCCAGGCCGCCGCTCGCGGCCCGACGGCGGCGAACGACGTCTGTGGATGCCGGGATCGGACGGCGTCCGGTCGTTGGCGCACGTACTCGGCGAAGGCGCCCATCTCGTCGGACGGAGTGGTCGCCG
Source organism: Cryptosporangium aurantiacum (assembly GCF_900143005.1). NCBI lineage: Bacteria > Bacillati > Actinomycetota > Actinomycetes > Cryptosporangiales > Cryptosporangiaceae > Cryptosporangium > Cryptosporangium aurantiacum. The sequence continues at coordinate 1,494,319 of NZ_FRCS01000001.1, forward strand.
CATCGAACCCGGGCAGGGCGTCGATGTGCCGTTCGACGTCGGCCCGGTCCAGCCCGGCGGTCGCCGCGAGGAAGACTCGACTGCTCAGCGAGTTGCTCGTCGTGTGGGTCGGCACGACGACGGTAGCCTCACGCCCGGCCGAGCCGAGCAGGGCGGAGAACAGCGTCGCGGGGCCGTGGCGTAGCTGCTTCGAGGACGAGTGCACGAGGATTCCCGGGGCACCGGAGACATCGAGGCGGCCGAGGTCCACGACGAGATCGGCGACGTCCAGGCCGCCCGGAACTCGCGCCATGACTCCCGCCCCCTTGTTCACCGATGGTACTGATCCACTCCGGACCTGTCATCGGTGTCGGCGGCCTCTGAATTACCCCCATTCACCAACCATTCCGCGATTCGCTCCGGAGAGGGTGCGTTCCGGACGCCGTGGTCGGCGCGGTAGGCGAGCAGGACCGCCCGAACGAGATCCGGACGTTCCGCGAGTGCGGCAGCGGCGGGCGATCGTCCCAGCTGACCGGTGACATGGGCCAGCCCGACCCAGGCCTCGTCGTCCGAGGGGTCCACGGCGATGCGCCGCCGGTAGCCGTCGGCCGCACGCGCGTCGTCGGCCGGCGGCGACCGGTCGAGGGCTCGCCGCCGGATGGCCGCCGCCACCCGGGTGTGCCGATTCGGGCCGGGTGGTGCCGCACGCACCTCCGACGCCGGAAGGGGCGGGCAGTCCAGGCCCCTGGCAAAAGCGCCGCTCAGTCGCTGCGGCACACCGGGCGCCGGGCGGCGGTTCGCGATCCGCCAGTGCACCGCGTCCGCCGCACTGACCTGGTGCGCGGCTGTCTCCAGTGACCGGGGTAGTTCCTCCGCCCACCAGCTGTCGCGGGCGCTCCACAATCCGTCCACCAGCCGTCGGCCCGCTCGGGACAACTCGGTCGAGCGTCGGAGCGTCGCCGTCGCGGTCGTCGTCACCTCCCGCCAATACGCGAAGTGGAAGCCGGCCTCCCGGTCCGGGGTGCGTGCGGCCACGGAGCGCAGCCAACGACCCTTCCAGTGGTCGGTCACGGCCGCGTGGGCATACGCACCCTGGAGGAGCGCGTCGGCCGAACGCGGGTCCGATCGCCAGGGCGCATGGTGAAGCTCGCTGCCGGGCGGGTCGGTGAACGGGGTCAGGTCCTGGGCCGCGGCGAGGATGTTGTGCTGCAGTTCGTGCGCGAGGAGCAGCGCGACGGTCTCCGGGGACACCGACGGCGTGATCGCCACACACCCGAAAGCCAGCGTGGACGACGCGCTCGCGGCTCGGTCGTCCGGACCCGCCGTTCCGGGATCCGCGTCGAGCGGGACGACGGACCGAAGACACGCCCGTGCCGCTCGGGCGTAGTCGGGGTAGTGAGCGGCGAGAACCTGCCAGCCGCGCGCGAGGTTCGTGCGCACGGCTTCGCCCCCGGCGCGATCGAGCGGCGCGGCGGGAATGTACCCGAAGCAGTCGCGGGCCGGATCGTGATCCTCGATCTCGACGGTCCAGGCCGGTACCCCGCCCAGAGCCACGACCTGCCGGGGGCGCCAGTGCGGCCCGGGCGACGCCGGAACTGTCAGATGCCGACAGCCGACCGTGAACGTACCGCGGTCGCCGGACACGATCGCCGTGGCGCAGTGCAGGCCGGAGGCGGTGCCGAGCGTCGGGAGAAAGATCGTGCCGTCCGGCGCCGGCACGTCGATCGCGAACGAAACGCCTGCCCGGATCGCGGCGGCGGCGGCCAGCGCCCGGGGATGGTTCGGCTCCTCGGACCCGACCGGCCGGTCGGAGCGCAGATATCGCACGGCCGACGCAGCGGCCAGCGGTCGATCGACGACTTCTTCCACGGCTACCGGCGCGGCCCGCGCCGCGCGGACGAAGAGTTCGTACGCGGGGTCGTTAGTTCCGGCCCGTTCCCGCCACAGCGCCAGCAACAGCAGCCGGCGACGCGAGGCTTGCCCAGCCCGGAGCAGCTGGAGAGTGGCCTCGCTCGGCCGGCGAAACGCCAGTTCGTCGATCTGCGTTTCGGCGAGCCGGAGGCGCGGCAGGCTCATCGCGGTCGCCCGGCCTGCGCGAGCACCAGATCGCTGTGCAGCCGGCCGTGAACGTGCTCGATCAATCGACGGAGATCAGCGCTGAAGACCGACGGGTGCCCGAATGTGCCGTCCGGACCGTAACGATGCGCGAACAGGCCCCCGCCACAGACGTTCACCACGGGGCATTCACGGCACTCGCTGCTCAGGCCGGACACGCCACGCATGCCTCCCGCGACCATGGCGTGGCGCGTCACGTCGTCCAACGAGGCGGTGAGAACGGAGAGGCCGGTCGAACCGCCGCTCGGCCCGGTGGTTTTCAGCGCATCGCTTCCCTCGAATGCTCCGTCGCTCTCGACGACCACCGTCGCGGGTTTGTCCGGTCCGAATGCCTCCGTGCCGCTCGGCCCACCGAGCACTAGCGAGATGATCGATGCGAAGATCCGGACACCGGTCTCCGGTGGCGAGCGGTACCACCGATCGAAGATCGTGATGAGCCAGTCCGCGTACGGTGTGGGCCGATCGGTACCGGCACCCGGATCTACGCCGGGAGGCGGATGGACCCAGTTGCCGTGCGGAAAAAGGAAATCCAAAAGCGGTGGCTCGTGGGCGAGCAACGCCTCGAATGTCTCGACAGGATCGTTGCGGACGTCGATCGTGCAGAGTATTCCGCCGTAGATCCGACGGTTCTCCGGTGACCGTAACGCCCGGATGCCGGCGACCGCCTCGTCATAGGAACTGCGGCCGCGCGCGTAGCGTCGATGGCGGTCGTTGGCCACCCGGTTGCCGTCCAGGCTGACCCCCACTCGAACGTCGAACCGGCGGAACAGATCGAGGAAACGCTCGTCGAGCAGGATTCCGTTGGTCTGCATCGTGAATTCCACGCGGCAGGTCGCCGGCGCGGCGGAACGAAAGGATCGGATCGCGTACTCGATAGCGGCCGGTCCGGCCAGAAGCGGTTCGCCGCCGTGAAAGACCACGCGGACGGTGGTGAGACCATGGCGTCGGGCGTGTTCTCCGAGGCGCTGCGCGGTGGCGTCGACGATCTCGGCGGGCATCTGAGTCGGGCGTCCGCGCCAGCTCTGGTCCGCGGCCTCGTACATGTAACAGTGGTCGCAGGCGATGTTGCACCGCTCATGGAGCTTGATGACGAGTTCGCGTATGCCACCGGGCGACTCGGCCGGCATCGGTCAGATCGCGGAGCTGAAAGCAGAAACGTTCTGCGTTGCGGATTGCGTCATGACGTCTTGGTGCAGTTGTTGCACAGCGTGAGCAAGTGGAGAGTCCGGCAGCGAGTCCAGCAACTCGGTCAGGGAAAACTCCGTGAGATCGATCAACCCGTTGCCCGAGCCACCAGTCTTTGCAGCGTCCATAACATCCGCCTTCCTCTACGGTGCGGGATGTCCAGTCGTCTGACGGCCGACGCGGCCCCCCGCACATGCAGAATGCCGGAAAATCGCCTGGCTGGCCTAAGTTTCTCCCCAGTGACCGACGATAGCCGACGACTGTGCCCTGGATAAGGGCCAGGCCGTTCCTGCGGGATCCGCCGGTCAGACGGCTAGCGGGAGGGTGTTTTTCGGTTCGTCGAGGGCGCCCGCGCCGGTGACCAGTTGCCGCCAGCGCTCTTCGTCGTAGCGATACGGCTGGGTGGTCCGGAGGAACTCGTGGACCGCCGGCAGCAGTTGCTCGGGTGCGGTTTCGTGCGGGTAGTGGCCGGCCGTCGAGATCTCGAGCGAGTGCGCCTCGGGTATCCGCCGAGCGAGTGCCTGATGGTGGTGGGGCGGGATGGTCCGGTCGCGGCTTCCCCAGGTGATGAAGACGGGAAGCTCGGCGAGCAGGCTGAGTTGACGGCTCGCGCTGACCGTCTGTCCCCGCCAGTCGATGACCGTCCGGGCGGTGCGGAGGAACGCTCGACGCTGTCGGGGGTGGGCCAAACCACGGAGGTCCTCGGCGATCGGCCGGGTGTCCTGCCGGGCGATGACGCCGGGCAGGACGGACAGCGCGGGCAGTACCCGGCGCGTGAGGCCGGTGGGTATCCGTCCGAGCCCGGCGACGAACGCCGCGGCACCCGGGAGAGTCGCGGCGCGCAACAGCGGGGTGACCTCGGTGCCCAAGCCACCGCTGCTGATCAGGACGATCCGATTGGTGCGCTCGGGGAACTGGTAGGCGAACTGGAGCGCGATGCCGCCACCGAGGCTGTGGCCGACGAGCGTGGCGTCGGAGTGCCCCAGAGCCACGAGGAGATCCCGGAGCGCGGAGGCGTGCGCGCCGAGTGAGTAGTCGCCGGCGGGTGCGTCGGAATGGCCGTGACCGGGCAGGTCGGCCGCGATCACGGTGTGGTCGGTGGCGAGGGAGTCGATCAGGTGCCGCCAGGTGCGGCGGGTTCCCCCGAGCCCGTGGATCAGCAGGAGGGGTTCGCCCGCTCCCGCGATGGTGTAAGCGAGATTTCCGACGGGCGTGGCGATCAGACCGTCGGCGGCGGGGACTGTCACTTGTCAGGACTACCCACAGACGGAATGCGCACACTCGGGTGTACGTTATATATGTATATCGACGGTTCTGTTCCTGGACCTGTCATCCACCCGATTCGCCGTCGCGGCGTCGGTCCGGATGGTCGGGCCCGGCCCTCGCGGGCCGGGGATCGCCTCGAGGCACGGGGCAGGCGCGTCATGGTCGTTCTCAACGCTGCGGTGCTCGACGACGCGGCCCGGTTGGCGGCGGTGGAGCGGGGACGCCGGACGCTGCCGAGGTTGCGCATTCCGTTGGACGGCATCGCGAGGCTCGCCGCGCGGCTGCTGGATGCCCCGATGGGTGTGATCACGTTCATCGGCGCCGAGGAGGAACACTTCGCCGGCAGCTTCGGCTTGCCGCCGTCTCTGGCCGCGGGCGGGCAGGCGTCGACGGCGTACTCGGTGTGCAAGTACATGGTCAGTATCGACGCCCCGGTGTCGAGCCCGGACATGCTGGCCGACGACGATCCACAGCTGCGCGAGCATCCCCTCGCCGGCGAGTACGGGGTCAAGGCGTTTCTCGGGGTGCCGCTCCGCGACGCCGACGACCGGCCGCTGGGCTCGCTGACGGTGCTGGACACCCGGGCCAGGGAATGGACCGACGCGCAGCTCTCCACGCTGATCGAGGTGGTGGAGCTGCTCGGCCCGATCCCGGACCGGCCGGACACCGCCGAGAACATCGTCGAGGATGCCGCCGCCGAACAGCGCAGCTTCCTCTCGGCGATCCTCGACAGCATGGGCGAAGGCGTGCTCGCGCTCGACGCCGACGGTGAGGCGGTGGTGTTCAACCGCGCGTTGCGCGAGTTCTACGAGCTGCCCGCCACCGGCTCCCCGGGCGAGGCCATCGATGCTGCGATGGCCCACCTGCATCAACGCGACGGAACGGTGATGAAGCCCGACGAGTTGGCCGTCGCTCGGGCCATGCGCGGGCAGATCGTGACCGACACCGAGGCGGTGCTGTGCGTTCCGGGCCTGCCCGACCGGTATCTGCTGACCAACGCCCGCCCGATCCGAGACGCCGACGGCCGGCGGATCGGTGCGGTGTCCACCGTGCGGGACGTGACCGGGCGCCGCCGTACCGAACGATTCCGCGACTGCGAACTGGCCGTGGCGAGCATTCTCAATCAGGCCGACACGCTCACCGAAGCGGGATCCGCGGTCCTGCAGGCGACGGCCGACGCGCTGGGCTGGCGCTATGCCGACCTGCGTCTGGTCGATCAGACCGCCTGCACGCTGGACCGGATCGCGCGGTGGCACACCGACGGGCACGACGTGAGTGACCTGCTGCCCGAGCAACTGCGCCCCGACCAGGCCAGCGTCGCCACCCTCGTGTGGGCCACCGGGCAACCGATCTGGGTTCCCGACCTCACCAGGCTGCCGGTCGTCCACGACGACGACGCTCGCCGACGCATCGACGCCTACACCGAACGGGGCCTGCGTGCGCTGCTGTGCGCGCCGGTTTGTGACGGTGGCACCGTCCTCGGGGTCATCAGCTGCTTCACCGACGCCGCCGAAGACGACGAGTTCCTCCTCACCGGCTTCCTCACCGGCGTCGCCGGGCAACTCGGACACTTCCTGAGCCGGGCCCGCGCCGATGACCTCGCACAGGACCTCGGGCAGGCCCGTGCGGACTTCACCTCCCTCATCGGCCACGACATGCGCACCCCGCTGACCACCATCGCCAGCTACACCGACCTGCTCCTCGACGACCCTCGCGAGCGTTCCGACGACGACCGGCACCTGCTGCAGGCCATCGCCCGCAACAGCACCCGCCTGCGCGGCCTGATCGACAACCTGATCGATCTGGCCGCCCTGCAATCCGGCCATCTGTCGCTGCAAATGTGCGACGTCGACCTCACCGCTGTGTTCGCCGCCGCCTGCGAGGCCGCGAAGCCGGCCGCGGACGCCGCCGGCATCACCCTGCAGCCCAAGCTCGACGACGACGTCCACGTCACCGGCGATCCCGACCGGCTACGCCAACTCGCTGATCTGATGCTGGCCGGTGCGATCGCGATCAACCCCGGAGGGGGCGAAGTCCCCCTCGCCTTGACCTGCACCGGCGGAGCCGCGCAAATCACGCTGTGCGGCGAAGCCGCCGGGGATCACCGCTGTGTACCCGGCGACACGAGTTTCAGCGCCGAGCGAGCCACCGCCAGAGCCATCGTCGAACAGCACGGCGGCACGCTCACCGTCACCGGAACCCCGGACACCGCCGACACCGGCCTCATCATCCGACTGCCACTGCCCGCGGACTGACCCCACCAAGGAGGAGTACACCTCATGATCACCGTGCTCATCGGGGAGAACGTGCCCGATCTCGCCTTCGGGCTGGGCCTACTGTTCACCCGCGCCGGATACCGGACCCGCACCACGATCACCGGCGACGCCACCCTTGCCAGCGCCCGCGACGACGCACCGGACCTGATCGTCATGAACCCTCGTCTACCCGGCATCGACGGCTTCGATATCTGCCGGCGGCTCCGCGCCGGACCCGCCACCGCCCGCCTGCCGATCATCATGCTCTCCGTACGGCACCAGCCCGCCGAAGTCACCGCGGCCCATGCCGCCGGCGCCGACGACTACATCGGCAAGCCGTACGACAACCACGACCTCCTCGCCCGGGCCGAAAAACTGCTCCACCGATCCACGCCCACCAGAGAAACCCCGGACTTTCCCTGAGGGATCACCGTCCCTGCGAGGCCCCGCGCGGATAGTGGTCGCGGATCATCCGGAGCGGAGAACGGTGCAGCCCGCGGGGGAGCCGCCCGGCGCGACGGCGCGCCGGATCGGCGTCGGCCGGCCGGGCCTGCAATGAGGTACGGACCCAGGGCCCGCCGGCGTAGAACAGGCCCCCGGCACAATCCTCACCGCTGATGTCCCGGGCGACCCGTTGCCGATAGACCGGTCCGAACCAGCACCACGCCGGTGGGTCCGGCGGCAGACCGAGCCAGTCGCCGTGCGGTGCCAGATAGGGCTCTCCGGGCTGGGCGGCCGGACCGTAGAGCGTGCCGCGGTCGAGGACGAGGCCACGCTCGACCGACGCCGAGACGTACACGGTGCCCGGGTGGGTCAGCGCCAGCGCGAAGCGTCGGATGCGCTCGTCGGCCGGGCCGACTTCGGCCTGAAGGGTGTGCACGGCGATCGGACCGCGACGACGGGCCTCGACGTTCGCGAGAGCGGCGTGGTGAACCGGCGGGCTTCCGGCGAGGAACAGCAGCGGGTCAGCGCGCGCGTAGGCCTCCGCGAGAGGGAGCCGGCTGCGCAGGGGCTCCGTGTCACCGAACCGGCGCGGCTCCGCGGCCGGCAGATGCTCCCGGGCCGCGCGGAGCCAGCGGCCGAGGACGTCGGGCGCGCGGTCACGGCGTTCGTACCAGCGCACGAGCAGCACGTCGACCGTCCGCTCCGCCACGGCACGAGCCTACGGCGGTGTGGCGTAGGGTCGCGCGATGGTGAGCGAAGCGCTGCTGCCGTGGCTCCTCGACGCTGACCCGGCCCTCCGGTGGCAGGTCCAGCGTGATCTCGCGCAGGAGCCACCCGAGGTCTGGCAAGCCACCCGCGCACGTGTCGCGACCGAGGGGTTCGGCGCGCGTCTGCTCGCGCTGCAAGACTCCGACGGTCAGTGGGCCGGTGGTGCCTACTTCCCCGCCGGTTTTGAGGGCCGGACGATGGACGACGTCGGCCAGCCGTGGACCGCGACGACGTGGACGCTCAACGCGCTGCGGGAGTGGGGCCTCGACGCCGCTGTGCTCCGTGAGCGCCGCACGGCCGAGCTTCTCGCGGAGAACTGCCGCTGGGAGTACGACGACCTGCCGTACTGGGGCGGCGAGGTGGACTGCTGCATCAACGGCTACACCGTCGCCAACGGCGTCTGGCTGGGCGCCGACATCGGCGGCGTCGTCGACTGGTTCCTCGAACACCGGCTGCCCGACGGCGGATGGAACTGCGAGTGGGTCGAGGGCTCGACGCGGTCGTCGTTCCACTCGACGCTCAACTCGCTCACAGGGCTGCTCGCCTACGACGCGGCGACCGGCGGCACCGACGCGACGCGTGCGGCCCGGCGCAGCGGCGAGGAGTACCTCCTGGAGCGCCAGCTGTTCCGCCGCCTGTCGACGGCGGAACAGGTGGCGCCGTGGGTGGACACGTTCACGTACCCGGCCCGGTGGGTGTATAGCGTGTTGAACGCGGCCGAGTACTTCCGGGACGCGGCGCTGGTCGACGGCACCCCGCCGGACCCGCGCATGGCCGGCGCGATCGATCTGATCCGGGCCGCGCGGCAACCGGACGGCACCTGGCTGCAGGGCCGCCGGCTGCGCGGGCAGACGTGGTTCGAGGTGGACGCGCCGGAGGGGGCACCGTCGAAGTGGCTGACGCTGTCTGGCGCCCGGGTCCTCGCGTGGTGGGACGCCCGGTAGCTCGCCGGGCCGCCGCTCACGTCCGGACGAGTTGCTGGCCGCCGTCGATGTCGTACGTCGCGCCGGTCAGCGCGGTGTTCGTCATCAGGTGCACGGCCAGTGCGGCGACGTCGGCGGGCCCGACCACGCGGCCGATCGGCAGGGCCGCGCGCAGTTGCTCACGCCGCCGTTCGAGGTCGTCGCCGAGCAGGCGGGCGGAGAGCGGCGTGTCGACGAACCCGGCCGCGATCAGGTTCACCCGGACCGGGGCGAGCTCCAGCGCGAGGCTCGCGATCAGTGCGGGCAGCGCTACGGTCATCGTCGACGCGAGCGTGAGGCCAGGCCCGGGACGGCGGGCACCGGTGCCGCCGACGAACAGCAGCGTGCCGGTCGGCCGGACCCGCCCGATGGCCGCCCGCGCCAGGTGCAGCGGCATCCACAGGTGCTCGTCGACGTTGCGGCGCGCCTCGGCGAAGTCCAACTCGGCCAGCGGCGCGTAGTAGGCACCGCCGGCGGTGACCAGGACGTGGTCGATCGGCGCTGGCAGGCCGTCGAAGAACGCGTCGAGGCGGTCGGGGTCGGAGGCGTCGAACGCCGCCGTTGCGGTGGCGCCGACGTCGGCGGCGGCGCGCTGCAGCCGGTCCGGATCCCGGCCGACGAGGACGACGTCCGCGCCTCCGGCCCGGGCCTGGCGGGCGGTCTCCAGCCCGATTCCGGAACTACCGCCGATCAGGACGACGGTCTGGCCGCTCAGCGTCACGAGTTCCTCCCGGCGCAGATGTCGTCGTACAGCGCGGCCAGCGACGCGTTGAAGATCTCGGAGAACGTCGGGAACGGCTGGATCGTGTCGCGCAACACCTCCACCGGCACCCGCGCCCGGATCGCCAGCGTCGCCTGCTGCAGCCACTCGCCGGCCTCCGGACCCACCGCGTAGGCACCGACCAGGCGCTCCCCGTCGCTGAGCAGCGTCAGGAAGCCCACCGACTCGGCGTAGGCCCGGGTGTACGTGGCGGTCTTGGCCACGTCGGCGAGCCGGGCGGTTCCGCTGAACGCGCCGCTTCCGGTCCCGACCGCGGCGACCTGCGGATCGGTGAAGACTACCCGAGGTACCGCGGTGTAGTCGGCCGTGCGCTGCTCACCCAGGATGTTCGCTGCCACGACGTCCCCCTGGTATTTACCGACGTGGGTGAGGAGCCACAGGCCGGTCGCGTCACCGACCACCCAGAGCCCTTCGGCCGCGCGCAAGCGCGCGTCGACCGGAATGCCGTGGCCGTCCGCGGTGATCCCGACCGTCTCCAGGCCGATGTCGTGCACCCGCGGGCGTCGACCGGTCGCGATCAGCAACCGATCACCGTGGACGTCGGACCCGTCGCCGAGCGTGAGGACGTACTCGTGACCCTCCCGGCGCGCGGCGGTGGCGCGCGCGTCCAGTACGAGTTCGACGCCGTCGCGGCGCAGTACCTCGGCGAGCGCGTCACCGAGCGGGGCGGGCTCCCGGGGCAGCAGACGTCCACCGGCGACCAGTACGACCTCGCCGCCCAGCCGGCGCACGGCCTGCGCCATCTCGACGCCGACCGCGCCACCGCCGAGGATGACCAGCCGCCGCGGGACGGCCTTCATGCCGGTGACCTCGCGGTTCGTCCACACGCCGGGGAGGTCGGCGAGGCCGGGGATCGGCGGGATGATCGGGTCCGCGCCGGTCGCCACGACGACGTTCGGTGCGGTGTGGCGAACGCCGTCGACCTCCACCGCGCCCGGTCCGGCCAGCCGTCCGGTGCCGCGCAGCAGCGTGATCTTCTTGTCGGCGAGCCACCGTTCCTGACCGGCGTCGGAGTAGTCCGAGACCATGAAGTCCCGCCAGGCCAGCGCCGCCTCGACGTCGACCTCCGCGGTGGCCAGCGCCTCCCGCGCGCCCTGCACCGCCTCACCGGGGCGGAGCAGGGTCTTCGACGGGATGCAGGCGTAGTACGAGCACTCGCCGCCGACCAGGTGGCGCTCGACGAGCGCCACCCGCAGGCCACCGTCGGCCAGCGCGCCCGCGGTGTGCTCCCCGGGCGAGCCGCCGCCGATGACGATGACGTCGTAGTCGGCATTCACCGCAGGACCGCTTGCATGTGCAGGCCGGCGTCCTCGACGGCCTGGTCCGGGGTGCGCCCCTCGGTCCTGGCGGCGATGTACGGCGCGTACCAGTCCGACCAGTGGTGCTTCGGCGCCGTGGCCTCGTACGCGCCGTGGTGCTCCTCGGCCTCACGCAGCAGCTCGGCCAGGTTCTCGACGTTCGTCGGCGTCACCCGGCCCGGCAGACGGGTCGTGATCTCCTGCAGGATCCACTCGTTGCCGTCCGGGTCGGCGAACGACGCGAACGAGGAGTAGCTGCGGCGCTCCGGGTCCGGGCCGGTCACGCGGCCTTCGGCGCCCGCGTGGTGGAACACGCCGCCGGCGTCGTGGTAGACCTCGCTGACGTCGGCGCCGCGCTCGATCAGCTCGGCGCGGGCGCCCTCGACGTCGTCGACGATCAGGTGCAGACCCTGCACCGAGCCGGGCGTCGCGGTCGTCAGACCGGTGCCGAAGATGACCGACGCGGGGGAGCCGGGCGGGGTGACCTGGATGACACGGAAGTTCTCGTCGGTGGCGAAGTCGGCATCGAGCCGCCAACCCAAGCCGACGTAGAAGTCTTTGGCCTTGTCGACGTCGGAGACGGGCACGACGACGACTTCGAGTTTCAGATCCATGGTCGGGACTCCTCGTCCTGTGCCGGCACCCCAGCGATGCCGGCTCGACCACTGTTGCGCGGTGGCAGCTCGTACGACCCAGGGAGACTCCCTGGTCTGCGCCCGGTGACACCCGGGTCCCGTGCCCGTGGGCGTGCGGTCAGGCTTGGACGGTGCCGGTCAGTCGTTGTCGAACTCGAGGCTGATCCGGTGTCCATCGGACGGCCAGTTCGGGACCGTCAGCACGTCCGGCGACCCGCCACCGCGCGGCCGGACGACGACGCGGACCGTGCGCTTCGGCGGCGCGGCGGGAACGTACAGGTCGACCGCGGAGATGAACGGCTGGCTGAAGAACACCGGGATCGGCGCGCTCAGGTCGCTGGTCTTGTCCAGTCCCTTGTCGAACGTGAAGATGCCGATCGTCCGCTTGGACCGCGGGCTGGTCGCGGCGTTGAGGATCTCCTGGCCGTCAACGGTCAGCGAGTCACCGGCAGCGCCCTGATCACCCCACCACTCCTTCTGCCTGCTGATGACCAGGTTGGTCGACGCGGGGCCGTTCTCGGTCAGCGCGCCCAGACCCTGACCGGGCAGGCTGGTGAGCAGCCGGATCAGCCGGTCGGTGCGGCGGAACGGCTGGAAGTAGAGGTGGTGCACCGGGGCGCCGGGACGCACGATCGCGAACTCGTACCGGACGTCACCGCGCCCCCGGAACGGCCCGAACGAACCGTCCGCGGCCAGCGGAAGCCGCGCGTCCGGGTGGCGGCGCAGCCGGGTCCCGGTGTCCGCGCGCACCGCGTACACCTCCAGCGTCGCGTCGGTGACCCCGACGTTGCTGGGGAACAGCACCGCGCGCCCGGCCAGCAGGACGGATCCGCGCTGCGGAACGATCCGCGTGGTCTTCGGGTCCCGTCCGGTGAAGAAGCGGTAGAACGCCGCGAACGTCTCCGGCGAACTGACGGTCTGCGTGTGCGACTGGTCGGGGAACCGGACGTTCGTCGCGCCGGTGATCGCGCGGGCCGGGTCACCTTCGCCCCAGACCGCCAGCGTCGGCACGTTACCCGGCGGCGCCGTCGCGCTCGCCCCGTCGAGGTTGACGTAGTGGGCGACCCGGGCCGCGCGCTCGGGCGAACTGTTGAGGTAGGCCTGCATCAGCGCGGTGCCCAGGGAGTGGCCGAGCAGATCGATCCGGTCGGCGCCGGTGGCGGCCAGCAGGCGCGTGATGCGCTGGTCCAGCCCCGCGTAGACCTGCTCGCGGGTGTTCACCGCGAACAGCGAGTCGTACTCGTGCGCCTCGATCCACGTCGGGGGGTACCCGTTGGACGCCAGCCGGCGGGCCTGGCTGTCGAACTGGCCGCCGGACCCGGAGAACCCGTGCACGAACACGATCGGACGCAGCGCGCGCCGCTCGGCGGCAGCCGGAGCGACCTGTACTCCAGTCAGGACGATCATCAGCGCGGCCATCAGCACTGCGAGACGTCTCAGCATGGGTCGACCTCCGGTGTGGCGACGCTGCCCGGTGGCCGAACGCTAGGAGCGCGCCACCGTTCGGGTCAAGCGTCGCCCGGAGGACTTGGGCAGCTGCCCAAACCGGGAGCAGCACGGAGACCGGAATCCGTGCTCTCCACGGATGTTTCCCGGTACGGACTGGCCGACGCTTCTCCCACGCGGGTTCTCCGCGGTGACGAGGAGGGGTTTTCACGATGGCCGATATCAACCAGGCAGAACTGGAGCGGTTCGTCCACGCAGCGGTGGGCGACATGGCAGCGACGATCTCCGGACTGCTGCTGCACATCGGTGACCGGCTCGGTCTGTACCAAGCGATGGCAGGAGCCGGGCCGCTCACGGCGGACGCGCTCGCCGCGCGGACCGGGACGGCACCGCGGTACGTCCGCGAGTGGCTGAGCAACCAGGCCGCCGGCGGGTACGTCCGCTACCGGGCGGAGGACGACACGTTCGAGCTACCCGCCGAGCACGCGGCGGTGCTGGCCGACGAGGACAGCCCGGTGTTCCTGGGTGGCGCGTTCGAGGTGATCGCGTCGTGCTTCAGCGACCACGACCGGCTCGTGGACGCCTGCCGGACCGGCGCGGGGGTGGGCTGGGAGCAGCACGACGAGCGGCTGTTCTCCGGCGTCCACCGGCTGTTCCGCCCCGGCTATGCCGCGAACCTGACGACGCAGTGGATCCCCGCGCTGGACGGTGTCGACGAGAAGCTGCGCGCCGGCGCGAGCGTCGCCGACGTCGGCTGCGGCCTCGGTGCGGCCACGCTCATCATGGCCGACGCGTACCCGCACTCGACGTTCGTCGGCTACGACTACCACGAGGAGTCGATGGAAGCCGCCCGCAAGTCGGCCGCGGACGCCGGCCTGGCGCGGCGGGTGCGGTTCGAGGCCGTCGACGCGAGCGAGTTCCCCGGCACCGGCTTCGACCTCGTCTGCCTGTTCGACTGTTTGCACGACATGGGTGACCCGCTCGGCGCCGCGCGGCACATCCGGCAGGCGCTGGCGAGCGACGGGACGTTGCTGCTGGTCGAGCCGTTCGCCGGTGACGCGCTGACCGAGAACCTGAACCCGATCAGCCGGGCGTACTACGGCTTGTCGACGGTGATCTGCACCCCGGCGTCGCTGGCTCAACCGGTGGGGCTGGGGCTCGGTGCCCAGGCCGGGGAGGCGCGGCTGACCGAGATTCTCACCGAGGCGGGGTTCACCCGGGTGCGGCGGGCCGCCGAGACCCCGTTCAACCTGGTCCTGGAGGCTCGTCCGTAAGGTCGAGCCCCGCCGTCCGCATCGGCGTCGCACCCATGCGGGTGAGTTCGTCCGCGCCGCGGGCCCGCTCGGGCCCGCCGGCGAGGACGAGCGAACGGGCCCACTGGTACCGGCAGCCGGTCGGGTGCAACTGCTCGGCGGCGGCCAGCACGCCCTTCCGGTCGCCGGTGGCGACGGCAGCCGACCGCTCGACGACGGCCAGCGCGATCGGGTTGTCCACCGCGGACCGCCGGGCCCTCGCCAGCCGCTCGGCCGCGTCGGGGTGCCCGCTCAGCGCCGCCGCCTCGGCCCAGACCGCGGCGTACCACGGTCGCCAGAGCCCGCTGTACCAGGTCCGGAACTCCTCCGGGGGCGTCGTCAACCGCGCCACCGCTTCGTCCGGCCGTCCGTGGTGGAGGAGCAGCAGCGCGTCGAAGAACTCGCCGTGGTGGATCTGGGCAGTGGTCCGGCCGGGTGTGGTCAGCGCCTCGGCGATCGCCAGCCAGGCGTTGCGGGCGTCGTCGTCGCCGCGGAACCCGTACACGGTCGCCAGGGCGTACGGACCCCGGCTCAGGTTGCCCGCGCGCGGACGCCCCGCCCGCTCCCAGCCCTCGCGGAACCGCTCGCTGAGTGCCACCGTCTCGTCCCAGTCGCCGGCGAGCGCGGTGACGAGCAACAGCCGGGCCGTGGCTAGGTGGCCTTCTTCGCGGTGGAAGGGGAGATCCCTGGCCTGCTCGGCGAGTCGGCGTCCGGTGGTGAGATCACCGGCGGCGATCACGCACTCGGTCGCCATGAAGTAGGCGTCGGACAGTTCGAGCCCGCAGGTGTCGGCGCGCAGCGGCAGCGGCGCCAGCAGCTCGATCCGGCGCAGCGCGCTCGCCGCCGCCGCGCGGATCTCGCCCCGGACCAGTTGGAACCCGGTCAGCTGGTCCAGCGCGGCGCTCTCCCCGAGCGGATCACCGGCCTCGCGGCTCAGCGCGATCGCGCGGTCCAGCAAGCCAGGGGTCGCGGGGTCGTCCTCCGCGACGGCGTAGGTACGCGCGACGAGCAGCCGGGCGCGCGCCCGCGGGTCGTCCCCGGCGAGCGCGTCCGCCTCGGCGATCAGCCGCTCCGCCGCGCCGGGCGCAACCGGTTCGGACAGGACGCCCGGGCCACGGTTGAGCAGTTCGGCGATCTGCGCCACGTCGTACGCCGCGCGGGAGTGGTCGCCGGCCCGCAGTGCGGCCTCGGCGGCGGCGCGGTGCAGCCGGAGGCCTTCGGTGCCGAAGTGCCGAGCCTTGGCCGCTTCCGCGGCGCAGTGCAGAACGCCGGCTGCCTGCCGATCGTCGGCGGCCAGCGCGCCCGCCTGCTCATAGCGACGCTGTGCCTCGCCCGGCAGCCCGCGGAGGTAACACACCTCGGCGAGCCGGACCGCCAACCGATACGCCTCAGCGCGCCGGCCGGGCTCGGTGGAGGCCCAGTCGAGCGCCGCGCGTAACTCGTCGACCGCGCGGTCGAACCTCGCCCGCCACCCGGCGGCGTCCGGCGCGAACGACGCGTCGAGCTCGTCCGCCGTGGCCAGGCACCACCGCAGGTGCCGGGCGCGCGCCTCGGGCAGTTCACCCGCGTCGCGCAGGTGGCCGGTCCCGTACTGGCGGATCGTCTCCAGGGCCTGGTACCGGGTGCCGCCCGGATCGGGGATCGCGGTCAGCAAGCTCTGGTCAGCAAGCGCCCCCAGCGCAGCCGCGGCCGGGGCGGGCACGTCGGTCGGCGGCCAGCCGGTGAGCAGCGCGGACGCGGCGTCCGCGGTGAACGGGGTGGCGAAAACCGAGGTCCGGCGCAGGACCGCGCGTTCGGGCACGGTCAGCAGCGCGTGGCTCCAGTCCAGAGCGGACCGGAGCGAGCGATGCCGATCGTCGACCCGCCGGCCGCCGGTGAGCAGCCGGAGCCGGTCGTCGAGCCCGGCTTCCAGCCCGTCGAGACCGAGCGCGGGCAGACGCGCGGCGGCCAGCTCGATGGCCAGCGCCATCCCGTCCAGCCCTCGACAGATCGCCGCGACCCGCGGCCGCTCGACGAACGCGGCCGATCCCAGCCCGCCGCTCGCGGCGGCTCTGGCGAGGAACAGCTCGACCGCGTCACCGCCGTCCCCCTCCACCGAGAGGCCGGGCACCAGGAACACCCGCTCGTACGGCACCAGCAGGCGAGCCCGGCCCACGGCCAGCACCCGCACGCCCGGGCACCGGGTCAGCAGCCGTTCGAGCATCACGACGACGCCGTCCACCAGGTGCTCGCAGTTGTCGAGGACGAGCAGCACCTCGCGGTCGGCGAGCCAGGCCAGCACCGTCTCCTCCGCCGAGCGTCCCGGCTGCTCGCCCAGGCCCAGGAGGTAGGCCACGGCCGGGGCGACCATCGCGCCGTCGGTGACCGGCACCAGATCGACGTACCAGACGCCGTCCGCGAACCGGTCGCCCAACTCGGCCGCCACCGCCAGCGCCAGCCGGGTCTTGCCCACGCCTCCCGGGCCGACGGCGGTGACCAGCCGGTGGTCCCGGAGCGCCGCGGTGAGTGCGGCTCGCTCGGCGGCGCGGCCCACCAGCGGCGTCAGCGAGGACGGGAGAGCCCCGGCCCGGGGCGCGGCGGCGAGGTCGGCAGCCATCCCCGCCAGCGCGCGCCGGTCGTTCGCGCCGAGCTTGCGGAGCAGGGCGGAAACGTGGCTCTCGACGGTGCGGACCGAGATGAACAGCCGCCCGGCGATCTCCGCGTTGGTCAGGCGCTCGCCGATGCCGGCGAGCACCTCGGCCTCCCGCGCCGAGACCCTCGCGATCGACGCCGCCGCCCCGCGATCCATGACGCGATTCTCCCGCGCCGCGCTACCGCCGAGCCCCAACCTCCGCGGCCGAGGCGCGGAGCGCCGCCACGCACGCCGCGATCGCGGGGTGCGTACCCGCGCCGCGGCGGTACGCGATCCGGGTGCGGCGGCGGATCGGCAGTGCGATCAGCCGCACCCGCGGCGGCCGGTGTTCGACACCGAAGCGTGGCACGAGCGCCACGCCCTGGCCCGCGGCGACCAGCGCCAGCACGGCCGTGAAGTCGTCGGCGTAGTGTCGCACCCGCGGCGCGTACCCAGCGGCCAGGCAGGCACGGACGGCGAGCGTATGGCAGAGCGTCCCCGGGCTGCCGACGATCCAGTCGGCGCCCGCCGCGGCCAAGACCGCGTCCGCGGCCCCGCTGGCGTCTGCGCCCCCGGCCACGCCCGCGGCCCCGGCTGGCTCCGTGGCTTCGGCTGGCTCCGTGGCTTCGGCTGGCTCCGTGGCTTCGGGGAGCGCGAGCAGCACCTCCTCGTCGAGGAGCGGCACCGACTCCTGCGTCGGGTCCGGCGCCGCCGGCACGAGGTCGTAGTCGTGCACCAGCGCGACATCGACCCGCCGGGCGCGCAGCGCGGCCGGCACGTCCACCGGGTCCAATTCGGTAACCCGGAGGACGAGTGCCGGGTGCTCACGTCCGAGCGCGACCAGGGCACCGGGCAACAGCGTCCGTACCGCGCTCGGGAACGCCCCGATGCCGAGCGGACCGGCCAGCCCGCCGCGCGCCGCCGCCAGCGTGGCGTCCGCCGCCTCGAGCGCGCTCAACGCGTCCTCGACGTGCGCGACCAGCGCCGCTCCGGCCGCGGTCAGCGTCACACCGCGACCGGTCCGTTCGAGCAGCGGCACGCCCGCCTCCCGCTGCAGCGCGGCCAGCTGCTGGGAGACCGCGGACGCCGTGTAGGAGTGCGCCTCGGCAACGGCCGCGATCGTCCCGAGGTGGGACAGCTCGCGGAGCAAGTGCAGACGCCGGACGTCGAGCATCAGCTCAGCTTAGGTGTGCCGGTAGGGATCCGACCTGGTCCTTTCCGGTGCACGGCCGGATGCTCGGTGCATGACTCCCACCGGCCTGTTCGTCCCGCTGATCACGCCGTTCGACGCCTCCGGCGGCGTCGCGACCGACGCGCTGGAGGCCCTCGGCCACCAAGTTCTGGACGCCGGGGCGACCGGACTCGTCGCGCTGGGCACCACCGGGGAGCCGGCCGCGCTCACCGACACCGAACGGCGGACCGTCGTCGACGTGGCCGCAGCGATCTGCCGGGACCGCGGCGCCCCGCTGCTGGTCGGCGCCGCCACCGCCGAGGCGCTCGCGGCGCTCGGCGATCGGCCCGAGGTCACCGCGGCGCTCACCGTCGTCCCGCCGTTCGTCCGGCCCGGCGAGGCCGGTGTCGTCGCGCACTTCCGGGCGCTGGCGGCAGGCAGCCCGGTCCCGCTGATCGTGTACGACGTCCCGCAGCGCACCGGCCAGCACCTCTCCGCCGCGACGCTCCGCGAGCTGGCCGCGATCCCCGGCGTCGTCGGCGTGAAGCACGCGCCCGGCGTGGTCACCGCCGACACCGTCGCCCTGCTGGCCGACCCACCCCGCGACTTCGCGATCCTCGGCGGCGACGACGCGTTCGTCGCGCCGGTGCTCGCGCTGGGCGCGCACGGCGGCGTCCTGGCCAGCGCCCACTGCGCGACGCCGGACTTCGTCCGGCTGATCGGCGCCTGGCGCGACGCCGATCCGGCCGTGGCGCGGCAGCTCGGCCACCGGCTCAGCCGGCTGTCGGCGGCCCTGTTCGCCGGTCCGAACCCGACCGTGCTCAAGGGGGTGCTGCACGCCCAGGGCCGCATTCCGACGCCGGACGTGCGGCTTCCGCTGCTCCCCGCCGCGCGTCCGCTGGTCACCGCCGCCCTCGCGCAGCTCACGGCGTGACCCGCGCGACGGGGCGCCGAACCGGCACGTCAGGCCGTGAGCACGACCTTGGCCCTGGCGTGGTCGGTCTCCAGGTAGCGGATCGCGTCGGCGGCGGCCGAGAGCGGATACGTCCGGTCGATGACCGGCTTCAGCGTTCCCGCCTCGGCGAACTCCCGCAGCGCCGCGAGGTTCGCGCTGCTCGGCGTCGCGACCGGGACGAGAATGCGCTGCCGGACGAACTTCGAGCGGAGCTGTCCGTGGACGATCAGCACCATCGGACCGAGGAGCTTGCCACCGGTCGAGACCCCGCCGCCGGAGAGCAGCAGCGCGCCGCGCGGCGTGAGCACGCTGCGGAGCGCGCGCAGCGAACGGTTGCCGACCAGGTCGAACACCACGTCGTACCGCTCGGGGGCGCGGGTGAAGTCCTCCCGCGTGTAGTCGACGACACGCTGCGCGCCGAGCGAGCGCACGAGCTCGGCGTTCCGCGGGCTGCACACGCCGGTGACGTTCGCGCCGAGCGCGGTGGCCAGCTGGACCGCGAACGTGCCGACCCCGCCGGACGCGCCGTTGATCAGCACCGACTGCCCGGGCTGGACGTCGGCCTCATCGCGCAGGCCGACCAGCGCGGTGTTCGCGGCGAGCGGGAGTGCGGCGGCCTGCTCGAACGTCAGGTTCGCCGGCTTGACGTCGACGTGGTCCTGCGAGACCCGGACGTACTCGGCGAACGCGCCGGGGGCCTCACCGAACACCTCGTCGCCGACGCGTAACCGGGTGACGCCGGAGCCGACGGCGTCCACGACGCCGGCGAAGTCGGTGCCGCGCACGGCCGCGGCCGGGGCACGGAGCGTCAGGTCCGGCGTGAGCAGACGCGAGACGTACGGGTCACCGCGCAGGAGGTGCCAGTCGCGGGCGTTGACCGAGGCCGCGCGGACCCGAACGACCACCTCGTCGGCAGCGGGGGAGGGGGTGTCGACGTCCTCGTAGCGCAGGACGTCGGGTGATCCGTAGCGGTGCTGGAGGACGGCTTTCATGAGTTTCCCTTACGTCGTAAGACTGTCTTACGCCGTAAGGCTCCCTTACGGCGTAAGAATCGTCAAGGGCCAGCGGGAGAGCGAGGGCTACCGGGACGAACGGAGACGGTCGAGGCCGTCGAGGATCAGGTCCAGCCCGAACTCGAACTCGAACTGGTCGTCGCACCAGCCGAGCGTCGAGTCGGGATCGTCGTGCGCGACCTCGCGCAGCATGCCGACGAGATACGGCAGCTGCTCGGCCATCCCCTCCGGGATCTCGGCGGGGGCAGATCCGTCACCCGGGTCGAACAGTTCCTGGGAGAAGCCGAGCGCGCGGCTGCCGAGCGCGTGCAGCGCGTGGTGCGCGAGGTCGTAACTGAAGCCGCCGTCGCGCATCAGCCCCACGAGCCGGTCGTGGTATCGCACCACCGCAGGGCTCACCGCCGCCCGGCTCTCGAAGAGCGGCGGCGCCCACGGGTGCCGGAGGAACACGGTCCGCGCGGTGAGGATCCGTTCGCGGGCGGCCTGTTTCCAGGCCGCGCCCGCCGACAGTACGTCGATCGCCTCGACCGCGTCGTTGATCTCGTTCGCGATCAGATCGACGACGCCGTTGAGCAGATCGTCCTTGTTGGCGACGTGGTGGTAGAGCGACATCGCCTCGGCATCGAGCTCCTTGGCGAGACGGCGCATGGTGAGCGTCTGGACGCCCTCGACGTCGGCGAGGTCGATCGCGGCCCGCAGCACGCGCTCCCTGCTCAAGGGCGTCCGTGGCGTGGGCAGCGCGGTCACTCTTACAACGTACGCCTGTCTTCTCGGCGGCACCGTCTCGAATCGGTCGGAGATCACACATCGACTCTTCCGACTCGCTACGAGCGGGCGTTTTCTATGGAAGTGTCAAAGTGGTAAGCGCTGGTAACCAGTCCGAGCCGCATGCAAAAAGGAGCATTCGTGCCGACCGCTGCCTTACCCGACGAGGAGACAGCGGAGGCGCCGCCGGTCCGGGGCGCCACCCGTCCGCTCCGGAGGCAGCTCGTCACGGCACTGTTCGCATATCTGCTCACGCTCGTCGCGGCCGGGTTCGTCGTCGACTGGGACACCGCGAAGTCGAAGCCGCCCGCCGAGGCCACACCGTCACCGACCAAGGCCGCTCCGGTCCAGGCCACCCCGCAGCGCTCGCCGGCGCCACCGGTGCGGGACGTGATCCCGTCGATCCCCGAGGTGACCGACGTCGCCCAGCTCGACCCGGTCCGCCAGCAGAGCCGGGTGACCGCCCGCGACAACGGCCAGAGCGTCCGCTACGGCGATCGTTCGGTCTGGATCTTCGCCGACACCGGTCTGAAGTCACCGGACGCGTTCCTGTCGAACACCGCGGTGTCCACTGACGACCTGAACGCCGCCGACGGGATCACGCTGACCGGGGCGGACCTCGCCGGGACCAGCGGGGACCTCCACGACGAGTTCCTGCCGTGGAGCGCCGCCGAGCGTGCGTTCGAGAAGAAGCACGCGAAGGGCTGCATCCCGGGCGGCGACGACGAGTACTGCGGGGTGACGTTCGGGCTGTGGCCAGGGCCGGTGATCGCCGACCCGGCCCGGCAGCGAGTCCTGGTGTTCTACCAGAAGCTCTGCCGCGGCGGCGCGGACGGCGGACCGTGCTCGGGTGAGTTCGGGCAAGACCTGGGTACCGGCATCGCGGCCGTGGACATGCGGACGTTTCAAACGACCCGGCTGACCCCGCGGAACACCCTGCCGGTGCAGAGCATCGAGGGCCGCGATTCGGCGCTGTTCTTCTCGGCCGAGACGATGTACTCGTCCGCCGCCGTGGTCGCCGGGGACGACGTCTACGTCTACGGCAACTGCACCGACGACAGCCGCTGCCGCGTGGCGCGGGTGCCGCTGGCCGACATCACGGACCGATCGGCGTGGCGGTTCTACGGCGGTCGCGACGACGACCGCACGCCGCTATGGGTGACCGATCCGCTGGACGCGGTGCCGACCATCCGGGCGGGCGCGGCGGGGAACAGCGTCACCTGGAACCCCGCGCTGAAGGCGTGGCTGAACGTCTACTCGGAGTTCGGGGAGTTCGAGGTCCGCGCGCAGGTGGGCGGATCGCCGTACGGGCCCTGGTCGGATTCGTTCACGCTGGCCGAGACCGAACGCCCGAGCCACGGGATGAACTACGCCGCGTTCACCCACCCGGAGTACGCCGAGCAGAACGGCCTCGTGCAGTACGTGACGTACTACCAGCAGGTGACCGGCGGGCTGCACCTGCTGCGTGTGACGCTCAGCCCGTGATGCTGTGTCCCTTGACCACGGGCACGGGGCGGGGCGGCGACGAGAGCATCAGGCTGACCGCACCGGCCGCGCCGGCGACCAACCGGTGGGTGTGCCCGGGGCGGGCGGCGAGCCGTCCGCCGGCGGTCAGCTCGGTGTCGTCCAGGCCCTCCTCGGTGGCGACGGTCTCGCGCAGGCTGCCGTCGAGCACCGTGACGGTCTGGAAGCCGACCGTGTGGGCGTGTAGGTCGGTCGCGTCGCCGGGCGCCCAGCGGACCAGCCACGCGTCGTAGAGGAAGTTGCCGCGCAACGCCACCGGGGCGCCGTCCGACTCCGCGAGCATCGCCGCGGCGCCACCGGCGGCGGCGATCTCGGCGGTGATGATCTCCGCGCGCTCCCGCAGCGCGGTCGGCGTCAGGGAGGACGGCGCGAGGAGGTACGGCTCCAGGTAGTCGAGCCCGGAGCTCTGCGCTGGGGTCGTCGTCGCGGTCATGACGACTAGTGAAGCGCCGGACGCGGGTGCGCTCTGTGCGGGCGACGCCGTCCGCACTGTCGTCTCCCGAACGCTGCGTGGCCCTGGGGGTTGCCGCCGCCCTGGGGTTGCCGTTGCCCGGGGGGTTGCCGCCGCCCGCTGCCCGTGCTCGGCTCAGGCCAGGGCCGCGACGCGCTCGGCGACCTGGGTCGGCGACGGACGGGCCGCGAGCTGGTCCTGGATCGTGACGCTCACCCGCCGCAGACCATCGTCGGTGATCAACCGGGTCAGGTGTTCGGCGGCGAGTGTCCGGCCGGGGACGCACAGCCCGGCGCCGATCCGGGCCACCAGCTCCGCGTTGTACCTTCGGTCGCCCGGCCCCGGGACGACGAGCTGCGGCACACCGGCGGCGAGCGCGGCCTGGACCGTGCCCGCTCCGCCGTGGTGGACGATCGCGGTGCAGGTCGGCAACACGGCGTCGAGCGACACCCAGCCGATCGTCCGGACGTTGACCGGTAGCTCCGGTGGCAGCCCCGGCTCCGGCCGCACCAGGACGATCTCCGCGTCCACCTCTCCGGCGACCGCGACCAGCGATCGCATCATGTGCTCGTTGCCCGGCCCGGCGACCGTGCTCCGGCTCACCAGGATGCGCGGCTGGGCCGGCGTCTCGGTCAGCCAGGACGGGAGCGCGGCGGGCGCAGGTGCCTCGTAGCGCATCGGCCACCCCGGCCGGTCCCCGACCACGCTCGGCGGTAACACCTGGATCACCCCGGCGGGCTCCGGCAGCCGGTCGATCGCCAGCTTGCGCAGCGCCGGCCGGGCGGTGGCCGCGACCAGCTCGGCGCCGTCGAACAGGTTCGTCTCGTGCCGCACGGCCGGAACACCGTGCCCGGCCGCCGCGATCAGCCCGGCGACCGCCAGCGGCTCGGCGACCACGACGTCCGGCCGGAACTGCTCGGTGACGTCCCGGACGGCGTCCACCAGCCGTGCGTTGACGGCACCGAACAGCGCCCCGACGCCCTTCCTCCCGCCGTTGCCCGCCAGCTCGGCCCTGGCGACCAGTGGGTGCCGCAGCGCCACACCGCGCGCGACCGCGGCGAAGTCGAAACCCGGAGCGACGTCCTCGACCGGGAGGCCGATGTCGCTCACCGTGGACGCCGCGTCCGCGGCGGTGGCGACCAGGACGTCGTGGCCGGCGGTAGCCAGCGCCCGGGTCAGCGGCACGAGCGGCAGGACGTGACCGGGCAGCGGGGCCGAAACGACCAGTACGCGCATGCAGGGAGGTTAGGGGGACAGGTCGCCCGCGGTCACTAATTCTGTCGTACCCACTTGGTAGACCCTGGACCATAAGCGCAGCCGACCGTGTTGACTCGACCCGACGAGAGGGCGCTGATGACGACAGCCGACACCGATCTGGCAATCGAGACCGCTGGGCTGGTCAAGACGTTCGGCAAGACACGAGCCGTCGACGGCATCAACCTCGCGGTGCCGGCCGGCGCGGTCTACGGCCTGCTCGGGCCCAACGGCGCGGGGAAGACGACCGCGGTGCGCGTGCTCGCGACGCTGCTGCGCCCCGACGGCGGCGAGGCTCGGGTCTTCGGTTACGACGTCGTACGCCAGGCCGACGAAGTACGCAGCCGGGTGAGCCTCACCGGCCAGTACGCCTCGGTCGACGAGGACCTCACCGGGTTGGAGAACCTCCTGCTGCTCGGCCGCCTGGTCGGGCACCGCAAGCGGGCGGCCCGCACCCGCGCCGACGAGTTGCTCGCCGCGTTCGGGCTCACCGACGCCGCCGACCGGCAGGTCAAGAAGTACAGCGGCGGGATGCGCCGCCGCCTCGACATCGCGGCGAGCATCCTCAACACGCCCGATCTGCTGTTCCTCGACGAGCCCACCACCGGGCTCGATCCGCGTAGCCGCAGCCAAGTCTGGGACATCGTGCGTGCGGTCGTCGCCTACGGCACGACCGTGCTGCTCACCACCCAGTACCTCGACGAGGCCGATCGGCTCGCGTCGCGCATCGCGGTGATCGACCATGGCACGGTGATCGCCGAGGGCACGCCCGGTGCGCTGAAGTCCTCGATCGGCGCCGGAACCGTCCACGTGCGGCTCCGTGACCCGCTGCAGCGCGATGAGGCGTCCGCGCTGCTCGGGCGCGCGCTCGACGCGCAGGTGTTGCAGGAGTCCGACCCGGTGGCGCTGACGGTCCGGGTGGCCGGCTCCGAGCGGGGCGCTGCCGAACACGCGTCCCGTGCGCTGGCCGACCTGGCCGCGGCCGGCATCGTCGTCGACGACTTCTCGCTCGGCCAGCCCAGCCTCGACGAGGTGTTCCTCGCGCTCACCAGCCCGCAGAACCAGGAAGGCCCGACGGAGAAGGAGACCGTCGCATGAGCACCACCACCGATTCCGCCGAGACGACGGTCTACGCGCCGACCGCGGACGCGTTGCAAGCCGTGCTCTCGCCTGCCGCCCGCCCGTCGCCGCCCGGCCCGTTCGCGGCGTCGATCGCGTTCGGCTGGCGCGCGATGCTGAAGATCAAGCACGTGCCGGAGCAACTGTTCGACGTGACCGCGTTCCCGATCATCATGACGCTGATGTTCACGTATCTGTTCGGTGGTGCGCTGGCCGGTTCGACGCGGGAGTACCTGCAGTTCTTCCTCCCCGGCATCATGGTGACGAGCGTCGTGATGATCACGATGTACACCGGCATCGGGCTGAACACCGACATCGAAAAAGGCGTCTTCGACCGTTTCCGCACGCTGCCGGTGTGGCGTCCGGCGGCGCTCGTCGGAATGATCTTCGGCGACCTGCTGCGCTACGTGCTCGCCTCGCTGGTGATCCTCGGCGTCGGGCTGGTTCTCGGTTTCCGTCCGGAGGGCGGCGTGGTCGGGGTCGCGGGCAGCATCCTGTTGCTGGTCATCTTCTCGTTCGCGTTCTCCTGGGTCTGGACGATGTTCGGCCTGCTGCTGCGGAGCGAGAAGTCCGTGATGGGCGCCAGCATGATGATCCTGTTCCCGCTGACGTTCCTGAGCAACGTGTTCGTGGAGCCGACGACGATGCCGGGTTGGCTGCAGGCGTTCGTCAAGGTCAACCCGATCACGCAGCTGGTCGACGCCGTCCGGAGCATGATGGCCGGCGAGGCGGCGGGCAGTTCGTTGATGTGGACGCTGGTGGCCAGCGTCCTCTTCGTGGCGGTGTTCGGCTCGCTGACGATGCGGCTCTACAACCGCAAGTAAGCGCACCACCGCCGCCCGGCGCCCCGCATCCCAGCCGGGGCGCGGGTGGGGGTGGCAACAAAGTGTGGTGTGGGCAGGCGCCCACACCACACTTTGTTGCGCTGACCGGACACTCCTCGGCGGGGGCGTGCCGCGCGCTCGCCCAATCCCTGACCGCCGTCGCGGCCAGCACGGTGGCTGGCGGCTCGCGCCATGGATGCGGACCCACTTGGGCCAGCCATAGCCCGCCCAATCGGGTCCACTCGGCACCAGGTCACCGCTCCGCGGACTGCCCGCTGGACGTGGCGCCGTCCGGGCGGGCGCCGTTTGGACGTGGCGCCGTCCGTGCGGGCGCCATCCCGGCGGGCGCCCTCCGGACGGGGTGCCGTCTGGACGTGGCGCCCGCTTGCCGGCTGGCGCCCTGCGGCCGGCGATGCGGCCGAGCTGCCGTGGCGGCACTCGCCAGGGGCACCGAGACCCCGCTCGGGAACGGTCGGCTCCTTGGGGGCGCCCGGAACGATGTGGCCCGGGGGCTCGTGATAGCGAGCCCTTGGCCACATCGTTCGATCGAGCCCCGCCCCGCTATTACGCTCCGCACCGCGAATCGGGCACCCCGCCCGCACCCCTCCATCGGGGGGCCGAGTGCGGTGTGCCCGGCGCCGAGCTACCAAAGCGCCGGCCTCCCGGGCGGATTGCATTTGGAAGAGGTATAGCCCTTCTAAGTGCAATCCGCTCAACGGCGTGCCCTTGCCGCGAGGCGAGGCGAGGCGAGGCGAGGTGAGGCGGGGCGAGGTAGCGCCCCGGAGCGCTTGCGCTATCGTTCCGCGCGCGGCCCGTTCAGCAGGGCCAACACCGCAGGGATGGCATTCACCCGCCCCACAAATCACATGAGTCACAGGAGTTATATTGCGCCCCCCGCATTAGGGCGGAATTAAGCGTCTCCAAAATTGTGCTATTCCGTTGAACCGCCCGACCTGCAATTGTCATCGACCGCTGATTAAAATTCCTTAATTCCTTTTCTGGGCCCAGGAATCGTTCGCTGGACACGTACAGTCTCGAACAGAATTCGCCCGGAGAAGGAAAGTGCTCGTGACGTTCGCTGCCCCGACCGCTCGCTTCCGCGTTGTTCTCGCGCTGGTCGCCGTCCTCGCCGGACTGGGTCTGCTGGTCGGCGGAACCCCCGGCTCGGTGCACGCGGCCCCCAACGCGGCCGAGGACGACGAGGGCGGCACCGCGGCGTTACGCAGGAAGCTCGACGAGGCCGCCAGCGGGTACAACAACGCGCGGGCGAAGGCCCAGGCGTCCGAGCGTCGCCGCAAGCAGTTGGTCCAGCAGATGGCCGGCGCGGAGAAGCGCATCACCGCGCTCGACCGCGAAGTCCAGGAGCTGAGCGCGGCCGCCTACCGTGGCGGCCTGCCCGATCCGGCCACCGCGATGGCGAATTCGCGCTCGCTGCCGGACATGATCGGCGACGTCGGCCTGATCGAGACCCTGGTTCAGCGTCGGAAGCAGACGCTGGACGAGCTTCGCGCCGCGCGGAAGGACCTGGCCGCCGCCCAGCGCGAGGTCGACGAGCAGCTGAAGAAGCAGCGCGCCGAGGAACGCACGATGGCCAAGCGGCGCGCCGACGCGGAGAAGGCGCTCGAGGCGGCGAACGTGGGAGGCCAGCGCACCGGCGGTTTTTCGACCGACGGTGAGAACAACGACCAGCCGGCGGCCTCGACCGGAGGTGACCGCAGCAGCGCGGAGACTCCGCAGAGGACCACGCCGAAGAAGAAGACGCGCCGAGCTGCGGCCGCTCCGCGCCGCGGCGACGGTTCGTTCTCCTCGCAGGGCTGCTCCCAGGACGATCCGACGTCCGGCGGCTGCCTCACCGCACGCACCCTGCACGCGCTGCGGCAGACCAAGGCAGCCGGCTTCACCCGGTACGTCCACTGCTTCCGGCAGGCGTCGTTCGGCGAGCACCCCAAGGGGCGGGCGTGCGACTTCGCGGCCGCGAAGAGCGGCTTCGGCGGTGCCGCGACCGGCGGTGACCGGACCTACGGCAACCGCCTGGCGGCCTGGCTGGTGGACAACGCCGACCGGCTCGGCGTCCTGTATGTGATCTGGTATCGGCAGATCTGGCTACCCGGCTCCGGTTGGCGCGCCTACCAGAGCGGCGGCGACCCCTCGTCCGCCCACACGAATCACGTCCACCTATCGATTCAGTAGGCCGGCCAGCGCGCGCTCGGCCAGCAACGGCACACCCTGCCCGGCGGAGGCGTAGCCGTCGCCGACCGTGCCACCGGCCAGGTACCGGGCGTGTACGCCCTCCAGGATCACCGCGAGCTTGAACTCGGAGAACGCCCGGTAGAGCGGGAGCAGCTCCAGGTTGCGGCCGGTGCGCGCCGCGTAGGCGGCGGCGAACTCGTCCGCGGTCGGGAACCCGGGGTGGGCGGTGACGCCGCCTGCGGACGAGACCGACCCGTCGTCGGCCCAGTAGAGGAGCGTCAGCGCGAGGTCGGCCAGCGGGTCGCCGAGCGTGGAGAGCTCCCAGTCGACGACCGCTGCGACGTCGGTGCCCCGGACGAGCATGTTGTCGAGCCGGTAGTCGCCGTGAACGAGCGTCGTCTCACCGTCGGTCGGGAGGTCCGTGGCGAGCTTGGTCAGCAACTCCTCCATGACCGGCAGCTCCCTGGTCTTGGACGCCGCCCACTGCTTACCCCACCGGCGTACCTGCCGCTGGAGGTAGCCGGTCGGCGGGCCGAAGTCGGACAGGCCGGTCGCGGCCAGGTCGACCTCGTGAATGCGGGCGAGTGCCTCGATCACGCTCGCGCCGATCGCCGCCCGGTCGTCCGGCGCGAGTTCGGCGGTTTGTTCCGGCCGCCGGTACACCTCGCCGACGACGTACGAGACCAGGTAGAACGGCGCTCCGAGCGCGGCCGGGTCCGGCTCGAACGCGACCGCGCGCGCCACCGGCACCGCGCTGTCCTGGAGTCCGGAGACCACCCGGTACTCGCGGCCCATGTCGTGTGCGCTGGGCAGCACGGGTCCGCGCGGTGGCCGGCGCAGGATCAGCGGACCGGCGTCGAACACCACCCGGAACGTGAGGTTCGAGAGACCTCCGGTGATCAGCTCGGCGCCGGTGAGCGCGCCGTGCTCGGGGAGCCGGTCCGCCGCCCACGCGGAGAACGCGTCGAGGTCGAGCCCGGGTAAGGACGATGACGGAGCCACGCTGCTTCCCTCCGGTCGGATCAGACAACCAGTTTCGCAGCGCGGAGGCGTCCGACCCGTCAGTATTCACCGGGTGCATGGACAGTATGGTGAGAATCGATTTCCTTCATGTGAGCGGGATCTCGCATAGTGAAGCATTCCGTCAGTCCGGTAACCCTCCGGATACACGCCGGAAACGCCGACGCCGCTGCCACACGCGGCCCCGACCCGGAGAACGATGACATGCCTGCTGTCCAGAACGTCCTGGTCGTTGGCGGCGGTGCGGCGGGTGCCGCGTCCGCCATCCTGCTCGCCGAGCGCGGCATCGCCGTCGAGGTCGTCGAGCTCAAGCCGGACGTCACGGCGCTCGGCTCCGGCATCACGCTCCAGGGCAACGCGCTGCGCGTCCTGCGGCAGCTCGGCGTCTGGGAGAAGGTGAGCGCGAAGGGCTACGCGTTCAACGACCTCGGCATCCGGGCGCCCGATCCGAACGGCACCGTCGTGGCCGAGTTCCCTGACGCCCGCACCGGCGGCCCCGAGCTGCCCGCCACGCTCGGCATGTACCGCCCCGATCTGGCCGCGATCCTGATGGCCCGGGCCGGCGACGTCGGCGTGAAGGTGCGGTTCGGGACCACGTTCGCCGACCTGACCCAGGATGAGAACGGCGTCGACGTGACGTTCTCCGACGGCTCGACCGGCCGCTACGACCTCGTCATCGGCGCCGACGGCATCCGCTCGGCGGTGCGTCGCGCGCTCGGTGTCGAGCTGGAGACCCGCCCCACCGGTATGGGCATCTGGCGGGTGTTCGCGCCGCGCCCGGCGAGCGTCACCCGCACCGACCTGATCTACGGCGGTCCGAGCTACATCGCCGGGTACTGCCCGACCGGCGAGGACACGCTCTACGCGTACATCGTCGAGAAGGCGCAGGACCGCAGCGGGCTCTCACCGGAGGAACAGCTCGCGACGATGGTCGAGCTCTCGCAGGCCTACCACGGGCCGTGGGACGACATCCGTCCCGGCCTCACCGACCCGACCCGGGTCAACTACACCTGGTTCGAGCAGCACGTGCTCGACGCACCGTGGAACCGCGGCCGGGTCGTGCTGATCGGCGACGCCGCGCACACCTGCCCGCCCACCCTGGCCCAGGGCGCGGCGATGGCGCTGGAGGACGCGGCGGTGCTCGCCGAGCTGCTGGTCACCGCCGAACAGCTCGACCAGAGCGTGTTCGACGTATTCACGACGCGGCGGTACGAGCGGGCGAAGCTGGTCGTCGAGTCGTCGGTGCAGCTCGGTCAGTGGCTGATCGACGGTGAGCGCGGCGACGTCCCCGGCCTGATGGGCAAGGTCTCCGCGCTGGTCAGCCAGCCCGCCTGACGTCGGGCCGCCCCGCGTCGGAGAAGATTCAGACGCGGGGCACCGACGCGAACACCGTGGGGCGGAACCAGCTCGGAAGAGCGCGCCGTAACGGTTCCGGGCCGTCCAACGCGACGTCGCCCGCGCGCATCGCGTCCCACCAGGACACGTCACCCCGCCAGACCAGCACCATCCGACGGAGGTCCGCGGTCACCCGGACCGCGACCTCGTGTCCCGGGTCGACGTCGCAGACGTCGACGTCGGGCGGCGTGATCACCAGCCACCAGTCCTGCTTCCGTGGCGCCACCTCGGGGAACCGGAACTGGACGACGGTGCGGCCGGTCGGCACCGCGTCGTGGTCGACGTTGCGGTGCAGGTCCCAGAGCAGCAGCTTCGGGTCGAGGTCCCGGTCGCCGAGCTCACCGACCCAGCGCACGCCCCAGGCGCCGAGCGCCGCGACGATCGGCGCCAGCTCCTGACCGGCCTGCGTCAGCACGTACTGGACCTCCCGCTCGCCGGGACGCCGCTCGACGATTCCGGCGGCGACCAGGCTCTGGAGGCGCTTGGACAGCAGCGTGGGGGAGATCCGCGGCAACCCCCGGCGCAGGTCGTTGAAGTGCCGGCTGCCGGCGACCAACTCCCGCACCACGAGCATCGTCCACCGCTCGTCGAGCAGTTCCATGGCCTTCGCGACCGGGCAGAACTGGTGGTAGGTGGCTCCCATGAAGCAGTTCTAGTACAGATCGTGTACTAGGCGGGCACCCTCCGCCGTTCTTACCGTCGTGAGGACAAGCTGACCCGATACGACGGGGGACCTCACGTGACCACCACCGATAGCGCACTCAAAGCCAAGCACAGAGCACTCTGGGCGCTCGGCGACTACCCGGCCGTCGCCACCGACCTCATTCCCTCGCTCGGCCCGATCCTGGTCGCCGCCACCGGCATCGGCCCGGGCCAGCGCGTGCTCGACGTCGCCGCGGGAACCGGCAACGTCGCGATACCGGCCGCGCTGGCCGGCGCGGACGTCGTCGCCAGCGACCTGACACCCGAGCTGCTCCAGGTGGGGGAGAAGCGAGCCGCCGAGCAGGGCGCGCGTCTCGCCTGGGAGGAGGCCGACGCGGAGCACCTGCCCTACCGCGCCGGCGAGTTCGACGTCGTCGTCTCGTGCGTCGGCGTGATGTTCGCGCCGATGCACCAGCTCGCTGCGGACGAACTGATCCGGGTGACCCGTCCGGGCGGCTCGATCGGGCTGATCGCCTGGACGCCGGAGGGTTTCATCGGGCAGCTGTTCGCGACGATGAAGCCGTACGTCGCTCCGCCGCCGCCCGGGGCGCAGCCGCCGCCGCTGTGGGGCTCCGAGGCGCACGTCGCGGCGCTGTTCGGCGACCGGGTCAGCGGGGTCGTCACGGAGAAGCGGAGCGTCGTCATCTCCGGGTTCCCGACCGGCGCCGCGTTCCGCGACTACTGGAAGGGCATCTACGGCCCGACGATCGCCGCCTACCGCGGCCTCGCCGATGACCCGGAGCGCACCGCCGCCCTCGACCAAGAGATGGCCGCGCTCGGCGACAAGTACCTGATCAACGGCGCGATGGAGTGGGAGTACCTGCTCTACACGGCTTCCGTGGTCTGAGGTAGCGGGCTGCGGTTCTCCTCCCGGTAGCGCAGGAACCGCCCGGTGCGCCGGGAGACCCCGTAGTCCGGGCGGAACCGGCCGGCGGCGAACACCACCTCGCCGCCGATCACGGTCGCGTCCACCGCGCCGTCGTTGCGGTTGACCATCCGGCGCAGGCCGCCGAACTCCGCCAACGGTTCCTCGTGGTAACTGGCGAGCTGGGCGGCGTCCAAACCGGTCGGGTCGACCACCACGAGGTCGGCCCGGTCGCCGACGCGCAGGTGCCCGGCGTCCAGACCGAGCCAGTCGGCCAACTCACCGGTGAGCCGGTGCACCGCGCGCTCCACCGACATGAAACCGCCGTCCTGAACCCGGGCGAGCAGGCGGAGCCCGTAGTTGTAGAAGGCCATGTTCCGCAGGTGGGCCCCGGCGTCCGAGAAGCCGTACTGGACGCCGGGCAGCGCCGACAGCTTGTTCAGGATCTCCGGGCGGTCGTTGACGATCGTCGTCTTCCAGCGGAACGCCCGGCCGTGCTCGACGACCAGGTCGAGGAACGCGTCGACGACGTGGACGCCACGCTTCTCCGCGACGTCCGCCACCGAGAGCCCCACCAGCGAGGAATCGGGACACTCGACGATGTACGCGTCGGCGAAGTCCCGATGCCAGACCCGGGAGCTGAACCGCTTCTCGAAATCCTGGCGGAACCACCGCCGGTAGCCCTCATCCCGCAGCAACCGGTCGCGCTCCAGCTCGTCCTGCAGGTGCAGCGCGGCTGCGCCGGCGCCGAACTCCTCGAACACCACCAGATCGACGCCGTCCGCGTGCACTTCGAACGGCACCGGGAGGTGCTGGAACCGGAAGTTGCCACGACCAGGCACGTTCGCGAGCCAGGACAGCGGGCCGAAGATCCGCCACAGCCAGCGGTCGGACTTCGCGTCGGCGGCGGACAGCAGCGACGTCTTCAGCGGCTTGCGGCCGATCCCGGTGCTGGACGCGAGGAAGAACAGCACGTCGTACTTCGTGTTCAGGTTCGGGATGCTCTGCAGGATCGCGTGCCGCTTCCGGAGCAGCCGGTGCAGTGCCCGGTACTCCGACCAGCGGGCGTACGTGCTGGGTAACGAGCGGGACCGGTACCGGTCGCCGTCGAGCTTGTCCCAGGGGTTCGTCATCGTGGACAGCCCGATGAAGCCGGCGTCGAGCGCCTCGGTCAGCAGCTCGGACATCCGCCGCAGCTCGTCGTCGGCCGGCCGGTGGCTGCGGTCGGTGGCGCGGCCCAGGCCCATCACCGTGGTCCGCAGGTCGGAGTGGCCGAGGAACGAGGCGACGTTCGGTCCGAGCGGCAGCCGCTCGACGACGGCCACCCACTCGGACGGCCGGGTCCAGGTCCGTCCCTGCTCCAGCGCGGTGAGCACGTGCTGGCGGGGGAGGGCCTCGACGCGGCTGAACAGGTCGGCGGCGTCCACCGGCTCGACGTACACGGTCGAGAGCGAGCAGTTGCCGACGACGACCGTGGTGACGCCGTGCCGGACCGACTCGGTGAGCCCCGGCGCGACCAGGACCTCGGCGTCGTAGTGGGTGTGCAGGTCGACCATGCCGGGCATCACCCAGCGTCCGGCCGCCTCGATCACCTCGGTCTCCGGTCCGGCGGGCAGCGGGTCGGGCGAGATCGCCGCCACCACGCCGTCGCGGATGCCGAGGTCGCGGATCGCGGAGGGTGCTCCGGTGCCGTCGAACCAGCGGCCACCACGGATCACGAGGTCGAAGTCGGTCATCGCGCAACCTCCCCACAGGTTCGCCCGAGAGTAGTAGTGCGATAACTGATCGGCAATCGTCAGTTTTCGAGGGGCGCGGCCGCCGACGTCTCAGATCCGCACCGACACCGGCGTGCCCGGCGCGGGGTGATCGAGTTGCGCGCTCGCGTCCCCGCCCCGGAGCAGGATCTCGTACCACCGCACTTCGGACCCGTCCGCCCGTGTCCACCCGGAGCTGCCCGGCGCGAACGACAGCGTCCCGGCCGGGACGTCGAACGTCCCGTCGCTCACCATCGCCTCCGCGCCGACGCCGCCCACGCGCAGCACGACCACCGAGCCCATCGGCGCCGGCGGCTCCGACCAGCTCGTTTTCAGGTTGCCGTAGCCGTCGACGTAGACCACCGCGCGCTGCGGGGGCGGCGGGATCCGCTCCGGGTCGACCGGACCCACGACCTCGGCGTCCCCGGCCAGCACCCGCGGCAGCAGCGCCGGGAACGCGTCCCGGGACCGGAACTGCGACCCCGACTCCGGGATCACCAGCTCGGTCAGCGACACCGCCTCGTCCCGCAGGAACAAGAACGTGTGCCCGGCGTCCACCGCGACCACCCGGACGCCGTCGGCCAGCTCCGCCGCGACCAGGCGCTCGCCCTCGTTCTCCGGCCGGGGCGCGTCGCTGTCGGCCCGCGGCGCCACGTTGCAGAAGACGAGCCTGGGTGGCCCCGGGGTGAGCGCTAGCTGCGCCACGCAGAAACCGGCCGCGAGCGTGTCGAACGGCGGCACCGGTGTGTAGACGACGTCGGCGTCCGGCAGGTATCGGGCCAGCTGCTGCCTGACCTCGGCGTACGCCAGGTCGCCCGGACCGTAGTCGGCGATCACATGTACCAGCATGCGGCCCGGGTACCCACGGCGTGCACGAGGAATTCGAAGTTGTGGTGCGGTGCACCTTTTGAGTTGGTTTAACGGCATAGTTTGGGACGAGAGTGCATGGGCACAGAGGGGCAGACGCAGACCGACGAGGAGGGGCCGATGACCGAGGTCCAGACCCGGCCGACCACGCGGCGGATGGGGCGGACGGCCACTGTGCTCGACAGCGCCCGCGTGCTGCTCAACCCGCTCGCGGCGACCGTCGCCATCGGTGTCATCCAGCGGCGTCCGTGGGCGGTGCGCCTGGCGGCCCGGATCGACGCCGACCGCCGCGGCGTGCGCCAGCTGCAGCGGCTGCGGGCCCGGTACGGCGACGGCCTGCTGCGGCTGCGGGTGCCGTTCCGCCGCATCACGCTGGTGCTTTCTCCGGACGACGTCCGCATGGTGCTGGAGGGCGCACCGGTGCCGTTCACGCCCGCCAACCAGGAGAAGGAAGCCGCGCTGGATCGGTTCGAGCCGGGCGGCGTCCTGATCTCGCCGCCGTCGGAGCGTCCACCGAAGCGCGCGTTCAACGAGGCGGTGCTCGACACCGGCCGGCCGGTCCACCGGCACGCCGACGCGCTGCTCGCGGCCATCGACCAAGAGGGCCGGTCGATGGCGGTCACCGGCCACCTCGACTGGGACCGGTTCGCGTCGGCCTGGTGGCGGATGGTCCGGCGGATCGTGCTCGGCAACGCGGCCCGGGAGGACTTCGAGACGACCGACCTGCTCGCGCGGTTGCGCCGGGACGGTAACTGGGGACCGTTCCATCCGGCCCGGCCGGCCGCGTCCGCGGAGTTCCAGCGGCGGATCCGGGACTACGTCGACCGGGCCGAGCCGGGGAGCCTGGCGGCGCTGGCCGCGGGCGCGTCCGGTGGCGGCACCGCAGGTACCGCAGGTACCGCAGGTACCGCAGGCGTCGCAGGGGTCGCAGGGGTCGCAGGGGTCGCGCCGGAGCAGCAGCTTCCGCAGTGGCTGTTCGCGTTCGACGCCGCGGGCATCGCGACGTACCGGGTGCTCGCGCTGCTGGCCACGCACCCCGACCAGGCCCGGCGGGCCGAGGAGGAGATCGGGAGCCACGATCTGTCGGCGCCACAGGACCTCCCGTACCTGCGCGCGTGCGTCCACGAGGCGGTCCGGCTCTGGCCGACGACACCCGCGATCCTCCGCGACTACGTCGCGCCACCGATCGGCGCGGACGACCGGCCGGTCGCCGGGCGGGTCGACCACGGGCTGTCCAACGGCGAACTCGTGCTGGTCTACGCGCCGTTCTTCCACCGGGACGATCAGCGCCTGTCGTACGCGGACCGGTTCTCGCCGGAGATCTGGCTGGACGGGCGCGCACGGGAGAGCTGGTCGCTGGTGCCGTTCAGCGCCGGGCCGGCCGAGTGCCCCGGGCGCAACCTGGTGCTCTACGCGACGAGCTCGCTGCTGGCGACGCTGCTGAGCGAGCACCGCTTCGAGCTGACGTCGTGCCTCGGGCTGGATCCCCGGCGTCGGCTGCCGGGCACGATCAGCCACGTCGACATGCGGTTCGCGATCACGCCGCGCTGAGCTCATTGGCCCAGTTGGTTGGGGGCTTGTTGGCTCTTCGGGGTGGGCCACCGGGCGGCCAGGCTTCGTTCGTTCCATCGCCCGGTCCGGCCCGGCGGCTGGCGCATTACGGCGGGCCCGACGACGAGTTGGTGTTCGGGTTCGGGCTGATCGCGGCCGACCGGATCGGGCCGGGTCTCGCGGTGCTCCAGGCCGTGGTTGCGCGGCACGGTAGACCATAGGCGTGAGTTCATCGCTGACCCCGTGGGCCACCTGGGGCTTGTTCGCTGCCTGGCTGGTGCACGACGTCGAGGAGGCGGCGACGATGAGCCGGTGGGGCCGGAGTGCCCGGCCCCGGCTCGCCGCCCGCTTCCCGGCCGTGCCGGAGCGGGTCTGGAACGTGCTGGACGTGACGCCCGCGCAAGTCGCGGCCGAAGCCGGGATGGAGTCGCGGCTGGAGTCGCGGCCGGAGTCGCGGCCCTGGGCCGGCCGCCGCCGCGTCTCGGATGCGTGCGCGTCTGCCTGCGCGCGTCCGGGTCGGCCGCGACCGCGCGTGCGGACCTGGCCCGCGGGTGGCGGAGCCGCGGCGGGCGCCGTCGCTCGGCGGAATTGTCGGTGGGGTGGGGCAGTATCTCCGGCGTGCGGGAGATGACAACGGAGGAGCGGCGGCGCCGGCTCGGCGTGCGCCACGCGCTGGCTCCCGGCGCCACGGCCGCCGACCCGCTGGGCGCGGCGACGAGCGTCGTCGCGCTGCATGCGACCGACGCGCCGACCGTGTTCCTCGCGGTCCGGGCGCGGGCCGATCAGGGCTCGCCCGCCGCGGTGCAGGACGCGCTGTACGAGCGGCGCTCGCTGGTTCGCATGCTCGGTATGCGGCGGACGATGTTCGTCGTTCCCAGCCCGATGCTCCCGATCGTCGAGGCGTCGACGATGCAGCGCATCGCGGCCACCCAGCGTCGCCTGCTGGTGAGGCACCTGCACGAGGCGGGCGTCCCCGACGCCGACCGTTGGCTCGCCGACGTCGAAGCCGGCACGCTCGCCGCGCTCGACGCCCGGGGCGGCACCGCCACCGCGAACGAACTGTCCACCGACGAGCCGCGCCTCCGCACCACGTTGCTGATGGCCGAGGGCAAGCCCTACGAGGCCCGCACCACGATCACCAACCGGGTGCTCACGGTGCTCGGCGCCGACGGGCGTATCGTCCGCGGCCGGCCCACCGGCTCCTGGCTCTCCCAGCGCTACCGCTGGGCGCTCGCCGAGCAGTGGCTCCCGGTGCCGCTCGACCGGCCGTCCGAGACCGAGGCGCGGGCCGAGCTGACCCGCGAATGGCTCGCCGCGTACGGTCCGGCGCCCGCGTCCGACCTGCAGTGGTGGACGGGCTGGACCGGCGCGCAGGTCAAGCGAGCCCTGGCCGACGCGAAGGCGATGACCGTCGGGCTGGAGGGCGGCGGTTCGGCCCTGATCCTGCCGGACGACGTCGACCCGACACCCGACCCGGGCCCGTGGGTGGCGTTCCTGCCCGCGCTCGACCCGACCACGATGGGGTGGGCACAGCGCGACTGGTACCTCGGTCCGTACAGCCCGCTGCTGTTCGACCGAGCGGGCAACGCGGGCCCGACGATCTGGGCGAGCGGCCGCATCGTGGGCGGCTGGGCCCACCGACCCGACGGCCAGGTCGCGATCCGGTTGTTCGAGGAGGTCGGGGCCGAGGTCACCGCGCTGGTCGACGCCGAGGCGGAGCGGCTGTCCCGGTGGCTGGACGACATCGGCGAGGTCCGTATCGTCCCGCGCTTCCGTACGCCCACAGAGCGGGAACTCTCCGGATAACCGCGCGCCACCCCACGCCCGCCGCGCGCCACCCCGCGCCCGCGGCGCGCCACCCCGCGCCCGCCGCGTGCCCGCGGCGCGCCACCCCGCGCCCGCCGCGTGCCGCCGCGCGTCAGGTGAGGCGGGGCAGGAGGAGGCGGGCCACGTCGAACGCGCGGCCGGTCGGGCCGGGGCCGCCGTGCCGCGGTGAGATGCCGGGGGTCCTGCCTTCGGTGTCCCAGACCTCGGAGAGCATTGCGACGACGAATCCCCAGGCGGTGATCCGCTCGAGCGGCTGTCCCAGCCTGTCTGCCAGTTGCTCGACGCGGGCGGGAACGAGAGCGAGCAGGTCGGAGTCCCGGCGGGGCGGGTCCGGGTTGTAGAGGAGCGCCCCAGCGTCGTAGCCCGGGTCGCCGACGACGCCGTGCGGGTCGATGGCCAGCCAGGGTTCACGTTCGGCGCGGAGCACGTTGTCGTGGTGCAGGTCGCCGTGGAGCACGACGCGGCGGGGCGCGCTGTCACACAACTCGGCGAAGAGGCGGTCGGCTCGCTCGACGAGCGTGCGGGGGAGCGGGCCGCGGTCGCCGAACGTCCGCAGGTACACCGCGAACGCGTCCCGCTGCCCGGCGACGTCCGGCAGCGCCACTCCCGGGCGACCCGGCCCGGTGCTGCCCGGTGCGGTGCCACCCGGTGCGGTGCTGGTCGGTCGTGTGCTGGCCGGGCGGGCCGTGTCGTGCGGCCGGCCCGTGTCGTGCGGCCGGGTGGCGTGGTCCGGCCGCGTTGTGTCGGAGCCCGCGCGGTGGAGGCGGTTCGCGACGTCGATCAGCACGCTGGTGGCCTCGGCGTCGCGCCGCGCGGCGTCGCGGACCGTGCTGGCCGGAACCAGGGGGCGGGCGAGCGTCCCCGGTTCGGCGCGTTCGAGCAGCAGCGCCCCGCGCTCCGCGTCCTCGGCGCGCAGCCACACGGCGCCGTGGCCGTCGAACGCCCGTAGCGCAGCCGCTTCGTCCCGCAGGTGCCCAGGTCCCGGCGGACCCAGCTTGAGGACGGCGGGCCTCCCGTCGGCGTCCGTCACTCGCGCGACCCAGTGAAAGGAGAGTCCCGCGTACGGTGTTTCGACGGTCAGGTTCCAGCGCCGGGCGACGTCAGCTACCAGCGTCGGCAGCGCCTCCAGCCACTGACGCCCCTCGTCGCCCCAGGTCCCGGTCGCGTTCCGGACGAGCGCCGCCGGGACGGCGTCCAGAACCGGTTTTTGTGAGCCTCCGGGGGCGAGCCCGCGCGTCGCGTCCGGATCAGGCAGTGGTCGCACGGAGGGTCAGCCGCGGATCGCGGCGGGGTCGCCGCCGATCGGCAGTTGGGCGGCCCGCCAGGCACGGAAGCCGCCCGCCAGGTCGGTCGCGCGCCACAACCCCAGCTCGCGCAGCCGCGCCGCGGCGATGCTCGACGCCTCGCCGTCCCGCGACACCAGCACGATCTCGACGTCGAAGCTGGTCATCTCGGGGAGGTGCCCACCGGTGTTCGGCACCAGCCGCCACTCCAGCACCGACGGCTCGAGCACGATCGCGCCGGGTAACCACCCTTGCGCCTGGCGTTCCACCGTCGATCGGATGTCGATGAGCAGCGCACCGCGGACGAACGCGGCCACGGTCTCCGCCGGGGTGAGCCGCCACGCGAACGCGTCCGCCGAGACGGCTGTCGGATCGTCGCCTAGCCGCTGCTCGCCTGCCGGATCGTGGTGCACGCCCCCGATTGTGTCCCGCCCGTCGACTCGACGCCCAGCGGAGGTCACCCTCGGCTGATCCGCCGCGCGGCCGATGCCGGATCGGTCGTCCGGGTTTTGCTGTGGACGTGTGATTGGAGGTCGCCTTCGATGGGCATGATGGATCGACGGCGTCGGAAGGGGACCGCATCCGCAGAGGGGGAGGGCCCGTGAACCGCCGAGGTGACGTGGTGGCGCCGGTGACCGACACCGGCGGAGTACAGCCGAGTGACAACGAGGTGCGTGCCGTCCTGCGTCTGCTCGCCGAACCGGCGAACGCGGGCGTGCTGCTCCACGGTGTCGACCGGGCGGCGCGGCGGGGCCTGGCTGCCGCCGTGCGGCGCTCGCTCGGCGACCGCGTCGAGATCGTGGTCACGGTCGACGGCCCGACCGATGCGGACGAGGTCCTCGAAGCGGCGGCCGACGCGCTGGAGGACGCCGCCCGCGCCGCCGGCCATCCCGACGCGCACCCGTGGCACGCGCTGGCCGTCCCGCTGCGCAACCGTGGCCACCGCTGGACCGAGCGGTTCCAGCTCCTCGCCGTGCACGTGCTGCCGCACTGGCCGGTGCTGTTCCTGTTCCAGGACGCCGAGACCGACCTGACGACCGGCGGTGTCTTCCACGACCCCGACCTGGGTGCGCTGGTCGCCGCCTGGGTCCACGAGCCCGGCCGGGGCCGGACGCTGTTCACCAGCGCGTCGCTGATCGCGCTGCCCACGAACCCGCACCGTCCGCTGCGCGCGCACCACGTGGGCGCGGCGGTCGGCTGAACGTCGGACGCCGCCCGGCGCAACCCTCCCGCCGGGCGACGTCCGATCTCTTCGACGCGCGGGTCAGCGGATCCCGACGAGGTCGACGACGAAGATCAGCGTCTCACCG
The DNA here is from genome assembly GCF_900143005.1 of Cryptosporangium aurantiacum. NCBI lineage: Bacteria > Bacillati > Actinomycetota > Actinomycetes > Cryptosporangiales > Cryptosporangiaceae > Cryptosporangium > Cryptosporangium aurantiacum. The sequence goes on from NZ_FRCS01000001.1 coordinate 1,535,196, forward strand.
GGCTTGATCACGCCGGCCGCGCCGCGATCGCCGTACGCGAGGTGCGGCGGGATCGTGAGCTTGCGGCGCCCACCGATCTTCATACCGTTGACGCCCTGGTCCCAGCCCGCGATGACCTGGCCCGCGCCGATCGTGAACTCGAGCGGGGCGCCGCGGTTGTACGAGGCGTCGAACTCCTTGCCGGTGGAGTGGGACACCCCGACGTAGTGGACCGAGGCCGTCTGGCCGGCTCCCACGGTGGCGCCGTCACCGACGGTCAGGTCCTCGATGACCAGGTCGGCCGGGGGCGCACCCTCGATCGGGCCGACGTCGGGCTTCTGCATCAGTTGCCTCCTGCATGAGCGGTTAGGGCAACTTGATCGAACCATGACCGCCCGGAGGCGGACGCCTCGGCTCGCCCGGGACTGCTGTGACGGGTGTGTCCTAAGCGGACCTGAGTGGAGCCTTAAACCGGGTGCCAACTATGGGCGGGAGTTCCCCCGTCTGGGCGATCCTGATCCCGCCGGCCGGACCACCCCCCCGGGTCCGGCCGGTCCCCCGCCGTTAGTCCGGCAATCCGGACCACCACTGTGCCCCTTCAGACGGGGTCCGGCCGGTCCCCTCGCCGTTAGTGCGGCAATCCGGACCACCACTGTGCCCCTTCAGACGGGGTCCGGCCGGTCCCCTCGCCGTTAGTGCGGCAATCCGGACCACCACTGTGCCCCTTCAGACGGGGTCCGGCCGGTCCCCTCGCCGTTAGTGCGGCAATCCGGACCACCGCTGTGCCCCTTCAGACGGGGTCCGGCCGGTCCCCCGCCGTTAGTCCGGCAATCCGGACCACCACTGTGCCCCTTCAGACGGGGTCCGGCCGGTCCCCCGCCGTTAGTCCGGCAATCCGGACCACCGCTGTGCCCCTTCAGACGGGGTCCGGCCGGTCGTCGGCTGGCCGGACTGCCGTGCCGTGGGCGGCCAGGGCGCGGCCGAGTCGCCGCATTCCCTCACGGATCTGCTCCGGCGTGTTCGTGGTGAACGACAACCGGAACGTCGACCGGTCCGGCGCACCCGCGTAGAACGGCGCGCCGGGCACGAACGCCACGTCGTGCGCCAGCGCGGTCGGCAGCAACTCGGCCGCGTCGAGGTCGCCGGGCATCCGCACCCAGGTGAACATTCCGCCGTCCGGCTCGGTCCACCGGCTACCCGGCGGCAGCGTCCCGGGCAGCGCGGCGATCATCGTGTCGCGCCGCTCCCGGTACGCGTCCTGAAGCAGCTTTACGTGCGCATCGAGGTCGGTGGCCGCGAGGTACGCCGCCGCTGCGGCCTGGTCGATCGTCGACGTGTGCAGGTCCGCGGCCTGCTTCGCGACGACGAGCGCCGGACGCAGCGCGGCGGGCGCCCGCACCCAGCCGAGCCGCAGCCCGGGCGCGCCGATCTTCGAGAAACTGCCCAGGTACAGCACCGCGGCATCCGGCGAGGCCGCCAGCGGCGCCACCGGCGCACCGCGGTACCGCAGCTCGCCGTACGGGTCGTCCTCCACCACCCACAACCCGCTCGCGGCGGCGACTCGGGCCACCGCGGCGCGCCGCTCCGCGGGCAGCGTCCGTCCGGTCGGGTTCGCGAACGTCGGGACCGTGTAGAACAGCACCGGCCGGTGCCGCGCGACGACGTCCGCCAGCGCGTCGGGGTCCACACCGTCCTCGTCGCCGGGCACCGTCACGATCCGCGCACCGGCGAGCTGGAAGCACTGCAGCGCCGCGAGGTACGTCGGCTCCTCCACGGCGACAACCGCACCCGGATCCAGCAGCGCGGTCGCGACCAGCGTCAACGCCTGCTGGGATCCGGTCGTGACCAGTAGGTCGCCGGCGCCGGTCGGCAGGCCGCGCCCGCTCAGCCGGTCCGCGATCAGCGCACGCAGCTCGGGGTTACCGTCGGTGGGCGCGTACTGCAGCGCGAGCCGGGCGCCCGGCCCGGAGAGCGCCCGGGCGTACGCGTCCCGGACGCCGTCGACGTCGAACAGCTCCGGTGCGGGCAGGCCGCCGGCGAACGACAACACCTCCGGACGCTCGAGCAGCGCGAGCAGGTCACGGACCGGCGAACTGGCGACGCCACGAAGCCGGGCGGCCAGAGGGGGAGTGGGGGACACGGCATCTCCAGGGCTCGGTCGGACGGCCGAGCAGTGGCGGTGGTGCCGCGTCGCCCGGCCAGGAAGCAGCAGGCCCTGGTCGAGGATCCGACCCCGAGACTAGTGTGCCGTCCTACGATTCGGCACGGTCGTCCCAGTCCTCGGGAGCGCGGTCGGTGCGGTGCTCACCGAGCGCGCGGCTGTATCGTCCGATCATCCGCCGCATGGCGTCCGGCGCATCCCGGTCGACGCCGAACACGTAACCGGGGAAGTCGAGCTCCCGCTGGACCGCCCAGATCTCCTCGTGCCGGTCGGGCGGCAGGATCCGCGCCGGATCGCCGACCGCCACCCAGCCGATCGGCACCGTCGACCCCGGCGGCAGCACCGTCCGCAGGTGGACGCATCCGTTGATCCGGACCTCGCTGCCCGCGCCGATCCGGGCGCCGTTGAAGACGCTGCATCCGGTGGCCAGGAACGTCTCGGTCTCGATCTCCGCGCCGGAGACACTCGCGTGCGGGCCGACCAGGCTGTACGCGCCGATCCGCAGTGGATTCCGCGCCGTGCCGCGCAGCACCGCGTTCTCCATCACGACGACGTGGTCCGCCAGCCGCACCGGGCCACCGTCCGCGGTCACGACCGCGCCGAACAGGATCCGGCACTCCGGCCCGACCTCGACGTCGCCGGCCAGCACCGCGGTCGGCGCGACATAGGCGGTCGGGTGGACGACCGGCCGCGCGCCGCGGTGCTCGAGAATCATCGTGCTTGCGCCCCGTACCCGTTCTTCTCCAGCGTCGCCCGGATGCGTTCGGCCGCCTCGTCCATCGCGGCGGGGTCGGGGTTCGGGTCGGCCTTCTCGAAGTGGAAGTCGTCCAGCCCCCACACCGGGAACGTGTGCAGGTGCAGGTGCGGCACCTCGAACCCGGCGATGATCAGAGCCGCCCGGGGCGCGTCCCAGGCTTCCTTCACGGCCTGCCCGATCGTCTGCGTCACGGTCGTGAGGTGGGTGATCAGCTCCGCAGGCGCGTCGGTCCACTGATCGATCTCCTGCCGCGGCACGACCAGCGTGTGGCCGGGCCGGATCGGCGCGATGCTCAGGAATCCGACCGCGTGCTCGTCCTGCCAGACGAACCGCCCGGGAAGCTCACCGTTGATGATCCGCGTGAAGATGGTCGCCACGCCGCCAGCATGCCAGAGCACTCGCCCCGAATGGTTGTCCCCTCGCAGGTGTCCCGTGGATGACCCCGCCCAGGTGCTATGACACCCGCGCCGGGTCATCCACGGCGCGCACGCCGGTGAATCCCCGCGGACGTCGCAGGTAGGCGTCCTCGATGGTGCGCAACACCTCCTGCGGTGTCGCGCGAATATCGCGCGGCGAGAAGTGCATCGTCAGCACGCCGTGGGCGGCGAGGCGGTTGTGGCGCTCGCGGGTGCGGCGGACGTCGGCGGGCGAGGTGTGGTGTTCGTCCGAATCCGTTTCGAGCGCTATGCCGACGTCTTCGAGCCACCCGTCCGGCCTGGGAAGGCGGCGGCCGTCGGCGGCCACGAGCGTGGGATTCCAGACGATCGGCGGGAGGATCGTGCTGGTCCGCAGGAGGTCACGGAACTCCGCTTCCGGCGCCGAACGCACCCCGTCGCGCAGCTCGCCGAGCACTGAGCCGAGCAGCTTGCTCCCCTGACGAGGCCCGGCTCGCCACTCCTCGTCGAGCCGGGACACAGTGGTCAGGCGACGTTGCACCATCTCCGAGAGGAAGGCGCGGACGTCTCGCCTGCAGTAGCCGGCTCGGGCGGCATCGGCGCCCGCTCGGGCGAGTGAGCAGATTTCCAGCGGCGGACGACGAAACGGACGGGGATCAGGACGGTTCGTTCGGGCGGCCACGACGAAGCCGCGCGAGGTGCGCCGCGGACCGTTCGGAATCAGGATGTGGACGCGTTCGTCGTCGGGTAGATAGCGCAACCCGTGCCAGCGCAGCGCAGCGACCCCGGTGACCTGCGCGTCGGCACCTCCGTGCAGCGACGCGGCGATCATGCGCTGCTCGTCGGTCGGCGCCCCCGAGAACGTGGCGTAGAGGCCCGGGAACACCCGGCGCCAATGGCCGCGGTTCAGACGCCACTTGATCGTGTCGTCGGTGATGCCCAGCGCGTGTGCCTGGCTGCGCAGGATCAGCCCGTGCTGGTCGGCGAGGAGCTTGGCGAGGAGTGCGTCGGCATCCATGCAGCCAGGCTGGTTCGTAGCACCGACGCGTCGTCGGGCCCTGCTGCGAACTGTGGATGACGCCCCACGATGCTATCCACTGCCCTCAGCGGAGGCGGGGGCCGGAGCCCGTCGAGCCGCGCACGACCAACTCCGGCTGGAACACGAACTCCGACTTCGGGCCGGGCACCCCCGCGATCTCGTCCAGCAGCATCTGCACCGCGGCCGTGCCCATCGCCTGCACCGGCTGGCGCACCGTGGTCAGCGGCGGATCGGTGAACGCCACCAGCGGTGAGTCGTCGAACCCGATCACCGAGACGTCACCTGGCACCGCACGGCCGAGGTCGCGGATCGCCCGGATCGCCCCCAGCGCCATCAAGTCACTGCCGCAGATCACCGCGGTGCAGCCCCGGTCGACCAGCGCGGCGGCAGCGGCCCGGCCGCCCTCCACGGTGAAGAACGTGTGCTCCACGAACTCGGAGACGTCGGAAAGCCCCAGCGCCTGCTGAAACGCTTCCAGCTTGCGCAGCACCGGCACGAACCGGCGCGGCCCCACCGCCAGCCCGATTCTCTCGTGCCCGAGGCTCACCAGATGGCTCACCGACTGCCGGATCGCCGCCCGGTCATCGGTGGACAGGAACGGCGCCGCCACGCCCGGCTGGTACCCGTTGATCAGGATGATCGGCAGCCGCCGCGCCGCCAGACGGTTGTAGCGCTCGACGTCCGCGGTGCTGTCCGCGTGTAAGCCGGAGACGAACACGATGCCCGCGACGCCCCGATCGACGAGGACGTCGGTGTACGCGTCCTCGGTCATGCCGCCGGGCACCTGCGTGCAGAGCACCGCTGTGAAGCCCTGCATCGACAGCCCTTGCTCGATCACCTGGGCGAACGCGGGGAAGATCGGGTTCTCGAGCTCGGGCGTGATCAGCCCGATCAGCCCGGCGCTGCGCTGCTGCAGCCGCGGTGGCCGCTCGTAACCGAGGATGTCGAGCGCGGCCAGCACGGCCTGGCGGGTTGCCGGCGAGACCCCCGCCTTGTCGTTCAGGACCCGGCTGACGGTCGCCTCACTCACGCCGGCCTTCACGGCCACGTCGGCTAGCCGCGGGGTCATGGTTCGCACTCTAGTGCCTCATCGCTGGTGGTCAGGTCACGGCTCGGGCGCTCACGGCGGGGCGCCGACGGCACGGTGGCCGCCGGCGCCCCGCGGTGTCAAGCCGGGGTGGAGCCCGGCCTCACACCGGGCCGGCGCACGAAGCGCCGACCCACCGGGTACACCCCGCCCGGGGCATGGGTACCCGGAGTTCTCGACCTGCTCATCGCCAGGTGTCGGTGAGCGCCAGAGTTCCGCCGGCCGGTGTCGTGGCCGCGCGATTCGGATCCGACTCCCAGGTGATCGTCCCGTCGGGAGCCTTCTTGACGTACTTGTACTGGAATGACGTCGACGGAGGCAGCTCCAGCGTGGCCTTCCAGACCGGGTAGGACGCCGAGGACAGCGGCTTGGCGTTCGCCGGGTTCCAGCTGCCCAGCGCCGGGATGCTGCCCACCAGGTACACGTCCTGCCCGTACCAGGTGGTGACCGTCGCGTTGACGTTGACCGCCACCGACGCGGACGCCGTCGGAGAAGGCGACGGCGACGGCGACGACGAGACCTTCGCCAGGTGGTGGATCGCGAGCGAGCTCATCGCCGGCACCGTCGCGGTGAAGCGCCCGTCGCCATCGACGGTCACGGTCGGGCCGGTGCACGCCCCGTCCCGCACCTCACCGCGCGTGACGTCGCAGTACGTGCCGGCCGCCAGCGACGTCTGGAATGTGCGGGACAGCGCGGCCGAATCGCGGTTCACGACCACGTAGCCGCGATCGCCGCGCGCGAAGCCGACCTGGTTCGAGCCGTTCGTCCACCAGTTGGAGACCGCGGCCGAACCGACCGCGTTGCGGAAGCCGACCATGTTCGCGATCGCGCCCTGCCGGTGTTCGCACACCCAACCGGACCCGCAGGTCACGTCGTTGGTTCGCCCGTCGGAGGAGGACGGCGGCCCGGCCTCGTTGTCGGTGAACGAGAAGCTGCTCATCACGACCGGCGTCCCGAACGGCCAGGCCAGCTGGAAGACGTTCGCTAGCGTGTAGACGGCACCGTCCTTGTAGGTCAGGGCTCCGGCCCGCTGGGTGTCGTGGTTGTCGACGAAGACCACCGAGCTGTCACCGGGCTCGAACCCGTTTCCGAGGTTCTGCAGCGACGCGAGCGAGCCGTTGCGGAACGCCGCACCGAGTTGCTGCCCGTAGCGGAACTCGATCAGGTCGCCGTTTCCGCGGTACTGCGAGGGCTGCACCGGCTCGCCGGCGCCGTAGACGACCTCCTGGTAGAGGTACGGGTTGCCGTTGAGCCGGGACTTGATCGCGGCGATGTCCCCGGGTGGCATGTGCTTCGCGGCGTCGATCCGGAACCCGTCGACGCCGAGCGAGATCAGGTCGTTGAGGTAGGCCACCAGCCGGTTCCGCACGTACTCGGTCTCGGTGGCGAGGTCGGCCAGGTCGACCAGCTCGCAGTTGTGGACCTCCCACGCGTCGTTCCAGTTCGCGATGTCGTCGTTGCGGCCGCAGTGGTGGAAGTCCTGGGTCTGATAGATGCCCGGGTAGTTGTAGTGCGTGAACGGCGAACCCGCACTGCCGCGGGTATCGGTCGGCCAGGTGCCTGCGGTGTGGTTGATCACGGCGTCCGCATAGATTTTGACGCCTGCCGAATGGCAGGCCTGCACCATCGCGGCGAACTGGGCGCGGGTGCCGCTGCGGCTCTCCAGCTGGTAGCTGATCGCCTGATAGCGCTGCCACCACGGGTAGCCGCGCTGCGGCAGCACGATGTTCTCCTGCGGCGGGGAGATCTGAACGCCGCCGTACCCCTTCGGGCCGAGCACGTTCGTGCATTCGGCGGCGATGTCCGTCCACTTCCATTCGAAGAGCTGGACGATGACCGACCGGCCGTCGCTTCCGGACGGTGGTGCGGCGGTCGCGGCCTCGCGGATCGGGACGACGAGGGCGGCGAGCAGCACTAACGCGGCCGGCCACCGGGGGATTCTGCGCACGGTTACCTCCGAACTTCGGGGTGCCGACACGGAGCCCCCTCCCGCGTGAAAGATCTTGCGGTCCGTGTCGCCCACGGTTTGCGGCGTGGGCGTGGAGCGAAGGATGTCCGCTTCAGACGGTCAGGTCAAGAGGTAGTACGTCGCTTATGGGATGAGTTATGCCTGCAGGCGCTGCAACGTCCTGCAATTTCTTGCAAGACCTTACACAATCGTTATGGACGTGACGTCGCGGGACGCGCGAAGGCCCGGCTCCAACGGAGCCGGGCCTTCTGGCGGAGCGGGGTGCGCTACTGGGGAGCGGACGGCGGCAGGTTCTGGCCACCGGGAGGGCTGGGCGGCGGTTCGTGCCCGGGCGCGCTGGGCGGCGGGCTGTAGCCGGTTCCGGGGCCGCTCGGGGGCGGACCGTAGCCGGTTCCCGGTCCGCTGGTCGGAGGTCCGTAGCCGGTTCCGGGGCCACTGGTCGGGGGACCGTAGCCGGTTCCGGGGCCGCTGGTCGGCGGGCCGTAACCGCCGCCGGGACCGCCCGGGCCGGGGCCGTAGCCGCCGCCACCGCCGGGACCGGGACCACCCGGACCGCGCTTGCGTCGCAGGTAGATCAACACCGCGATGACGATGATCGCGATGAACAGCAGACAGCACACCACGCCGCAGAGGCCGCTGCTGAAGCCGCTCCTCCTCCGTGGACGCCTGGCCACTTCGATCGCGACGTTGGCGAGCGTCGGATTGTCGGCGGCCCAGGCTTGGACGGGGATCAGCACGGCGAACGCGGTCGCGGTCGCCGTTGCGCCGAGAGCGGTCAGCGTGCGGCGGAGAGTGCTCATAGGCCCAGTGTCCCCGCTGACGCAATGCCCCGCTCCATAACCACGCCGGTCACGGCCGCCGACCCGGCGCCAGCGCGTCCAGGACGGTCAGCGCGTGCCGCAGCGCCACCGCCGCGTCGACGTCGACCGAACCGACCGCCGGGTCGAAGTTCAAGTCGACGAAGACCTCGGTGATGCCCTGCTCCTCCAGCACCGGGAGGTCGGCCTTGATCTCGTCCAGCGATCCGGTCAGCAGACCCTTCCGCTCGCCGACCAGCACCACACCGCGGCAGACGAACCGCAGCGCGTCCGGATCGCGGCCGGCCTTCTCGGCGGCGGTGCGCACGGTCGTCACGGCCGGGCCGAGCTTCGTCAGATCGAACGTGCTGCGGCTGATCCAGCCGTCGGCGAGCCGCCCGGCGCGCTCCAGTGCCCGCGGGGCGTCGCCGCCGATCAGCACCGGCGGCCGCGGCCGCTGCACCGGCTTGGGGAGCACGGTGGACGGTTCGATGCGGTAGAACTCGCCCTCGAATGCGACCGGATCGGGGCCCCAGACGGCGTCCAGGCACCGCAGGTACTCCTCGAAGCGGGCACCGCGACGTTCGAACGGGACACCGGCCGCGGCGAACTCCGCCGGTAGCCACCCGAGGCCGAGTCCGGCCAGCAGCCGTCCGCGCGACAGGACGTCGAGTGTCGCGAGCTGCTGACCGAGCACGGCCGGTGCGGTGAACGGCGCGTTGACGATCGCCGTGCCGAGGCCGATGCGCTCGGTGGTGCCCGCCGCGTACGCGAGCGCCACCAGCGGATCGAGCACGCTCAGGTATTGCGGGGGCAGCGGCTGCGCGTCCGGCACCAGCAGCCGCTGGAACGACCACAGCGTGCGGTAGCCGAGCTCCTCCGCGTGCCGGGCTACGGTGATCGTGTTCTCCGGCGTCGCCCATCCGCCCGCGACCGGCAGGCCGAATCCGATGTCCATGCGGTGAGCATTTCACCCCCCATCCCGCATTCGGAGCGCTGCCCCGGCAACCGGGGGGCACCCGTCATACCCCCGTACGCTCACCGACCGATTTCTCAGCGGCTCAGAGCCCCCGCCGATTTGATCTGCGACGCCAACGGCAACCGCCGCCGGCGCCGACAATAGGGGGACTATTAGTGCGAACCACCGTGCGTACGAAGATCGGTTTCGGCATCGTCGCTGCGGCCGTCTTGACCACGATGGCTGTCGGTGCGGGCTCCGCGGCTTCCGCCGCCGAGCGCCCGACTGGGGGTTACGACCGCTACGCCACGCAGTACCAGTACGGCTACGACTCGTACTACTACGGCTCGCCGCGCTACGCGCCGCGTTACACGACGCAGCCGACCCGCCCGGTCGCGACGCGTCCGGCCACCACGCAGCCGACGACGCCGACCACGACCCGGCCCACGACGACGGCGCCCACCACAACGGCGCCCGCGACGACGACGCCGGTCGGCAGCACCGCGTCTTCCGCGTACTCCGCTCCGCAGCTCGCGGTGCTCGCCCAGATCAACAAGGTCCGGGCCGCCAACGGCGCGAAGGCGCTGACGATGAACAGCCAGCTCGTCGCGGCTGCCCGTCAGCACAACCTGGTCATGGCCGGCGGCTGCGGGCTCTCGCACCAGTGCGCCGGTGAGGGCAACGCCGGAGCGCGGATCAGCGCGCAGGGCCTGAAGTGGAGCGCGTACGCCGAGAACATCGGGTACGGCAGCACCAGCGCCGCGACCGACGCCGCGCACACCGCGACCGCGACCCGCATCACCCAGAGCATGATCGACGAGGTGGCCCCGAACGACGGCCACCGCCGGAACATCCTCAACCCGTCGCTCGGCCAGATCGGCATCGACCTGTACCGGGACGCCAAGGGCACGCTCTGGATGACCCAGGACTTCTCGAACTGACCCACGTCAGTTCCGTAGCCCCCGACCGCACCGCGGTCGGGGGCCACCTCAGTTGGCGTCCGCGCCGGTCGATGGGGGACTGACGACGTACGTCGGCCGGCCCGGTGCCGGCCCCAGGCGATCGAAGGACGCAGATGACCGCTCCGGTGAACGAAACGTCCCCGAACGGCAGGTCGGGCCGGTTTGCCGGCCTGTCCGTGATGCACAAGATCATGGTGGTCGTGTGGGTGGTCGCGCTGGTCGCGATAATCACCGGCGGCGTCGCCTGGGTCCGCATGAACACGCTGGACGAGAAGGTCCAGGGCCTGAACAGGGATAACATCTACCGGCTGAACCAGGTCACGTTGATGCAGGGCTCGCTCGCCGACATGTACGTGGCGTTTGTGCTGTACAACCAGACAACCGTGCCCGCGGAAAAGACCACGTATGAGAACGGGGTCAAAGCCGCGCAGACGTCTCTGAACGAATCCTTCGCCGCCTACCAGGAGCGGCCGGACAACTCGGCGGAGTGGAAGAAACAGGTCACCGCGTTCGACGAGTCTTGGACCCAGTACATCGCGACGCTCAACACCCTCGTGTTCAGCGACACGCCGCCCAGCGGGGTCACGGTGGCGACCGGTGCCGCCGCCTCGGCGTCGCTCGGGACGAATCAACAAGCGTTCAACGAGGCGATCGACGCGCTGCAGAAGCTGGAGAACGCGCAGGCGTCGCAGGACGGCGAGGACGCGAGTTCGGCGGCTTCGGGCGCGAAGACGCTGATCGCGATCGTGCTGGTCGTCGGGCTGATCGTGGCGATGGCGCTCGCGATCGTCGTCGGCAGGGGCATCGCTCGCCGGCTCGCCCGGGTCGGCGAGGTCCTGGACGCGGTGGCCGACGGCGACCTTACGCGCCGCGCGGACGCCGACTCCGGCGACGAGGTGGGGCGGATGGCGCGGGCGGTGAACCGGGCGTCCGAGTCGATCCGGCAGACGGTGGCGACGCTGTCGTCCTCGGCTCGTGCGCTCGCGGAGTCGTCGCAGCAGCTGTCGGCCTCGGCGGAAGCGATCGCGGCGAACTCGCAGGAGACCTCGACCCAGACCGGGCTGCTGGCCTCGGCCTCCGAGGACGTGTCCCGGAGCGTCCAGACGGTGGCGGCCGGTAGTGAGGAGATGGGGGCGGCGATTCGGGAGATTTCGCAGTCGGCGAATGATGCGGCGGGGGTGGCGTCGCAGGCGGTGACGGCGGCGTCGGCGACGAATGCGACGGTGGC